>PAUP01000010.1 GCA_002712765.1 Cytophagaceae bacterium | reverse complement strand
GCATCGGGGGAACCAGTGACCACACTATTCTCAAATAAAAAAAAGCTTCACAACAAGGTGAAGCTTTTAAGTAGTAGCGGGAACTGGACTCGAACCAGTGACCTTCGGGTTATGAGCCCGACGAGCTGCCTACTGCTCTATCCCGCGCTATTGGTGCAAATATACGATAGATTTCCGTTTTTACACGGTAAATAATGTAAAAATTATATTAAAAGTAGGCTTTGTTTCTAAGGGCTTATAACTTAGAGGGATGTGCCTCTCCAGAGGCTATCCAATTGATCGCCTTAAGTCGATCTTCTGTGCTAAAGTACTTGAGTTGGGGTCTGATCACCAGGTTATCCATAGCGGCGAGTAAGTGTATCCACTTTCTATCGGTGACAAGGGCAATTTTTAAAAACCGATTGGCATACTCTATAGGAAAAAGTGCTCCTATGGTTGCGGCAGTAAATGAAAAACGACCTATATCGCTGTCTTCCAAATACAAATTAATCTTATCGTGTGTTTTGAACTTCTCAAGGATTAGTTGTCTTAGCTCTAGAATGGTAGCCTTATCCATGTCTCCCTCAATGAGATATCCTATAGTATTGTCTGCAAAACTAAAATCAAATAACATGGAAGTGTAGGATTTTAAAATGAGTCACAATATACGTTTCCAAAAAATTAGTACCCTACCCAAGAAAGGGCTTCTAAACGATTTTCGGTATCAAAGGCACGCATCTCTGCAGAGACCAGCATATTTTTTAACGCCGAACAGGCTTTGATCCACTTTCGGTTAGTGACCAGCGCGATTTTCTCAAATTTCTCGGCATTGGAAAGTTTAAACTGAAACTCCTTGACAATGGCTCCAAGGGTAAACTCCTCCACATTATCGTCTTCGAGATACAAATTGATTTGATCAAAACGTTCCCATTTGTCTTCAATTTGTTTGATCATACGGTCAATAGTTTTCTGGTTTACCTCTCCACTTAGGATATAGCCCACGGTATTATCAGAAAAACTAAACGAAGAAATCATCAAGAAGTAATTTGTATCAATATACAAATTATTGCTCGATGTTAAGCGCTTCAAATCCTACTAGATCACCTGCTTCAAATCGTGTACTTATCTGGATCGGGTTACAACACACCTCACAGTCTTCGACATAGGTTGCCGTAACCGAAGGATCTAACAGCATCGAGATCTCTTCCCAACAATAGGGACATTGAAAAAAATGTTCAAACATAAGTGCTAGCTTTAATTTCTCTTCTATGGTTTGGCCCTGTTACCCTCGATTGCTTAGCTCTTTTACAAGCTTTCGCGAAATCGAGTTTACGAGATTCACGACCGAAGGGAGAGTGCAACGTTAAAGCGCACTGCACCCAGCGCTCAACCTTGCTAGGATTATGATAAAAACCCGGTCTTCCATCAAAAATCTACATTGAGTAATTGCCCGGTGAGCTGGAGCAATTGTAACTCGGCTAACTTTGCGGTGTATTTTGCCGCATTTTTTGTGGTCTGGGCGTTGAGTAAATTAAGCTGCGCCTGCCGAAACTCTACACTAGAAATTTGTCCTAGTTTTAACCGCTCTGCCGACCGTTCAAAATTGGCCTGGCTGGTGATCACATTTTGCTCTTGCATTCTAAATATTTGTAGGGCATTGCGATAATTACCCCGTGCATTAGAAATATCTCTAAAGACCTGCTGTTTTACCTGCTCCTGTTGCAATTGCTGGCTATTGAGGGCTATTTTGGCATTTTTTACACCTATCACAGATCTTCCGCCATCAAAGAGGTTCCAACGCAAACTGGCACCCGCCGTTAGACTTGTAGCCGTTCTAGTGGTTCCGGGAAAGAAGGCAGAAGCCGGATTGTTTGACAAATTCCATCCGTAACTTCCCGTTAATCCGATAGTGGGTAAAAACAGGCCTTTGGCTTTTTTTATCTCGTAATCGGTAATAAGGATGTTTTGTTCTATTTGTAACAAACGTACATTATTGGTGGCCGCTTGCTCAATATACCCGTCTATTAAAAGCGGGTTAACAAAAGTCACCGTAGTGTCAGCAGTTTTCAAATCTTCAATTTCTCGCGCCAATACCACATTGAGATCGCGCTGGGTGTTCCGCAATTGTTGTTGGGCATTTAAAAGGTTGATACTATCGGTTACAATATCAACCTGAGCATTTAAAATTTCCAATTTATTGACCTGCCCGTATTCAAATTGATAAGCAGCCCGAATTTCCCGCTTTCGCGAAATATTTAAAGCCTCCTTAAAAACAGAAATGTTTTCTTCAATTCTCGCCACTTCATAATAGACCGAAAATAATTGTAGCATCGTACTTTCTATGGTTTCACGCGCTTCCAATTGAGAAAGATTGTATTGCTCCTGTAATTGTTTGTAATTGTAATACCTCCCCAACCCATCAAAAAGCGTATAGCTTGCATTAATAGAGGCGTCATATCTTACCGTCTCGGCATCAGGTATGACTACATCTGGTCTTAGGTTGCCATCATTATCTCGGGCCCCGTTAAAATCGGTGGTACTGGTGGTACGGTCAAAATTAGCCCCTGCCAGTCCAAAAACCGTAGGCAAATAATCTGAATTTAGAATACTGGTGTTATTATCGGCAATCTCGACTTGATTATTGGCCAATTGAATACCAAAATTATTTTGAAGCATTTGGCTCACGGCCTCGGTCTTGGAGATTATTTCTGTAGGTACTTCTTGTGCATACGCTTTCGCGAAAGCGCAACAAAGCAAGCATCCTAATACATAAAACTTATTGAGATTCATACACTGGGGAACTAACTGTATCGTCGTTATTTTCATCTAAGGCTTCTTCTAATTGATTAGGAGAATGCGAATGAGCTTCTTCTTCTTTTTGCTCTTTTATGGCGCGTTCTACCTCTTCCTTACTAACAGGTCTATTGGCGAATAACCAAGTGTATTCCCGTTTCCAGAAATTGTTAAAAGACAAGAAAATAGGCAGAACAATAAGGGTCAATACCGTGGCAAATCCAATCCCATAGGCGATAGAAATTGCCATAGGAATCAAAAATTGCGCTTGACGGCTTTGTTCAAAGATGAGTGGTGCCAATCCTGCTATGGTTGTGATCGAGGTCAAAAATATCGCTCTAAAACGAGATCGACCAGCCTGGTATATGGCCTCATCAAAGGTCATTCCTAATCGCAAATTACTATTGAACTTACCTATGAGCACCAGACCATCATTGACCATAATTCCTATCAAGGCAATAATTCCTAACATTGAAAGTATATTAATCGGGAAGCCGTGTATATAATGCCCCCAGGCTACTGCTGGCAGACTAAATGGAATGAGTAATAATAAAATGAGAGGTTGGCTATAGCTTCTAAAAGTAAATGCAATGGTTATATAAATTAACATCAGCACGGTCAAGCCTACTGGTTTGAGCGAATTGAGCAATTTACCTGCTTCTCTGTTTTGACCTTCATAAGAAGGGGTAACCGTAGGATATTTAGACAAGATCTCAGGCATGGTTACCGTTCTGATTTCTGTCATCACATCGGTGGCGCTGGTCTCGTCTGGGTTTTTAAGATCGGCAGAGATTTGTATTTCGCGTCTTCCATCAAGGTGATTAATCGCGACATCGCCACGTTCTATGGAATAGCTAGCGATTTCGTTGAGCGGGATACGCTGTCCTGTAGGAGTGGTAATACGCATCGCATCAAGATCTTGTATCGAAGAGCGATTGTCACGATCATAACGCACCCAAACTCGTATCTCATCCTGTCCGCGTTGAAAACGCTGTGCCTGAGCCCCAAAAAATCCTGCTCTTACCTGAGTCATGACATCTCTTAAATTTAGACCCAAGGCGTAAGCATTATCATTTAAGTCTAACCTAATTTCTTTGATGCCGGCAGGATCATTGTCTGTCACATCTTTTAACAATTGATTGGTTTGCAAACTTTCCTTGAGTTCTGCCTTAGCTGCTTTTAACTCACTTATATTATTGCCCAGAAGCGAAACTGATACAGGCCGTCCTCCAAAATTTCCACCACTACCGTAGACCAAACTCTCTACTCCAATGACTGGTCCTACCATTTCGCGCAAGCGAGA
Source organism: Cytophagaceae bacterium (assembly GCA_002712765.1). Lineage (GTDB taxonomy): Bacteria > Bacteroidota > Bacteroidia > Flavobacteriales > Flavobacteriaceae > Dokdonia. The sequence continues at coordinate 57,357 of PAUP01000010.1, read as the reverse complement.
AGTAACCAAGTCTGAAGTCACCGCATTGGGGCGTTCTTCACCAGGCAACAAGTTGATGGTCAAAGAAGCAGTTGAAGAACCAGGCCCTACGTTTTTGATGATATTCTCTACTAATTCCTTATCTGTACCAGCGAGATATTCTTGTGTCAACTCTTTATTGAGCAAGACGGCATTGCGCTCTATCAGACTAATGATACTATCGGTCACGCGTTCGTTAGTACCGTTTGGCATTGAGAGATTGATGGCTACTCTATCACTGGCAATACGCGGAAAAAATGCTCCTCTGATAATACCGCCTCCAACACTTCCCGCTGTGAGTATAAAGAATACCACAAAAAAGGAAAAGGTTAAAAATTGATACTTAAGCGAGAATCGCAAAGCAGGGCTGTACAAATTATCGCGTAGCCACCTCATGATACGATCTCCAAAAGTGTTGATATATCGCAATTTAGAAAAAAGACGTCCTATGGCGGTCTTAGGTTTGCCTTGCTCCTTTCTCAAAGCCTTTGAATGCGCCAAATGCGCTGGCAAAATAATCAAAGCTTCTACTAAGGATACCGTCAGGGTCAAAATTACAATGACTGAGACCTCTCCAAAGAATTCTCCTATCCTCCCATCAAGAAATAAGAATATGCCAAAAGCCAGTATGGTTGTTACAATAGCCGAAACAATGGGAGGAATCACCTCCATCACCCCATCTACAGCAGCCTGTATGGGCTCTTTTCCCTGTTCGTAATGCTGATATATATTTTCGGCAATAACGATACCGTCATCTACCAAAATTCCGATTACGATGATCATCCCAAAGAGCGAAAGCACATTGATTGTCACATTAAAATAACTGGCAAAGGCAAACATTCCCAAAAAGGCTACGGGTAAGCCGAAAGCGACCCAAAATGCCAATCTTGTATTAAGAAATAAGGACAAAAAGACCAAAACCAGCAACATACCTATCACGGCATTCTCGGTAAGTAGCTTGGTACGTTGCACAAGAGTGATCGATAAATCGCTCACCACATTGAGCTGCACATTGTTGTACTTGGCATTAAAATCTTCTATATATTCTTTGGCCTTTTCGGCAGACGAAATTAAGTCTTCTGTATTGGTACTGGTTATGGTAACATCTACGGCCAGATCGCCGTTAAAATAACTGGCATTAGCTGTTTCAGAAAAGCGATCTCTTACCTGGGCGACATCCTTTAATCTAATGGTACGACCGCTGGCATCTGCTCTTACAATAAGATTGGACAATTCATCTCCATAATACGATCTATTGTTGGCCCGTATTAAATACTCTTCGGCTTCTGTTTTTATGGTCCCGCCTGTGGTTAAAATATTGGCGCGTGTTACAGCTTGGGCTACCTCATTAAATGACAGATTATAGGCCAAAAGGCTATTCTCATCAACTGCGATTTCAATTTCTTCGTCTGGATAACCCGAAATATTGATTTGAGAAATACCTTCGATCCCTCGGATATCATTCTCGACTTGACGTCCAATTTGTTTTAAGGTGGCTAGCGGGATATCGGCTCCGCTTATCGCGAAAGAAATAGTTTGCCTAATTGCCTCGAGCTTGGAGACTACTAGTGGCTCCATTCCCGAAGGAAAGGAGGGCACTCTGTCTACTGCATTTTTGACCTCGAGGAGCATAAAATCGATATCCTTGCCTTTTTCGATTTCGACATTGATATTCCCACTATTTTCCCTTGAAGTGGAGGTCACGCGTTCAACACCTGCTAATCCCTTGAGATTGTCTTCTATCTTTAATATTATTCCCTCTTCGACTTCTTGAGGTGATGCCCCAGGGTAGACCACATTAATCGAGATATTCTTAGAATCTACCAGCGGAAAAAAAGACGATTTCAGCGACAGGGCTCCTGCCACACCAAAGACAAAAAAGGCAATGACAATCACATTGACAGCAACGTGATACCGAATAAAATATTCTATTAATTTGCGCATTATGAGTCTGTATTAGAGGCTGTTTCTAAAGCAGTCGCATCTTTGTTTTCTCGATAGATCTTGACTAACATACCGCTGTAAGCACCTGGTACGGGTTTACTTACGATAACCGCTCCTTCTGGCACGTCTTTGAGTACCACTTCCTTGGCCGAAAAATAAACTGGTTTGACTGGTATCATATCCAGGATCGAATCCTTTACTACAAAAATCTGATCGTTGGGCTGTAATAAACTACGACTTACTGATATGGCATTCTGCTCTTCTCTAGCCTGCAAATTGGCCTCGAGGTATACCCCTTCGCGCAAGTCTTTATCGCGTACTTCTATGTATGCATTAATGGTTTGTGAAGCCTGATCGATATTACCGTTAACCCTCACAACTTTCCCAGTATATGACTTTGTCCCATCAATAGTGGTAAGATTTACGCTGTTACCAACCTCCAACAGATCTGCATAGGTTTTACTAATAGCCACTTCCAGTTCATAAACACCCATATCGATAAACGTTCCCAATCGCTGTCCAGGCCTAATCAAAGTACCCTCTGTGACCAGAGCCTCTGTCAAAATCCCATTGAATGGTGCTCTAATACGGTATTTACTTAACCGTTGCTCTAGATTTTTTATAGTGTAATAAGTCGCAGGAATATTGCGTCCAGTTATAAAGAAACGCTCCTTTTCTGAAGTCATTTCTGGCAGAGGTGCAATGGTTTTTTCTACATCAAAGGCATTCATATAGGCCTGCCACTTAGGATAAACCTCAGGGTAATCCAATCGCAAGTCGGGCATGATGGCCGTAATCTGGTTAAACAAATTACTCTTTTGTGATTTGACAGACGCATAGTACTCTGCACTATTAATGCGTACCAAAGTCTCACCCTTGCGATAAACCTGTCCCGGTTTAAAAAGCTTGGATCCCATCTGGAAAACTCCCTGTACCTCAGCAAATAGTTCGAGCCTACGTTGGGCTACTAGATTCCCATTGGCAGCTATTTCTATAGGAATTGTGGTATTTTTTACCGTATCTACAAACACAGTCTTTACTACTTTTTTAGGCTTAGGACGTTGTCGTTTGTTTCCGTTAATGAGTGATGAAGCTATCATCAGAGCCCCACCAATAAGTACAAGCCCCAAAAGAGATAATAGAATTTTTCGTAAAAGCATCATGTTGATGGTTGGTTCGAATGTGCAGGTCTTAAAAACAGCGCACTATTACCTCGCTTTAAAACATCAAAGACAATAGTATGGCTGATTGTAAAACACAGAAATTTTCAACAAAGCTAATTCGACTATGAGCGTGTCGCTGTTAAAAAACTCATAAATAAAAACAAATCGCAGCGGCTAGGATTGGAGTTGCTCTAAGGCCTCAGTAATCTCTTCCCAATCTTCCATATATTTTTCAAGCTGCTTCTTTTTGGCCTGATACTTCTCAAAAAAGTTAGGTTTGGCGATTTCCTCATCGTAATTGACCGCAAGAGCTACATCTATTTCTTTGATCTCACGTTCCAGTTTATTGATGTTTGCCTCCACCTTACTCAATCGATTATTGAGTGATTTGAGTTTTTTCTGATCTTCGTATGATTGTTTATTAGAGGTTGGCTTTGTTTGGGTAGTCGGGGTATCTCGCTTTTCTATTTCGCGCAAGCTAGAAACTTCACGAGCATCCAGATAATAATCGATATCGCCCAAGTATTCTTTAATTTGCCTATCCTTAAATTCAAAAACCTTGTTGGTGAGACCTTGTAAAAAGTCACGGTCGTGAGAGACCACAATCAAGGTACCCTCAAAATTGCGCAAAGCGTCTTTTAGTACATTTTTAGATTTAATGTCCAAATGATTGGTTGGCTCATCCATCACCAGTACATTAAATGGCTGCAACATCAGCTTGGCCAAGGCCAATCTATTGCGCTCGCCTCCAGATAAGACCCGCACATATTTATCAACTTCTTCACCTCTAAATAAAAAGGATCCTAAAATATCTCTTACTCGGGGTCTGGTTTTCTCATCGGCGGCATCAATCATGGTTTCTTCTACCGTTTTTTTGCCATCGAGATATTCGGCTTGATTTTGAGCAAAGTAACCAATCTCGACATTGTGTCCCAATTTAAGATTGCCCTGATGTTCTAACTCACCCACAATTATTTTGGCAAGGGTTGACTTTCCTTGACCATTTTGCCCTACAAAGGCTGTTTTGCTATCGCGTTCTATCAAAAGATCAATATCCTGCAATACGTGTTTAGTCCCGTAACTTTTTGCTATGTCATGCGCTTCAACCACTACTTTACCTGGCGTGACCGAAACGGGAAACTTTAACGTCATCACACTATTGTCATTTTCATCAACTTCGATGCGATCGATCTTATCTAATTTTTTGATCAGCGATTGCGCCATACTGGCTTTGGACGCTTTGGCGCGAAATTTTTCTATAAGTTTTTCGGTTTGCTCTATTTGTTTTTGCTGATTTTTTTGAGAAGCCAGCTGTTGTTCGCGCAGTTCTTTGCGCAAGACCAAATACTGAGAATACGCCTTGGGATAATCGTAAATACGCCCTAAGGATATCTCTATCGTACGATTGGTGACATTGTCCAAAAACATTTTATCGTGAGATACAATCACTACAGCACCTACATAATTTTTTAAAAAGCCCTCAAGCCATATAATAGATTCAATATCCAAGTGGTTGGTAGGCTCATCTAGAAGCAGTATATCATTTGTTTGCAAGAGCAATTTAGCCAGTTCGATACGCATGCGCCAACCTCCAGAAAAGGTGTCGGTAAGTTTGTCAAAATCTTCTCGCTTAAATCCTAGACCTTGTAAAATGCGTTCTGTTTCTCCTTTGTAATTATACCCACCGTGCACCTCGTACTGCTGCTGTACCTCATTGACATCTATCATCAATTGATTGTAGGCCTCACTCTCGTAATCTGTCCTAGTCGCTAGCTGGGTATTTATCTCATCTAATCTCGCTTCTAGCGCTTTGATCTCCTGAAAAGCTTCATAGGATTCTTCGAGTACGGTTCGTCCTTCTACAAAATCGATATCTTGCTTTAAAAAGCCTATACGCACCTCTTTTTCTAAAGCGATAGCGCCAGTGTCATAAGGTTGTTCTCCTGAGATGATACGCAGGAGGGTCGATTTACCTGCACCGTTCTTCCCGACCAGACCTACACGATCACCGTTTCCTAATCGAAAGGTGATTTCTTCAAACAAATAACTTCCTTGAAAGGAGACAGAAAGATTGTGGATATTTAGCATTCGCAGCGCAATTTTGCTGCAAAGATGCTTAAATTTGTAGTGTTAAGCAATGCGTTTATGGGATTTCTAAAAGGAACAAAGCTATATAGTATTTTTACAGGCAAATGCCCAGTGTGTCACAATGAATCGATGTACAAAACCGCCAATCCTTACAAACTTCAAGATACCCTGAAAATGCACGAGCGCTGCTCCCACTGTCATACCAAATACAAAATTGAACCCTCATTTTTTTACGGTGCCATGTATGTGAGTTATCCTGTAGGATTATTTTTTGCTGGGGCCGCTTTTGTTATTGCTTATTTTGGTTTTGAGGCGAGTCGTTTAAATACTTTCTTCGCCATTTTGGTTACTATGATTGTATTTATGCCTGTTATTATGAGATTGGCGCGTAATATTTGGATCAATTTTTTTATGAAATACGACCCCGAAAAAGATCCCAAAGTAGATTAGACTGCGACTTAAAAAACCCAAAAGCAAGATCTTACTTTTGGGTCAGGTATCCGGATACCCCAATCAACAACAAACGATTTCTATTATTAAAAAAATCGTTTGTTCTTATTTTAGTTGTCCCTATTATCGAGCCATTTCAAATCTCTGGTATTTTTCTGGACAGCAATAGCTGCAAATAAGCTCAAGGCGAAAGACATCCCATAAAAACCTTTTTCTGATAGGTCAAGGGTGGCATTCCAAAGCCCGATGATTAATAATAAAATGGCTGCAATGGTGACAAACCAGCTTATGCCGTAATAAATATCGGTCACGGCCACACCCTCGGCCCGATCTCGTACCGATTTCTGTACAGAGATTACGGCAAACAGACCAAATAATAAAATGGTAAAATAATAGCCTTTCTCGTTAAGTTCCATAGTGGCGTTCCACAATCCTATACAATAAGAGATCATCCCTATAAACAGGGCCGACCAAGAGGCCGATACAAAAGCGGGTGTTGGTTTGCAGGTAAAAGGCTGCTGCGTTTTAGCATCCGTTTTATTCGTTTTCTTTGCTGGCATAATATTCATTTGATTTTCCATACTACTGTTGTTGATTTTATTATTAAGTATTAAAATGTTGATTTCTTTGTTTATTGAGGCCTTGGCATAGGGTCACCACAACTATAACAATGCGGCAAATGGGCATAGTTCTGAGTCTTACACGTGCTACAAGCCGTAAAGAGTTCTAAACCACAATGCCTGCAAAAGGGTGTTACTTTAAATTGCCCAGTAACTGCCTTACTGCTTTTGGTTTGATGCAGCTCGTTTATTAAAAAATCTTTACCGCAACTAGGACACATATGTTGGTCTAAGGCTTTTTCGGCTACCTCTTCCTTAATCGACTTTGATCGTTCTATGGTAGATCGCTGTAAGGTTTCTTTTTTTCTGGCAATAAATCTTCTAAGCGATCGTATGGCATATATACCCAGAAATACAGAGAGCAAAATGCCAATACTATATCGCACGTAACCGCCATAACTGGGCAAATATGGTAACAGCCCCACAAAAAAAGCATAGCCCGAAAAGAAGACAAAACCTCGATACAATGGCCAATAATTGCTTTTTCTCTTTTTGAGCCCTATCCATACGCCTATCAGTAAAATGGGTAAGACAAAGAGCAATCTGCTCAGAAAGAGCTTTAACTCGTAAGCACGTACGGCGTTTTGATAGTGATTATAAGCAGTTGTTCTTTCCTTAGACATCAAGGCCAGAATAGCTCGTTTTTGCTCTTGTAATCCCGCTAGGGTCGCCTTGAGTTTGATTTTATCAGCGCGCAGCGCTTTTAACATGCCTTGAAGACTGTCTAAGGAAGTATTCTTTCTTTGGATTTCGGCATTAATCGCATTAGACTGAGTAGCGCGTCGTGTCGAGATCCAAGAGGTAAACGAAGCTTGTTGTTCTTTCAGTGCGCTCTGATAAAGTTCTAAACGCAGGTCTAGCCTATTGGTTTGATGATCAAGCTCCTGTTGTTGCAATTGCAAGCCATCTTGTCGAGCCTGAAAATTGCGCATGGCCGATGTCGCTTCAAAGGTTTCGAGTAGGGGTCTTTGACTTACCCCGTCTAGGTCGCCAATAATTCTATTGGCCAGACCTATTAAAAAAATCGCAAGTACGGTACTTAAGCCATAATGAATAATACGAGAGGTTCTAGATAATTTTTTGTTGTTAAATTCCATGTCGTAGTTGTTTGTTGACAAGGCAAATATGCGATGACCACTACAGCTACAAAACACAGAATGATCTAAATACTTATGATTAAATTATAAGTATTTTTAGAATTTAATCATATATAATACTAACTTTAATGTACTAATACTTACGATTTAAATGTTATTACATTCCTTAATAAAACAACTTAGCCAAGACGATTTTCTGGCTTTTACGCATTTCTTAGCGCGAAGAAACAGGAGAAGCGACACCAAAAATATCCGTCTTGCCCATCTTTTACGCGAGGATCCTTTACCCGATCGCCCTGATCTCATCATCTATAAAAAACAAGCGAGAAACGCCTATCACGCCTTATGCAAAAGACTCTTTGATGCCCTTATTGATTTTACGGCAGCACGTAGCTTCGAAACAGAATCTTCTCAAGAGCTAGACGTATTTAAATACCTGCTTGCTGCTCGCATATTTTATGAAAACCAACAAGATCTCGCTGCCAGAAAGGTACTATTGCGCGCCCAGCAAATGGCCCAAGAGATTGATCTCTATTCGGGGCTAAGTGAAATCTATCACACCAAAATTCAATATGCGCATCGGCATTCTGATCTTGAACTAGCGCAGTGTATTAAAGATTTTAATAACAACAAAGCACAACACCACAAAGAAGAACAACTCAATATGGCCTACGCCACGCTCAAACAGCGATTGTCTAATGGCGATCATTTTTCTCAGCCTTTGGATCGGCTTATCAGAGATGTTTTTGAGCGGTATCAAATAAGCATCGATCAAAGCTTATCTTTTAAGGCCCTGTTTCAGCTATTGGAGATTATCAACACCCTTGCACATCAATCACACGATTTTTACGGAGCCCTCCCGCTTATAGCCCAAATCGAAGATGTCATCCATAGCAGAGTGACCCACTCCAGCAAACATCTGTATTACCGCATACATATACTCTACTTTCTGGCCAATGCCTATTTTAGATCCAGACAATTTTCACAGTCTGAGGTATACATCGATCGACTCCAAGACGCCATTGCGCTAGAAAATGGAAGGTATTATAAACGCTTTCGCGAAAGCGCACTCTTACTCAAAGCATTACATTTAAACTATACGGGGCAAGGTCTTAAGGCAATTACATTGCTAGAAAATCACAGCGCCCAAAAACTTCCACTTACTCCAGATCTCACATTGGCACTAGGGGTTTTTTACGTGCAGCAACACCAATGTAAACAAGCGCTAGGGGTATTGCGATTACTGCAACACTCTCCAAAGTGGTATCTCAAAAAAGAGGGGGTAGACTGGCTCATTAAAAAGGAGCTCATAACGCTTATTATTCATCTAGAGCTCGAACATATAGACCTGGTCGAATCTTTGCTGCGCAGTTTTAAGCGCAATTACACCGCCCATATCGCCCAAGAATCGCGGCTAAAAATCTTTTTAGACTTGTTTACCAGCCTTTTTCAATCTCCGCAAATTATTGACGATACCCGCTTTCGCGAAAGCGTACGACTACAATTTCAATCCTTTCAAAAAACACAGGTCGATCTGTTTTTACTGAGCTTTTACAGCTGGCTGGTCGCCAAAACACAAAAGGTCTCTGTTTATAAGACGACCATGGGCTTGCTCCAAAGGGATTAACATTTCCTTTAGAAAATTTTACTGCTTTGATCAGTAATTTCGACAGCCTAAACAGATTTTATGAAACTAAAACTACAGTATCTCGCCATCGCTCTCTTGACGATTTCGATAAGTGGATGTGCCTCGCTTAAAGGCAAGAAAGCCGATGCCACCAAAACTGCCCAAGCGGCTAAGTCTAAGAAAGACAAGAAAAATGGTATCAAACCCTACGATGAGGTCATCACAGATGAAGCTCAGTCTGATAGTGGATTATTTACGGTACACAAATTAGACAACGAATACTTTTACGAAATCCCTGATTCTCTTTTTGGAAAAGAAATGCTGATGGTCACCCGTATTGCCAAAACAGCTACTGGCCTTGGTTTTGGAGGCGGAAAACAAAACACCTCTGTACTGCGCTGGGATGTCAAAGACAAAAAAGTATTGTTACGCGTAGTCTCGCATCAAATCGTAGCAGCAGACTCTCTTCCTATTTCTGAGGCGGTAGAAAATAGCAATTTTGAACCTATTTTATACGCCTTTGACATCGCTGCCTATCACAAAGACACTATCGCCGATACCCGTAACACTGTGGTAAATGTCACCGATTTGTTTACCAAAGATGTTAAACCTTTGGGGCTACCACAACGCCGTCGCAAAGGCTATAAGGTAACCAAGTTAGATGGTAATCGCTCTTATATTGATACCATACGAAGTTACCCCAATAATATTGAGGTAAGAAGTGTAAAAACCTATGCGGCATCAGAGCCACCATCTAATGCTGCCACAGCTTCTTTGTCTTTAATGATGAGTAACTCTATGATCTTACTCCCAGAAGAGCCTATGAAGCGCCGCTATTTTGACCAGCGCGTAGGATGGTTTGCCAGAGGCCAGACCGATTATGGGTTGGATGTACAGAAAAGTAAAACGATTAGATATCTAGACCGATGGCGCTTAGAGGTGAAGGACGAGGATATTGAAAAATTTAAAAGAGGAGAACTGGTAGAACCCAAGAAACCAATTGTGTATTATGTAGACAGAGCGACTCCTAAAAAATGGGTGCCTTATATCAAACAAGGTATTGAAGACTGGCAGGTTGCCTTTGAAGCCGCTGGTTTTAAAAATGCGATTATTGCCAAGGACCCTCCTTCTAAGGAAGAAGATCCAGATTGGAGCCCAGAAGACGTGCGCTATAGTGTAGTACGCTATTTGGCCTCTCCTATTCCCAACGCCAATGGGCCTCACGTAAGTGATCCAAGAAGTGGCGAGATATTAGAAAGTGATATCAATTGGTATCACAATGTGATGACGTTGCTTCACAACTGGTATTTTGTTCAGACCGCTGCAATTAATCCTATGGCCCGCTCTAATGAATTCAAAGATGAGATTATGGGAAGGCTTATTCGGTTTGTGAGCTCACACGAAGTAGGACATACCTTAGGGCTACCACATAATATGGGTAGTAGTGTTGCCTATCCTGTAGAAAAATTAAGAGATGCTGCTTTTACCAAGAAATACGGCACAGCTCCTTCTATTATGGATTATGCCCGCTTTAATTATATCGCCCAACCAGGTGACGGAGATGTAGCGCTTATGCCCAATATTGGAATCTATGATAAATATGCTATCAAATGGGGATATCGTCCCATCCTGGATAAGACCGCCGAAGAAGAAAAAGAAATATTGGATCAGTGGATACTCGAACATGCGGGCGACCCTATGTATCGCTTTGGGCGACAGCAATTTGGAGTGATTGATCCTTCTTCTCAAACCGAAGATCTAGGTGATGATGCTGTACTTGCGAGTACCTATGGTATCGCCAATTTAAAGCGAATTGTACCCAACCTCATCATATGGACGGCAGAAGATGGTCAAAATTATGAGGAACTTGAAAAAATGTATGGTCAGGTGTTGTCACAGTTTAACCGATATATGGGACATGTAACAGCCAATATTGGCGGAGTATACGAGTATTATAAAACCTATGATCAAGAAGGTGCTGTATACACGCATGTGCCCGAAGACAAACAAAAAGAGGCACTTGAATTTTTACACCAACAACTCTTTTCTACGCCTACATGGTTATTAGAAACTTCGATTTTTGACAAAATTGAATCTGCGGGTAGTATCGAGCGCATTAGACGATATCAAACTAGAACGCTAAACAATCTTCTAGATTTTGGCCGTATGGGTCGTATGATAGAAAACCAGGCACTTCATGGAGAAGAGGCTTATTCCTATTTGACCATGATGGAAGATTTGCGCAAAGGCTTATTTAGTGAATTGAGAAGAGGCGAGGCTATAGACGTTTATCGCCGTAATCTGCAAAGAGCTTATGTAGAACGTCTGGAGTATCTGATGAACGAAGAACAAGGAAAAGCTTCCCGCTTTGGAAGACGCACCAATGTTGATGTAAGTCAAAGTGATATCAGGCCTGTAGTAAGAGCAGAGCTTAAAGCGCTTAATGCTGCACTAAGATCGGCCGCTAATCGCACCTCAGATCGTATGAGCAAATTTCATATTCAGGATTTGAGAGAACGTATCGAATTCATACTCGATCCCAAATAAGATCGTCAAAGTATAAAAAACCTCCTTCGGGAGGTTTTTTTTGGTTAAACCTTTTTTGATTGTTATAGTCATAAATACATATTCATCAAAAAAAAACAACACATGAAAAAAGTAGTGTTTATCCTATTAATTAGTGTAAGCTTTATGGCAGAAGCCCAAAGGCCAACACCTCCAGATCAAGGTTTAACAACAGCTCAAAAAGCCATGCTAAAGACCAAGAAAATGACCCTCCACTTGGTATTGACAGAGACACAAAGCAAAGCCATTTACCCGATACTACTTGGGCATATAGAGCAAAGGGAGGCATTCAAAGCAGTTTCTGGAACAGCTCCCAAAACAAATCGCTTTGAAAAAATAAACCAGCGACTCGATGCGCAAATCGCTTTTCAAAATGATATGAAAGCCATTCTCGATGACACGCAGTTTGAGCACTGGAGAGCCATGCACAAACGACAACTTTCAAAAGGAAAAAGACGCAATTTGGGACCTAGAAATAGACGCTCCCATTGAGAAGCAACCAAGAATTGATTACTAATTCCTAAGAATTTAGTACATTGCACCACTAGGGTGCACCTAAATTCAGATTCAAAATCTCATTAATCAAGCTTTTTGAATAAACAAACACCCTTGCAAACACTTGAGAATTTAGGTATATCGTATTTAGTAAGTGCTCATAAGAAATTATGAGCACTTTTTTTATAAGGTTTTGGCTACCGTCCCAACAGCAGCAATAGTTTTGTCGAGATCGGCATAGGTCAAGGCATCGGTGATGAACCAACTTTCATAAGCACTCGGAGCAATATAAATACCTTGGGAAAGCATTCCGTGAAAAAAGGCTTTAAACGTGGCATTATCTCCTTTGGCCGCAGTAGCAAAGTCTACGACAGCATCTTCAGAAAAGTGGACCGAGATCATGGATCCTATCCTATTAATAGTATGAGCTACCTTATTTTCGCTTAAAGCGGAAGCAATACCCTTGTGCAAATAGGCTGTTTTTTCGTCTAATCGTGTAAAAATGGCATCGTCTTCAAGTGCTGTTAACATGGCCAGACCAGCTGCCATAGCCAGCGGATTACCACTAAGGGTTCCTGCCTGATACACCGGGCCCTGTGGAGCCAGATAATCCATAATTTCGGCCCTTGCTGCAAAGGCACCAACGGGTAAACCTCCCCCGATTACTTTGCCATAGGTAGCAATATCGGCAGTGATACCTAAACGCTCTTGCACCCCACCTTTGGCCAGTCTAAATCCTGTCATTACTTCGTCAAAAATCAATAGTGTTCCGTTCTGATCACAAAGTGTACGTAAGCCCTCCAAAAATCCTTCTTGAGGAGGTATACAGCCCATATTCCCAGCCACGGGTTCTACAATAATAGCGGCTACTTGATCTTTATTGGCCTGCATAAGCGCAGCCACACTTTCGATATCGTTATAATTGGCGAGCAGGGTATCTTTTGCTGTTCCCTGTGTCACCCCTGGGCTGTTGGGAGTACCAAAAGTAACTGCCCCGCTTCCCGCTTGTATTAAAAAGGAGTCCGAATGCCCGTGATAACAACCGGCAAACTTTATTATTTTTTCTCTATGAGTATAGCCTCTGGCCAGCCGTATGGCGCTCATACAAGCCTCTGTACCACTGTTGACAAATCTTATTTTATCAATATTGGGTACCATCGCTATTGCTTTTTGAGCTATGGCCGTCTCTATTTGAGTAGGCATCCCAAAAGAGGTTCCTTTTTTTGCTTTATCGATCACAGCATCAACCACAGCAGGATAAGCATGACCTAGAATCATAGGCCCCCAAGAGTTGATGTAGTCAATTAAGGTATTGCCATCTTCATCGTAGAGGTAAGCCCCCTTAGCCGATTTGACAAAAATGGGATCTCCCCCTACGGCTTTAAATGCCCGTACTGGACTATTTACACCACCTGGGATTACTTTTTGCGCCTCCGCAAATAGTGCACTTGAACGTTTGTATTCCATAAATTTTAGTACCCTCTATCTAATGGTTTAACATATAATACCTGTCCTTCAAAAATAGCGTTGTCTTCCAACCCATTATATTGTTTTAAATTGGCGACGGTCAGATTGTATTTTTTTGCAATACTGTATAAGGTATCTCCTTTTTGAACGGTATATTGGTCTAGTTGGTCTGTTACTTTAGTGTATTGATCTTCAGACTTGCCCAAGACTTCACCATCGTATTTATACAATTGATAACGCTCAATCAGACTTATCAATTTTGAGGGGTATTTTTTATCGGTAGCATAGCCAGCCGCTCTTAGCCCTTTCGCCCAAGCTTTATAATCATCTTTTGGCAATTTGAACAAATCCAGATAGCGTTTTCTATTGGTCAAAAACAGGGAGTGATCCCGATAAGAGAATTTGGCAAGACTGTATTTTCTAAAGCATTCTCCCTTCTCGTCATCGTCGTGATAGACCCTTGCTCCTTTCCAGTCGTGACACTTTATACCAAAATGATTATTTGCCTTTTGAACCAATTCGCCTTTTCCAGCACCAGACTCTAAAATACCCTGTGCTAGGGTAATACTGGCAGGAATACCGTATTGCAACATTTCTTCTTTGGCGATCTCGGCATAGGTTTCTACATAGGCAGACACGCCATCCTTAGGCACAGGATTTACCACTTTCTCAATACTTTTTGGATCCTCTTTTACCGGGATATCCCTATCCCTAGGGGTTGTCGTACGATCTATTCTTGGCTTTGAAGTTTTGCTTCGGTTAACGGTCTTTTTGGCACCTCCACATCCCACAGTAAAACTAGCCACTAGCGCTAGTAAAAAGATTCTTTTAAGCATATTAGGTGTGTATGATAGGTAATCCCTTTTTGGCGAGTTTCATATTCATTCCAGCTATGCCTTGCAGGCCACCTGTATGAATTGCTAAAATACGAGAATTCTCTGGAAAATACCCCTTCTCGATGAGATCATAAACCCCATACATTAGCTTTGCGGTATATATAGGATCTAATAAAATACCCGTATCGGCAAAAAAGGTATTCATAAATGTAATGAGCTCTTTAGAAACCTTGGCATAGCCCCCAAAGTGGTAATCATTAATGAGCGACCACCTGTTATGTGTTGCCCAATCTTTAAGCTCATCTTTGATATAGCTTGACTTCAAAGCAGGAAAACCTAAAATATGCTGATGTGCATCAGCAGCAGCAATTAAGCCTTTTAAGGTGCCTCCTGTCCCAACCGAACAGCACACAAAATTGTATTGAGCATCAGCGGGCGTCAAGATTTCTGTACAGCCCTTAACAGCTAGCTCGTTGCTACCGCCTTCTGGTATAAGATAAGGTGATGGCAAGCTCTCTAATAAGGCTTTAACCGTTGCCGCCTCCTCCTTTTCTCTATACGCACTTCTTGTCACGAAATGAAATTTCATACCCTGATCATGGGCAAAATGTAAGGTCGGGTTTTCTGATAACGTCTGCTCGAGATCATTTCCTAATTCTTCTCCTCGTATAATCCCTACGGCTTGTAAACCATTGACCTTTGCTGCGGCAGCGGTAGCGGCAATGTGATTTGAATAAGCACCTCCAAAGGTTACAAGGGTTTCTAGCTGTTGTGCTTTCGCGAAAGCGATATTATACTTTAATTTCCTGAATTTATTACCCGAAATAAAGGGGTGCAACAAATCTTCTCGTTTTATACAAACCGAAATATTATCTGAAAATGAAATGGGTATACTTTGATTCAAATCACTTAATTAATAACCAATGAAGTCGTCTAAAAAAGTATTGCTTTATAGGCCTTACATTGAAAATGTAAACGCTGCCCATACTACAATCGCCTCGGGCAAAACAACAAGCTATACCCAGAATACATGCAAAATTAGGATAAATGACTGTCCTGATATACACTTCTCAAAACTATTTAAAGCGTATCGTCGCTTTTTTTGATCGATAGTTTGATAGCAATCGCTATTGGTTACAAATATTTGCGCCAGGCGCAGTACTTGCGTTCTTTTAAGTAATCCAGTTGTTTTTCATTGGCATAGGCCTCTCGCTCAAAGGAGATATTTTTATAAGCGATATAGCGATCCTTGTACTGTATAAGCCTGTAGAGATACTCCAACCCATAGAAAAGGAAAAAAGGTAAAACTAGTAATTCGCTTTGTTGTCGTAGATGTATTTGCTCGTGATTGATAAACACCTGATCATTTTTTAAATCGGGCGATTTCATAATCACAAAAGGCCAGAGCGTGATGCCCACAAATCGCTTTCGCAACAAATATTTATTTACAACAAAAAACATAGATTAAAAGTAATGGGTTTGAGCAAAAATGCACCTACCCTTATCGTTTTATTCTTAACGGTATCAGAACAGTATATGCACTAGCAACTTTAATACCATACTTAGTATCTTTGTACTATGTCGCACATGAAGAAACATATTCCTATAGAAGAAGGGGATTTCTACCTCACTCCTGAAGGCTATCGGTGTTTTACAGCACAATATCATTTAAAACGTGGTTATTGTTGTGAAAGCGGCTGTAGACATTGCCCTTATGGCTTTGACAAAAAGACCAATACACAGAAAAAAACACGGGAATAAACGCCTACTAACTTTTTATTTAGTTTATCACTATGCTAGCTAACACCACCACATTTGAAGACCAAATACTCGGAGGAATTCCTGAGCACCTTCCAGAGAAGACTCCTTATGATACTAGCATTAACCACGCCCCAAAACGAAAAGCCATACTCTCAGAAAGCGAGACAAAATTGGCCTTAAGAAATGCGTTACGTTACTTTGATGCCCAACACCATCAAGTACTTTTACCAGAGTTTAAAGAAGAGCTAGATACCTATGGTCGTATTTATATGTATCGCTTTAGACCCACCTATAAGATGTATGCCCGACCCATTGATGCCTATCCCGCTCAGAGCAAACAAGCCGCAGCCATCATGCTTATGATTCAAAACAATCTGGATCCTGCGGTGGCACAGCACCCGCACGAATTAATTACTTATGGGGGTAATGGTGGTGTCTTTTCTAACTGGGCACAATACCTGCTTACCATGCAGTATCTCGCTCAAATGACAGACCAGCAAACATTGGTCATGTACTCCGGACATCCTATGGGTTTATTTCCCTCGCATAAAGAAGCACCTAGGGTGGTGGTTACTAATGGGATGATGATTCCCAATTATTCGCAGCCCGACGATTGGGAGAAGTTTAACGCCCTGGGGGTGACCCAATACGGCCAAATGACCGCGGGAAGCTATATGTATATTGGCCCACAAGGCATCGTTCATGGCACGACTATTACCGTGATGAATGCCTTTAGAAAAATTAAGAAATCACCCAAAGGCGGTGTTTTTGTTACCTCAGGTTTAGGTGGTATGTCTGGTGCACAACCTAAGGCAGGTACTATCGCAGGTTGTATCACCATTTGCGCCGAAGTCAATCCTAAAGCTGTAGAAACTCGCCATAGCCAAGGTTGGGTCGATGAGATTATCGATTCTATTGAAGCATTAGCAGAGCGTGTTCAAACTGCTCAAGCAAACCAAGAAGCGGTTTCTATCGCTTATCTGGGTAATATTGTAGAAGTCTGGGAAGGTTTGGATCAGTATCAAATTCACATCGATATAGGGAGTGATCAAACCTCACTTCACAATCCTTGGGCGGGTGGCTATTACCCCGTTGGTCTCAGTTTTGAACAGGCCAATGACTTGATGGCTTCAGACCCGGAGCGCTTTCGCGAAAGCGTACAAAATAGTCTCAAACGCCATACAGCGGCTATTAATAAGCACACCAGCAAAGGCACCTACTTTTTTGACTACGGAAATGCCTTTTTACTAGAAGCATCTCGAGCAGGAGCCGATATACTTGCTGCCGATGGCATACATTTTAAATATCCGTCTTATGTGCAAGATATCATGGGCCCTATGTGTTTTGACTACGGTTTTGGACCCTTTAGATGGGTTTGTGCTAGTGGAGATCAAGCAGATTTGGCCAAAACAGATGCTATTGCTTGTAAAGTATTAGAAGCACTAGCTGCTGATGCTCCTTCAGAAATACAACAACAGATGCAAGACAATATCCAATGGATTAAGGGTGCCCAACAAAATAAACTTGTCGTGGGATCTCAAGCCCGAATCTTATACGCCGATGCCAATGGAAGAGCTCAAATCGCACAAGCTTTTAATGATGCGATTGCTAAAGGCGACATTGGTCTTGTAATTCTAGGTCGAGATCATCACGACGTTTCTGGAACAGACTCCCCCTATAGAGAAACCAGCAATATCTATGACGGTAGTCGTTTTACTGCTGATATGGCCATCCAAAATGTCATTGGAGACAGCTTTAGAGGTGCTACCTGGGTAAGCATTCACAACGGTGGAGGTGTAGGCTGGGGCGAAGTTATTAACGGAGGATTTGGTATGGTTCTTGATGGTACTAAGGAGGCACAAAAGCGTCTACAGGCCATGCTATTTTGGGATGTCAATAACGGAATTGCAAGACGGAGTTGGGCACGTAATGAAGGAGCCATATTCGCGATCAAACGCGCGATGCAAGATGAGCCTTCATTAAAAGTTACACTACCAAATAGTGTTGAAGAAAAGTTATTTGATAACATTTAAAAAAGAATTCTTATGAAAACAGTACGACTATTACCGCTTTTAGCCATCGTATTCTTGATTAGCTCGTGTAGCACGGTGAGAGTGGCTTCAGATTATGATCAAGATGTAAACTTCACAGAGTATAAGACCTATGCCTTTTACAAACCTGGAATAGATCAAGCAGATATTTCTGATCTCGACAAAAAGCGCATCCTTAGAGCGATAGAAACAGAAATGGATGCCAAAGGCTTTACAAAATCTCAAAACCCAGAAATCTTAGTAAGCATATTTACTAAAGCCAATGAACGTGTAGACGTTTACCAGAACAATTGGGGCTGGGGAGGCATGTGGGGTCCTTGGGGTGGAGCCTGGGGTGGTCCTTGGGGCGGCATGTGGGGCTGGGGCGGCGCCTTTGGCAATACCGTTTCTAGAACAACGCAAGGTACATTGTATATTGATTTGATCGATGCCTCCAAAAAGCAATTGGTGTGGCAAGGGCAAGGTACTGCTCCTTTAGTAAGCAATAATATTGATAAACGCAATGAACGCATACGCGAAATAGTAAGAGAAATTATGACCGTATATCCTCCTAATGTGGCTAGTAATTAAGTCAAAACAGGAAAAGACAAAGTAAAAGGCTACCCAAAACAGGTAGCCTTTTTTTATGGATGTAATGTCATAGTAAACGGTTTATAGACCCCTCTTTTTTGAGTCCCAAGGCACAGCTTTTATCATCTATGGGTACTGGTCTATTGACAATCAAATAGCAGCGCTAAATCTTTATGAGAATAGTACTCCTATCCTATACATAGAAAGAGCCCTTAGCTGTGCTAAGGGCTCTTTATCAAAATTAAATGAATATCTTATTGCTTGATCAGACGTTTTGTAACGGTTTGACCGTTTACAGCAACGTTTACCAAATAGATTCCTGTTTGATAAGTAGAGACGTCTATTTGAGTCTTTATACTCGCTACATCCATTTTTGCAACAATACGACCATGTAGATCATAAATAGTAATGCGCTCCATTTCTTTAGTACCAGCATCTATTGTTATATCGTTGATAGCTGGATTAGGATAAACACTTATAGAAGATCCATCCAAAACATTATCTGACAAACTCAAAGTACTATCAACCACCAAGTCAAAGGAACATGTTGTGGTATTACCCGCAGCATCAGTCGCTGTTACTGTAATTGCTGTAGTGCTAGGCTCTGTAACCACAGTACCCGGTGCCGGGTCTTGAGTTACGACTAGGTCTGGACCACTAGAGCAGTTGTCTGAAGCCGAAACCGTAAAATCATCAATAGTATAACTACCGCTATCGTCACCAGCTACCACTACCTCATCTGGACAGTCTATCACTGGTAAGGTAGTATCGGTGATCACAATATCAAAGGTGTATATGGTTTCATTACCATTAACATCGGTAATGGTAAATTCTTCGGTATTGGTACCTACTGGGAACATCGCTCCAGATCCTAAACCTCCAGTCTGTACTACAGTCGCCAAAGTTAAGTCTCCACAATTATCATCTAAAACAAAACTATCAATAGTAACAGGATCATAATTTACCACAGTGGCACAATCTCCAGCACTAGCGCCTGTTCCTGTAAAAATATCGATAGGACCAGAAATAACTGTAATAGGTGTTGTATCCTGAACAACCACATCAAAGGTACAGGTAGCCGTATTTCCACTGGCATCTGTAGCGATAAAAGTATTTGTTGTTGTTCCTAAAGGAAATTCACTACCGCTTGCCAAGCCTGCCGTTTGTGCAACAGTAACCCCAGCACAATTATCGACCGCCATAGGCATGTCAAAAGTAACTATGGCACCACAATCTGGCGTATCAGACTCTACAGTCATTGTCATTGGACAGGCATCTGTCGTGCTTGCTGGAGAATTCATAAGAACATCTCCGTAAGGGGATAATCCATAAATACCTGCCGAAACAGTTGTCCCAGCTGTATTACAAGCTGCCGTTACGGCAAGGCCGCTACCACTCTCTTGGGCACCAATGGTAGACCCAGAACCATCCTCGGCGTCTGTCAAATACTGATAAATAACATCTCCATTGTCAAATAAAATGGCCTGTGCTTGTATCGCTCCACCAGAGAAGTGATTACCTAACCACTCGATCATACTAGCTCCCATGATATCCCCATTAGGATGTGGATAAGGTGAAGTCGTAAAGTATTCATAATATACTGTGGCTACCAAATCATCGTGTAATGGATATAATCTAGCAGTGTCAACTCCTGTTGAAGGTACAGAAGGAAGTGGACAATCATTACTCAAATCAGGTCCATTATCGGTCAAATTGATACTTATATAACCATTGGTAGCTACTCTTAAACTTCCTACGGTATTGCCATAGATGGTAAATGGAGCTCCCAAGGTAGCCGTAAAAGCGGTATCATCTCCGTTTCCGAGAATTGCCCCTGTGGCTGTAATAGATTGATAATTGGCCACCAATGTATTGTCTAAGGTATAATTAGTCCCTACTGGTGGTGATGTCGTCCCTCCTTGAAATACAGGGTCTTCATTATCTACAACCGTTACCGTGGTAGTACAGGTTGCCGTATTTGCATTAACATCTGTAACAGTTAAAGTTACTGTGACCGGAGTGCCTATATCGGCACAAGAAAAATCTGTAACATCTATGCTTAAGGTGGCGATCCCGCAATCATCTGTAGATCCGTTATCAACATCGGCAGCGGTTATGGTAGCCATACCCATATCATCTAAGGCAACGGTAAATGGAGCCACACATGAAGCTGTTGGAGGTACCATATCTTGGGTGATCACGTCAATAGTTGTCGTGGCCATACGCCCACAAAAATCGGTAACAGAAAAAGTAACCGTAGTTGTTGTAGCGCCAGATATAACCGTTCCTGGAGCTGGACTTTGTGTGATGGCAGGAGAAGAACAATCGGAGGTCAACGTTATAGTCCCTGTATAATCAGCAAGTGCAAACTCACAGCTGGCATCAAGCATCTCATTTACTGTAGGACTAGCAGCAGTTAAAGTGGGATCATTCGTACTCTCTATAGTAAAGGTCTGTTCGCACTGGGTCATGTTACCAGCACCATCTTGTATAAAATAAGTTCTTGGTACAATCACCGGATCTCCAGGACAGCCAGAGTTACCGGGAATAATGGTAAGCGCACTTAAGATAACGTCGGCTGGTGTAGGGCAGGCATCATTGATAATAGGTAAATCAAAATCAACAGGCGGCAAATCGGCTCTACAATCGAGATCGGCGTCTACAATATTAGAACAGTCTACATCCAGCATACACATCATACGATCTGATTGAACACTTACTTGCTTAGGTGCATTTAAAGTGTTTGTGATATGCGCTCGCATTTCGGCATCCATTGACAATTGATTAAAAGAGGCCTCATCAGTCCAACGGTACTCAGTATCTCCCACCTTCATCAGGTAAGTGACATCTTCTTGTGTTGAAGTAAATTGTGCATTGGTCATTATGGGAATGAGTACCATAATGATCAGAAAAGTAATTTTTTTCATAATCGATTGATTTAAATATTTGTAAAAAATTAAAAAACCACTACAGCCCATGCCATAGCAGGTATTTTGCAAAAATCGCAATCGGGGGTGTACGAATTAAGGGGGGAATAAATGGTAAATTACAATTTTAAAAGGATTTAAGAGTAATTCTTAAAAATTTAACATCCGCATCTTACGAAGTACAAATTCATTTCTAAACAGAACTTTGGTAGTATGATTGATACTTCCAATAATCCTCACAAAATCAATGATTTTAAAAGCAAGCATAGCACTTTAGCTCACCTACTCCTATTTTACCTTAACAGCTTTTGTTTTTTTATTATCTCGCTTTNACGCGATAAACCNAACGTAGTGAGGTTCACGACCNCAGGGAGAGCAACGCGATAAACCGAACGTANTGAGGTTCACGACCGCAGGGAGAGCAACGCGATAAACCAAACGTAGTGAGGTTCACGACCGCAGGGAGAGCAACGCGATAAACCGAACGTAGCGAGGTTCACGACCGCAGGGAGAGCAACGCGATAAACCGAACGTAGCAAGGTTCACGACCGCAAGGAGAGCACAGGGATTAATCAAGGCCAGCGAGATCTAGGACCAAAGGGAGAACATAGCGCTCGTACATAAATAATAATAGCAAGTGCTTTCAAAAGAATGAAATAAAAATAAAGCTTAGAAAGACATCAACAATTCTATTTTTTCTTTCACCTTTTTCGTGCTTGGAATCATCGTTTCTTCCAAAGTACTATTTAGTGGAATTGCGGGCATATTTTCAGAACCGATGAGCATTACAGGAGCATCGAGCTCTCTAAAACATTCTTCCTGTATACGACCCTGCAAGCTGCGACTAAAACCATTATCTGAAGGTTCTTCGGTCACTACGAGACACTTACCACATTTTTTTACCGAAGCAAAAATTGTATCATAATCTATGGGGTGTAAGGTGCGCAAATCGACAACTTCTATACGATCTTCCATACCTAACTCCTTACTCGCATTCATCGCCCAATGTACACCCATACCATAGGTAATGATGGTCACTGTTTCCTGTTCTTCCTGCTTCCAAATCTCTTGCAATACCCATGCTTTTCCAAATGGCAATACATAATCTTCATCGGGCATAATAGAAGTAGCCCCTTGAGTACCTTTTACTTTGCTCCAATACAGGCCCTTATGCTCAAAAATGACCACAGGATTTGGATCGTAATAGGCGGCTTTTAGCAGCCCCTTTAAATCGGCACCATTAGAGGGGTAGGCTATCTTTAAGCCTCTGATATTGGTCACAACACTCTCTACCGAAGACGAGTGATAAGGACCCCCTGAGCCATAGGCACCTATAGGCACGCGCAAAATCATAGACACGGGCCATTTGCCATTACTGAGATAGCAACTACGACTTACCTCGGTAAATAATTGATTAAGACCAGGCCAGATATAGTCTGCAAACTGTACCTCAACAATCGGCTTTAAACCTGCAGCACTCATCCCCACGGTAGACCCTACGATAAAGGCTTCTTGTATAGGGGTATTAAAAACCCTATTATCGCCAAACTTTTGCGCCAAGGTCGCGGCCTCTCTAAATACTCCTCCCAAACGCCCCCCTACGTCTTGCCCGTATAACAAACACTCTGGATGTTTACGCATCAATTCTTCTATAGCAAATAAGGCACAATCAACCATCACCACCTGCTCTCCATTTTCAGGGTGGCGCTCCCCTTTTTCTTCGGTAATTGGGGTGGGCGCAAAGTCGTGAGTAAACAAATCTTCAGGTAGCGGGTCTTGTGCTTGTTGCGCTTTTTCAAATGCTTCGGCTACTTCCGCTTTCGCGAAAGCTTCCATCTGCTCAATATCAGCCTGAGTCACACCTTGATCGAGTAGGAGTTGCTTCATCTTTGGATACGGATCCCTACTGCGAGCCTCATCCAAATCATCTCTGTACCACTCCATACGCACCCCAGAGGTATGATGATTTAACAGCGGTACTTTGGCATGTACTAAAAAAGGTCTTCTTTCGGTTCGTATCGTTTCTATCACGCCCTCTAAGGTTTGATAGCTCTCCTGAAAATCAGTCCCGTCTATAGAGACGGCTTCTAGACCGTGAAAACCTTTGGCATACTCAAAAGCATTTTGAGCTCTGGTCTCGGCAGCATTGGCTGAAATATCCCAGCCATTATCCTGTACCAAATACAATATAGGTAACTGCTTGAGGGCTGCCATCTGAAAGGCTTCTGCGATCTCACCTTCTGTCACAGAGGCATCTCCAAGAGAACATACTACCAAAGGCAATTCGTTGGTATTGTCTTGTGTTATACCTTCTGCCTCCTTATACCAAAAACCCATCGCTACACCTGTGGCAGGAATGGTTTGCATCCCCGTAGCCGAACTCTGATGGGGTATCTTTGGTTTGTCGTCATCTTTGAGGCTAGGATGTGAATAATAGGTCCGACCTCCAGAAAAAGGATCGTCTTTCTTGGCCATAACCTGTAACATCAAATCATAAGGTTTCATCCCTATGGCCAGCAACATCGCGTCATCCCTATAATACGGGAAGGCATAATCCTGAGGACGCAATTGCATACCTATAGCTGTTTGTATTACTTCATGCCCTCGACTGGTGGCATGCACATATTTGGATACAATTTTAAATTGTTCCTCATACAGCTCGGTCATCGCTTTGGCGGTGATCAAATTTTTAAACCCTTCGATAATGATATCCTTCTTCATATTCTATTGTAAAAATCTTAAACTTATGTATTCCTACTTTATCTCTGCCGCCTTGAGTCCTAAGGTGTAGCGGCGCTATCGCTTACCTCAACCATCCAATCAAAGAGATCCTTATGACGACGGGTTTTGATAGCATTGAGCGTTTCGTTAATCTCGAGCCCAAGTGGATAGGTATCAGATATGGTCACTTTTTGATCGCCCCACCCAATTTGATGGATATAGGCGATCCCTACAGCTGTTCCCGTACCAAATGCCTCTTCTAATTTACCTTTTTTGGCCGCATCAAATATTTCGTCAATAGTAATGGGGCGCTCTATAACGGTATAGCCTTTATATTGAAGCAGCTCCATTACACTTTTTCTAGTAATCCCATGAAGTACGGCTCCGTCTAGTGGCGGGGTAATGATTGTGCCATCTATTTTAAAAAAGATGTTCATAGTTCCTACTTCTTGTATATAGCGATGCTCATGGGCATCTAGCCATAGTACTTGATCATACCCTTTAGATTTGGCAATCTCTGTTGGTCTGATTGCTGCAGCATAATTCCCAGCCGCCTTGGCTTCACCAGTACCCCCTGCTGCTGCTCTGATATAGGTGGGTTCTGCCCACAAGGAAATGGGCTTACTAAAAAAAGGCCCTGCTGGCGAAGCAATAATGATAAATTTAAAGCTCGTAGCCGCTCGCATACCAATAAAGGGTTCGTCGGCATACATAAATGGTCTTAAGTATAGTGCCGACCCTTCTACCGGCGGAATCCAACCCTTATCAACTACCACCAAAGCTTTTAAGCCTTGCACAAAAAGATCTTCATCAAGTGAGGGCATACCCATACGTGCAGCGCTTTGATTGAGCCTCTTGGCGTTGTCATAAGGCCGAAACAATTGCGGTTGGGATTGGGTAGTATTGGAACTATCTGGCAGGGTACATTTCATTCCTTCAAAAATAGCCTGGCCGTAATGAAGGGCCATAGCAGCTGGGTGGGTTGGGATAAATTCCAAAGGCTCGACACGGGGGTCGCACCACTGACCCTCTTTATAATCACACACAAACATATGATCTGTAAAGGTGCGTCCTAGTGGTATATTGTCAAAATCTAATTGGTCCAATTTGGACTGTGCGCAACGCTTTATAGTGATCTCCATCAGATTAAAATTTTAAAGTTCGTTGGGTATCAAACTGTTCTAAATAGTCTGCGATGCGTCTGAGAAAACTACCCCCAAGATATCCATCTACTATACGATGATCAAAACTCAAGGAGAGATACATCATATGTCTTATCGCTATAGTATCTCCCTCGGGTCCTTCCATAACTTCTGCACGCTTTTTTATGATTCCTGTTGCCAAAATCGCAGCCTCTGGTTGATTAATAATGGGGGTTCCCATAATACTTCCAAAAGTACCTACATTACTTATGGTAAAGCTGCCTCCCTTGATATCATCACCTTTTAGTTTATTCTCTCTTGCGAGTTGACTTAGTCGATTAACCTCAGAGGCCAGTGACAAAAGATCTTTTTGATCGGCTTGTTTTACAACTGGGACAATGAGATTTCCAGATGGTAAGGCCGTAGCCATTCCAATATTAATGTCCTCTTTAACAATAATATTTTTACCATCTACCGATACATTAATCATCGGAAAATCTGAGATGGCTTTGGCGACAGCTTCAATAAATAATGGTGTAAAGGTGAGTTTTTGTTGATAATCGGACTGGAATTGCACTTTATTGGCGTTTCTCCAATGCACCATCTCTGTTAGGTCGGCTTCTACGTAAGCAGTTACGTGAGGGCTAGTGTGTTTGCTATACACCATATGATCAGAAATCATTTGACGCATGCGATCCATCTCCACAATTTTACCGCTACCCTTATCTAGATTAAGTGTAGGGATACGATAAGCTGTTGGATCAGGGGCTGAAGCGGGTTGGGCAAATTTATAGGGCCTTCCACTATCGATGTACTGCGCAAGATCGCTTTTGCGTAATCGTCCATCGATACCACTTCCAGGTATACGTGCTAACTCTTCGTAAGAAATATGATGTTTTCTAGCAATACTATCTACCAGTGGGCTTATATATACCGCTGCGCTTGGCAATTGAAATGAGCGAGCTATTGCTGGCTTTTTTAATTCGCGCGTGCTCATTGAGACTGGCTCGTTGATAGTCTTTTTTACCTCAGGCTCAACGGTTGTATGCTTATCGTTTTTTAGGGCCTTAGCTGCTGTTTTTTCAAATTCGGCTATGGGCTCACCTACAGCAACAACAGCTCCCTTTTCAAAGAGAAATGTCTTTATAATACCCGCCATTGGCGCTGGTACTTCGTTGTCTACCTTATCTGTGGCCACTTCGACCAATATGTCACCCTCATCAAAAGCCTCACCTACATCTACCAACCAATTGAGTATGGTTCCTTCGGTAATGCTTTCGCCCATTTTAGGCATTCTCAATAATTCAATCGGCATAGTCTAGTCTGTGTTTGTATGATGGTAAAAATACAAATTTAGCTACGGCTTCCTTTGATTTAACTAGTTGCATTATGATGTAAAGAATAATATTCTTTAATTTGACAAAAACCAATAGGTTTATGCTGCTCATCAATAAAATAGGCAGAATAAAAAGTAAAATATTACCGTATGAAACTAGACAAAACAGATGTCGCTATATTAGAAATGTTACAATCTAATTCAAATCGCACGGTCAAGAGTATGGCCGCAGAGCTAAAACTCTCAACTACCCCCGTTTTTGAACGTATCAAGAAGCTAGAAAAAGAAGGGTATATCAAAAAGTATACAGCTGTTCTTGATCATAAAAAAATAGGGTTGAAACAAACGGTCTTTATTGCCCTTTCTCTTCAAGGCCACACCCGTAGTTATTTAGAAAAATTTGTAAACGAGATCAATAATTTTCCAGAGGTGGTGGAGTGTCATCGGGTGAGTGGGAATTTTGACTATTTATTAAAACTAGTGGTTGAAGACATCGAAGCCTATGAAAAATTTATCATCACCAAATTGACCTTAATCCCGTATTTGGGCAACGTTCAAAGTCATATAACCCTTTCTACTAGCAAACAAACCAATGCGGTAGATCTCTCTTTTTTGGGAGCATAAAAAAACCCTCAGCTTATACTGAGGGTTTTGATTTATTCTGGGTCATCCATTTTAAAATCTTCCATGAATTTTGTCGTGTAATTGCCCGACAAATAATCAGGGTGATCCATAAGCTGACGGTGGAAAGGAATTGTGGTTTTGATTCCCTCAATAACAAACTCATCGAGTGCTCTCTTCATCTTGTTGATGGCCTCTTCTCTGGTTTGGGCCGTAGTGATCAATTTGGCGATCATACTGTCGTAATTAGGCGGTATCATATAGCCGCTGTATACATGTGTATCAATACGCACCCCATGCCCACCTGGAGCATGAAGATTGGTAATTCTACCCGGAGAAGGTCTAAAGTCATTGTACGGATCTTCGGCATTGATACGACATTCTATTGAATGAAGCTGTGGAAGGTAGTTCTTGCCAGAAATTGGCACGCCTGCGGCTACCAATATCTGCTCTCTGATCAAATCGTAATCGACAACTTGCTCTGTAATGGGATGCTCTACCTGAATACGCGTATTCATCTCCATAAAGTAAAAGTTGCGATGTTTATCTACCAAAAATTCTACAGTACCAGCACCTTCGTATTTGATAAATTCGGCCGCTTTTACGGCTGCTTTCCCCATATCATCACGCAATTTGTCGGTCATAAAAGGTGATGGGGTCTCTTCGGTGAGTTTTTGATGTCTGCGTTGCACAGAACAATCACGCTCCGACAAGTGACAAGCTTTACCGTTGCTATCACCCACCACTTGAATTTCTATGTGACGAGGCTCTTCGATAAGCTTTTCCATATACATGCCGTCATTGCCAAAGGCATTTTTTGCCTCTTGTCTGGCAGACTCCCATGCTTTTAACAAGTCTTCTTCTTTCCAAACAGCGCGCATCCCTTTACCACCACCACCAGCGGTAGCCTTTAACATTACGGGATAGCCCACCTCTTTGGCCAATTTTTGACATTGTTTAAAATCTTCAATGATGCCGTCTGAGCCTGGCACACAAGGTACTCCGGCTGCTTTCATGGTTGCTTTGGCCGTAGCTTTATCACCCATTTTACTAATCATATCTGCAGAGGCACCAATAAATTTGATGTCATGCTCTTCACATATTTTAGAAAATTTGGCATTTTCAGATAAAAAGCCGTAACCAGGATGTATAGCATCAGCATTAGTAATCTCTGCGGCGGCAATGATGTTTGCCATTTTTAGATAAGACTCAGGACTTGGAGCCGGTCCTATACACACTGCTTCATCTGCAAAACGCACATGCAAACTTTCGCGATCTGCGGTTGAGTATACGGCAACCGTTTTAATGCCCATTTCCTTACAGGTACGAATAACACGCAAGGCAATTTCTCCTCTATTAGCAATAAGTATCTTCTTAAACATAAGTGTTCAATTTATGGTAGTCTTCACTTGATATTTTTCGCTTAAAGCGAAATAACAATCAGCAAAATAAAACTACAATTTATAAATACCCGCTAGGGATTACGAAGGGTCTACCAAAAATAATGGCTGGTCAAACTCCACAGGTGACGAATCGTCTACCAATACTTTAACGATGGTACCAGATACTTCACTCTCGATCTCATTAAATAACTTCATCGCTTCGATCACACAAAGTACATCTCCTTCTGAAATACTTTTACCTACCTCAACAAAGGTGGGTTTGTCTGGTGCTGGCTTGCGGTAGAAGGTTCCAATAATAGGAGACTTGATAGTAATGTATTTAGAATCATCATCTTCTTTGGCAGCAGCTGGTGCAGCTGGAGTTTCAGGTGCAGCTGGAGCAGCTGGTGCTGGTGCAGCAGCCTGCATTTGTGGCATAGCTGGCATCTGTTGTAAGATAGTAGTCGCGCCTTTGTCGTCGTCGGCACCAGTTTTGATGGTGATTTTTACATCATCCATCTCTAGTTTTACTTCACTAGCTCCCGACTTTGCCACAAATCTGATTAAATTTTGAATTTCTTTTAAATCCATAAGTGTTTGAATTAGTCAATTAGGTGATTTTAGGAATTGTACGCCCATTTGAGATATATAGATCCCCAGGTAAATCCGCCACCAAAAGCAGCAAATACGATATTATCCCCTTTTTTAAGTTTGGTTTCATAATCGCTCATCAGCAGTGGTAAAGTTGCTGATGTCGTATTGCCATAGCGATGTATATTCATTAGCACTTTTTCCTCGTCTAATTCCATACGCTTAGCGGTGGCATCAATTATTCGTTTATTGGCTTGGTGAGCAATAAGATAATCCACATCATCGCGGCTAAGCTCATTGCGCTCCATAATTTTTGCACTCACATCTGCCATATTAGAAACAGCAAATTTGAATACAGTACGTCCATCTTGAAATACATAGTGCTGGCGATTGGCTACCGTTTCTTCTGAAGCTGGTAGGATAGAACCCCCTGCATCAATCTTGAGAAACTCTCTTCCAATACCATCAGATCTGAGGTATTCATCCTGCAAACCTAAGCCTTCTTGGTTAGGCTCAAAAAGAACAGCACCTGCGCCATCTCCAAAGATGATGCAGGTGGTCCTGTCTGTATAATCTATAATCGACGACATCTTATCGGCCCCGATTAGCAATACCTTTTTATACCGTCCTGATTCAATATAACTCGCGGCGGTAGACATCCCGTAGAGAAAACTTGAGCAGGCCGCCACCAGATCATAAGCAAAAGCATTGGTCGCTCCGATCTGCGTTGCAGTATACACTGCGGTCGAAGCCACAGGCATATCTGGAGTTGCCGTAGCCACTATGACGAGGTCTATTTCTTTTGGGTCAAGGTTATTTTTGGAAAGGAGATCTTGTGCTGCTTTGACAGCCATAAAGGAGGAACCTTTACCTGGATCTTTAAGAATTCGGCGTTCTTTGATACCCGTACGAGAGGTAATCCACTCATCATTGGTATCTACCATAGTCGCCAAAATCTGATTGGTTAAGACAAACTCTGGAACATATGCCCCTACAGCTGTAATGGCCGCTGAGATTTTATTCATTGGATTCCGTTGATTTGATCATTTCACAGCAAAAAGGCCGCAAAATGGGTCGAAAAGTACTAAAATTTGAACAAAACACGACAAGAATTAACTTTTTTTGCATGAATTGTTCATAAAAAAAAGCGCCCTTAGAATGAGCGCTTTTATATATGTTATTATGAGTCGATTAAGCCTCGGCTTCTTCCTCAGTTCTGTCAATAACTACCTGTCCTCTGTAATACAGTTTACCTTCAAACCAGTGAGCTCTGTGGTAAAGATGTGCTTCTCCCGTTGTAGGGTCTGTAGCTATTTGTGGAATAGCAGCCTTGTAATGTGTTCTTCTTTTATCTCTTCTAGTTTTCGAGATTTTTCTTTTAGGATGTGCCATTACGTACTCTTATTTATCTGTTAATAGTTTTTTTAATGAATCCCATCGAGGATCCGTTTCTGTCTCTTCTTCTTGTTCTTTTACATCTTGATTTGGAATACTCAATTCTTCCAATTTATCCAATATTTCAGACTTCAATGTACCATCGGCTACACCGGGATGTACTCTCTTATTTGGCATGGCCAAAACAATGAGCTCATAAATATAGTGTGCGACGTTAAGTTCGTATTCGCCAAAAGGCAATATGAGTAACTCTTCATTATCATCGTTAAACTCTTGCCCAAACTTTACGACCAATTCATAGGTGCTATCAATTGGTTCGTCATATGGTTCGTTTGTGACATCACAATTGACATTAACCGAGCCATTGGCCTGAAAATGTAATTCTAGCAATGTCGATTTTTTAACAAAAGTCAAAACAACGTCTACAGCTACATCGTTGAAATCTTCATAATCAAAATGTTCAAAGAACGATCGGTCTATATGATAATCAAACCGATGTACTCCCTCCTTTAAACCTACATACTGAATGGTAAATAGTTTCAAATCTTTCATACATCACTCCTTAGGAGCGCGCAAAGATACATAAAATTATATATTAGTGAAACGCTCTGTCAATTAATTTTTATTCCTGCTACGCGTTGGCCGTAGCCTAACTACGAGAATGCCTTCCGCGTCCACCCGTCTTTTTAGGACTCACCTTGAGCACATTGGCAGTAAGGCCATCATACTCTTGCCTCTTTTTGTAAATCTGTATGGCTGTAAATAACGCCTCTCTAAAAGAACTTTCATCGGCAGTGCCTTTTCCAGCTATTTCAAAAGCAGTACCGTGATCGGGACTCGTTCGAATTTTTGAAAGGCCCGCGGTATAATTTACCCCTTGTCCAAAAGATAAGGTTTTAAAAGGAATCAAGCCTTGATCGTGATAAGCAGCGAGAATCGCATCAAAATTCTTATAATTTCCAGTGCCAAAAAAACTGTCGGCAGCATAGGGACCATATACGATCTTACCCGTAGCTCTAATTTTTTCTAGCGTAGGAATAAGCACTTTGTCATCCTCATCTCCAATAACCCCGTTATCGCCTACGTGCGGATTGATACCCAAGAGTGCGATTTTTGGTTTTCTAATCCCAAAATCTCTTTGCAGAGCGGTAAATAAGGTTTCGACTTTTTGTGTTATTAAGGCTGGGGTGATGGTTTGAGCGATGTCTTTGACTGCCACATGATCTGTCAATAAGCCCACTTTTAAGGTATCGGTAACCATTAACATCATCGCTTCTCCTTCTAGTTCTTGCGCCAAATAATCGGTATGCCCTGGAAAGGAAAAATCCTCACTCTGAATATTGGTTTTACTTATGGGCGCTGTTACCAAAACATCTATCTGTCCTGCCTTCAAGGCTTTGACCGCCGCTGCAAAAGAAGCTATTGCAAAGGCCCCTGCTTCCTGAGTCTCCTCACCAAAGGCAATCACTGGAGGTGTCTTGGTCATATTTAAAACATTGATCTTGCCATCAATCACTTTCGCGAAAGCGTCTACCCCATGTAAATTGAGTGACAACCCGAGATTTTTCTTAACAAAAGAAACGGGCTTTACCGCTCCAAAAATGATGGGCGTACAAAAGTCTAACACCATAGCTTCATTAAGCGTTTTTAGCATGACTTCCATTCCTATTCCGTTAGGATCACCCACAGAAATACCCACTCTTATTTTTTCTTCTTTCTTCATAGTGTAGCCAGAGGTTTCGTATTTTTACCACACAAAAGTAACCAAATAAAAATCATTCATGTTTACAGGAATTATTGAAGATTTAGGCCAGATTACCGAGATAACACAGGAGCGTGAAAATGTACATTTTACGGTAAAAAGCCGTCTTACCTCCTCTTTAAAAATTGATCAAAGTGTCGCTCATAATGGCGTCTGTCTCACCGTGGTTGAAAAACAGAGTGATACGTACAGGGTTACGGCCATTGAGGAAACCTTACAAAAAACCAACCTCGCCACCCTAAAGGTAGGTGATGTGGTCAATTTGGAACGCGCTATGGTTTTGGGTGCTCGCCTGGATGGCCATATAGTACAAGGCCACGTAGATCAAACCGCTAAGTGTACCGATATCATAGATGCCTCTGGCAGCTGGCGTTATACTTTTGGTTATGATCCAGACTTGGGTAACGTGACTATCGAAAAGGGCTCTATCACCATAAATGGCGTTAGTCTTACCGTGGTAGATTCATTTGAAGGTGGATTTAGTGTGGCCATCATTCCCTACACTTACGAGCATACGGGTTTTAAAAATTTTGAAATAGGCACTATGGTCAATCTAGAATTTGATGTAATTGGTAAGTATGTAAAAAGAATTACACAAGGCTATTAAGCCGAAACAGACTTTTTGCGCTTTTTTAAGTAAAACCAAAGTCCAAGCCCAGTACCCAAAAACAACAACATCCAAACACCACCATCAATAGGCATAGGAAGACCAACAGGTGAGGTGCGTCGTGGAGCCGGCGGTCCAGCAGCTTGCTGAGCAAATACCGAAGTACTTGCCAGCGTAAGTAAGGTCGCTACGTAAACTTTTTTAATTAAGGGGCTCATAAATATTGCAAATGTACAACCGTCAAGTCTAAGCATTAAACGCTAAATTCAACTTAATAGTATGTTAACATATTACGCTCTTCACCGACAATAATACGCATTTTATCGATAAAAATGCAAATTCGTGGACTATTTTGCGAATTTCCCACGGTTGATTTGTGCATTCCGAAACAAATCAAACTCCTTTATACCTTATATAACAACTTAGTGGTATAAATTCCCAATTAAAATAAAGTGGTCCCACTTGGGCTCGAACCAAGGACCCTCTGATTATGAGTCAGATGCTCTAACCAACTGAGCTATGGGACCGAAAACGGGTGCAAATTTAATACAATTCCGCTACCCAACAAACTTATTTGGCATTAACTCATCTTTCTTGGCAAAGTTCTACTAAAACACCAGAAGTCGTTTTGGGATGAACAAAGGCAACCCACTTATTGTCGGCTCCTTTTTTCGGCTTGTCATTTAATAGCACAAATCCTTCATTTTTTAATCGTTGCATTTCGGCTTCAATATCATTTACGGAAAAAGCGATGTGATGGATGCCTTCCCCCCGCTTTTTTATGAATTTAGCAATAGGACTCGCGTCATCTGTAGCTTCAAGCAGCTCAATTTTATTAGGTCCAGTCTTAAAAAAAGAGGTGCGCACGCCTTCTGTTAGCACTTCTTCCATCTTATATGGTCCTTCCCCTAGCAAATTTGTATATATCTCATTGGAGGCTTCTATATCCTTCACAGCGATACCAATATGTTCAATTTTATCCATGTTAATGTGATTTTGGGTGATTCCGCTTTCGCGAAAGCGAGATTCTAATCAAAACAAAAGTAACACAAATCAGAATATCGTATTTTTGCCTTATGGAAACAAATAGACAGAAAAAAGTAGCCGGAGTACTCCAAAAAGACCTAGCAGAAGTGCTTCAAGGCGCATTACGGGATAATGGGACAACGGGAATTATCATTTCTGTTTCCAAAGTAAAAGTACCCACCGATCTTTCGGCGGCAAAGGTATACATCAGTGTATTCCCAAATGATAAGGCGAGTCAGATTTTAGAGGAGGTCAAAAAGACCAGTAGCACTATACGACATGAAATTTCGCAACGCACCAGACATCAATTGCGACGTATGCCCGAGCTACAATTTTATATTGACGACTCTCTAGAATATATTGACGGTATTGATCGTTCTTTAAAAGAAGGGGAGAATCCAATTGAGAATCCCGATCTATTGTCACCTAGAAAAAAGTCATAAGTGGGATTTCCGCTCTACATTGCCAAGCGATATTTATTTTCAAAAAGTAGCACAAATGCTGTAAACATCATTACAGCGGTTTCTATCTTTCTTATCGTTATAGTGACGGCAGTCTTGGTTGTGGTGCTCTCTGGATTTTCGGGGATAAAAGAATTTAATTTGTCCATTACCTCTGTGATTGATCCCGATTTAAAAATCTTACCAGAGCAAGGAAAAACCTTTGTCTTTGATGCCAATCAGGAAGCTTCCCTAAAAAAAATAACGGGCATAGACCAATACACTTTGGTGATCGAAGAACGCGCCTATTTAGAGTTCAAAGGCAAAACCCATTTGGCCTTTATGAAAGGGGTAGACGAGCGCTACACGCGTGTTAATCCTGTTGACACTACAGTGCAATGGGGTCAATGGCCAGAAGTAGGCGAACCCGCCTTTGCTATTGGCTCTGGAGTTGCCCGCAATTTATCTTTAGGCATAGGCGATTACCGCAACCTTATGACCATCCTCGTTCCCAAACCTGGCAAAGGTTTGAGCACAGACCCTACCCAAGATTTTAACTCGAGTAAGGCGGTTGCTAGTGGTATTTTTGAGGCAGGAGAAATAAGCCAGGATCACATTTTTGGCAATATTGATTTTGTGGGTAAACTCTTGGACTATCCCGCCGATCGCATTAGCAGTATAGACCTTAAACTGAGTCCTACTGCCGATGAAAATCAAATACGCCAGGCAGTTGCCGGACTTTTTAAAGACCCTATGCTGATCAAAAATCGCATCCAACTCAATGATGCTTTACACAAAATGCTCAACACAGAGAATCTGATGCTTTATTTTGTGTGCACCCTTATTTTGATCATTGCACTTTTTAGTTTTGTAGGAAGCATGATTATTAACATACTTGACAAAAAAAGAAATATAAAAACACTTTCTGATCTAGGCGCTTCGCTCAAAGAGATTAGAATGACTTTTTTCTTACAAGGTGCTTTGATTATAGTGATTGGGGGTGTGATAGGCATGCTCATAGGACTACTGATTGCCTATCTTCAACAAACGTTTTCACTCAAGATGATTACCGCAACCCTACCCTGGCCTATGAAGGTAGAAGTGGGCAATCTTTTGATTATTTACCTGCTCATTTTAGCTTTGGGGCTTATCGCTTCAAGATTGGCGGCTAGCCGGATCAATCAGCGTATGATCGACAATCTTTGATTAGGCAAAAGTATAGCCTGCAAATTTTTCTCCAATCAAATCCATAGCCGCAAATACGTCCTCACTGCGATCGCTGGTCACCAATTTCATACGGTATTCTTTAAAATGCGGAATGCCTCTAAAATAGTTGGTATAATGTCTTCGGGTTTCAAAAACGCCTAAGGTTTCGCCTTTCCAAGCAATAGACATTTCCAGATGCCTCCTGGCGGCCTCTAAGCGTTGCTCTAAGGTAGGCGGGGCTAAATGAGTTCCCGTTTCTATATAGTGTTTGACTTCCTTAAAAAACCACGGATAGCCAATACTTGCCCGACCTATCATAGCGCCGTCTAGCCCGAATTTATCACGCATTTCTACAGCGCGCTCTGGGGTATTGACATCTCCATTTCCAAAAACTGGGATATGCATACGCGGATTGTTCTTTACTTGGGCTATAGGCTCCCAATTGGCATCGCCTTTATACATTTGGGCACGCGTACGACCGTGGATAGAAATGGCTGCACAGCCCACATCTTGAAGCCGCTCTGCCACCTCAACGATACGAATACTATCGTGATCCCAACCCAAGCGTGTTTTGACCGTGACAGGAAGTTGAGTATGCTCGACCATGGCCTTTGTGAGACTTACCATCAAATCAATATCCTTTAAGATACCAGCCCCAGCACCCTTGGAGACCACCTTTTTTACAGGACATCCAAAATTGATATCGATGATATCTGGCCCACTAGCCTCTACAATCTCTACGCTTTTGAGCATAGCGTCCAGATTGGCTCCAAAAATCTGTATCCCTACCGGGCGTTCTTTTTCATAAATATCCAATTTCATGACACTTTTGGCAGCGTCTCTGATCAGACCTTCGCTTGAGATAAATTCGGTATAAACCACATCGGCGCCCTGCTCTTTGCACAAGGCACGAAAAGGTGGGTCACTCACATCTTCCATGGGTGCGAGCAATAGCGGAAATTCTCCTACGTCTATGTCTCCTATTTTTGCCATAAGCCTTAATCTTTTACAAACTGCACTTGTTTCTCAATTTCGGCTCCGTCTCTTTTAACTATTACCGTGGTGGTATCGCCCTGATCAAAGGTAGACAGCACACGCATATAGCTCATCATATCAGTTACCAGACTGTCACCCATTTTTATGACGATATCTCCTTTTTTCAAATCTGCATTTTGTGCAGCTTTACCTTCACTCACACCGTCAATTCGCATACCGGGCCCTGAATATAAGTAATCTGGCACTACACCCAACCCTACTTTAAAACTGGGTACCGCAGCACTTTCATCTTTGGTTTTGGTAAATTTTATTTTACCATTATCATCCAGCTCTTTGATAATAGCTTGTATATAAGTCTTTATGGCCTGCATGCCTTCGTAATTGAGCTTTTCTGCATCATCGCCAGGTTTGTGATAGTCATCATGCTGTCCAGTAAAAAAATGCAATACAGGAATGTCATTTAAGTAAAAAGAGGTGTGATCTGAAGGCCCGACACCACTTTGATGTTCGGCTAGGGTAAAGACATCATTGGCCGCAAAGACCGTTTGATTCCAAATAGGCGAAGTACCTAAACCGTGTACTGCGAGGGCTTTCTCATTATTTAGCCTGCCTACCATATCCATATTGATCATATAATTGACTTTGGAAAGGTCAATAGTTGGATTTTTAGTAAAATAATTAGATCCTAATAACCCCATTTCTTCTCCAGAAAATCCAATAAACAAGTAATTGTTTCCAGTATATTGCGGTGCTTGTAAATCTTTGGCAAGTTGTA
Organism: Cytophagaceae bacterium; assembly: GCA_002712765.1. GTDB lineage: Bacteria > Bacteroidota > Bacteroidia > Flavobacteriales > Flavobacteriaceae > Dokdonia. The sequence continues at coordinate 19,678 of PAUP01000010.1, read as the reverse complement.
ACATCACAGCTACCCCACTAGCATTGTCATCGGCACCATTGTGAATAGCCTCACCTTCTCTATACAATGAACCTTCACCACCCATGCCTAAGTGATCATAATGAGCTCCAATAACAACAGTGGTAGGCGCCTTGTTGTCCCAATACCCTATGACGTTAGTTCCGGTTATCATTTCTCCTTCTACCCTTGTATCACTCTTAGCGCTACCATCCTTAAATTCTGGATCACTATGCGGATCTTTTTTAGGACTAAAGCTAAAGGTCTGTGTAAAACCTGCAGCACTACCCTTGGGTGATAATCCAAGATCTTCAAAGCGTTTGGCGATATATTGAGCTGCTTTAATTTCTCCAGCTGTTCCTGTCTCGCGACCCATTAAATCGTCACTCGCCAGAAAGGCGACATCGTCTTGCATACGTATATCAAGCTGTTGTTCCTCCTTACAAGAAAGCAACCCAACTATGGTCAAAATCAGAATTATATTTTTCATAAAATAACTGTATTTTTGAGCAAAATTAATCATTTCTAATCGTATGAAATATTTTTCACTCTTTATCCTTTGTTGCTTTTTATATTCTTGTGGAGAATCTGAACAAAAAAACAATCCTACAACCACTGATAACAGTGCCCAAGAAGATACAGCCATTGGCATTACCAATGATACCTTGATCTATCCTGAAGAGAAACACTTTAAAAGCATCCAGCAAGTAACATTTGGCGGAGACAATGCTGAGGCTTACTGGAGTTTTGACGATAAGCAAATGATTTTTCAATCCAATTTTAAAGACTGGGGTGTAGGTTGTGATCAAATGTTTTTAATGGATGTAGGTCAGACTTTTAAATCTAGCCAACCCCCTATGATTAGTACTGGTATGGGGCGTACCACCTGCGCTTATTTCCTGCCAGACAACAAGAGTTTTGTTTACGGTTCTACTCACCTAGCCAATAAAGAATGTCCTGAGGTACCCTTGCGTAAAAACGGCAATTACGTCTGGCCAGTTTATGACTCTTTTGACATTTTTGTTTCAGATCTTGAGGGCAATATCATAGATCAATTAACCAAAGAACCAGGTTATGACGCTGAGGCTACAGTATCTCCTAAAGGTGATAAAATTGTTTTTACTTCTACCCGAAGCGGAGATTTAGAACTCTGGACTATGAACATTGATGGTAGTGATAAAAAGCAAATTACAGACGAGTTAGGATATGATGGCGGGGCGTTTTTCTCTCCAGACGGCACACAACTCATCTTTAGATCTTCTCGACCAAAGACACCTGAGGCCATTGCCAAATATAAAGGCCTACTTGCCGATGGTCTTGTCGAGCCTACCGAAATGGAATTGTTTATCTGTAATGCCGATGGTACCAATATGCGTCAACTTACGCGTTTGGGCAATGCCAACTGGAGTCCCTTTTTCCACCCTTCTGGCAAAAAAATCTTATTCTCTTCCAACTTTGAGGCAGAGCGTGGTTTTCCTTTTAATCTGTACATGATCGATATCGATGGTAAGAATTTAGAACGCGTAACCCACGGCGAAACCTTTGATGCCTTTCCGGTATTTTCTAATGACGGTAAAAAGCTGGCCTTTTCTTCCAATCGCAATAATGGGGGCGGTAGAGATACTAATCTTTTTATTGCAGAATGGGTTGATTAACACGCCCGGTCATGGCCTGCTAAAACGACTTTTAATATAGGGTTTATCTCTAATATCCATCATGGGTTTTTCGTAATAACGATACCACAAATAAGAGAGCCCAAATACCAAGACGAGATACACTACAACATAGATTGCCTTTGTAGATGTGGTCAATGTTTCTATAGGCCATATCCAACGCAAGGTTTGTAAGATGATCCCATAGTGCAAAAGATAAATAGCATAGGATATTAGACTAATGATCGTAATGGTTTTACCTAAAAACGTAGGTTGCGTTTTCCATTGACTCAAGGCTGGCAAAAAAAGACTATAAATCATAGACATTAGCGGCAAATAAGCGACATACCAAAACCAAGGATTACTTTCTGGTGTCCATTGTTTGAGGGTCATTACTATTTGAACAAGAAAAAACAAACCAATACCCAAGACCAGACAAAATACTGCATATTTTTTCCATAGCTTGGTATAAATCATTGATATATAGCCTGCCAATACGCCATAATAAATCGCATCTATGCGATACCAGACCACAGCTTTAAGCTCTATATTCCAATGCTGTAAACTCATCTCAGTGAGTCCTGTTGTGTATATAATTTTTGTAGTAATAAAAAAAAGTATGACAACAAGGGTTACTACCAAGAAGAGTGTTTCTCTTTTTGCTTTCGCGAAAGCGCTAACAGCAAGCAACAATAGTACAGGACCAATGATATAAGCAAACTCTTCTATAGGTAGGCTCCAGGATTCTGTAAAGAATATATCCATCCCAGAGAAGAAATTTTGCAAAAAACCAAAATAACGCGCAATCGTATCTGGCAACTCACGCCCTATCGCAGTTACAAGAAGGATATTGAGTAATAAGACTGCATAATAATTGGGCAATGTTCTAAACCATCTTCTCACTAGAAAATAGTTAAAATGACCCTTGTGAAATTGTGGATTTACAAAATGGCGTAAGAGTATGCGACCTATCAAAAAGCCACTAAGAACAAAAAAAAGCTCAACACCCATCACCCCACCAAATTGTAAGATATACACAAGCCATCCACTATTGGCCTCTGGAAAAATCCAAAGAATATGAGAGCCTAGTACACCAAGAATGGCTATAGCCCTCATGAGATCCAAGCCAAAAATTCTACGGGAATAATCGATGTCCATATCTGGTATGTCTGGCCTTTTTTGCTATCTATTTGTCGTTTAAACGATCTCGCTCTCTCTTGTCAATACTGCGGTTGTTATCTTCTAATTCGAAGTTACCAAAATTATAGGTAAAGCTTATGCGTACTCGCTGGGTTTCAGGAACTGCAAAGTAGCCATTGTCTTGATTGAGATAGCGAGAAAACAAAAGTGCATTGGCCTCTCCAAGAATATCGTTTGCCGTTACTTGTAAGACGGCTCGCTTATTCCAAAACGAATGTCTCAGACCGGCAACTAGATTGGTATTGGCTTTTTGTTTGTAGGATCCAGACAAGAATTGCGAAAAGTAAGCCAAGGATAATTCTCCGCTAAAAGTTTTGGCCTTGTTAAAGGTAAAAAAGTTGGACAGCGAAACGTATACCCCCTCCACCTCATTGGTGACAATAGCATTATTACTCTCTGTGGCCACAAATGTCTCCTCTTCATGAAAAAGAGAGGAGTATAAATAAGCATACCAGCCTTTTACCACAGTCCGTCCATGAGTAAAATCCAAGCCGTAGGAAACGCTTTCTACTGCGTTTTGCCTATCGGTACGAAATACAAAGTTTTGATTGTCTTGAAAAGGTAAGGTGACGATATTCTCTCCATTATCGACATAGTAGATATCAAAAGAATAGGCACTATTAAGGGTGTAATTCAAGTTAAAACGATGGGCAAAAGAAGGTAGCAAATTGGGGTTTCCTCGCGAAAAGTTATTTTCGGTTTGGAAATACGAAAACGGATTCAAATCTTGATAGCGCGGTCGTGCTAGACGCCGTCCATAATCAATAGAAAAGCTATGACGCTCTACTGGGGTATATTGGAGATAAGCCGTAGGAAACCATTCTAAGTACTCCAAATCCTGTGTGGTATCTAAAACCAAGGACACGCCTTCTGAGTAGGTTTGTTCGGCACGAAGTCCTGCTTTTACACTCCACTTTTCCCAATCTCTGTTTAAAGAGACATAGCCCGCAAAGACCTGCTCATCATAGGTAAAATCATCTGAAAGTGCCGTATTAAAAATACTAGACTCATCTGCAATATCAAAAAAATCTATAGCTGCCCGAGACCTTATCGCACTGGTTTTGATACCTGCGTTAATGTCGAGTTGAGCCACTGTAGTCACATAGTCGAGCTGGGCGGTGTAAATATCGATATCTTGTGCTGCGTCTGTAAAAAAATCGATGCGATCAAATTCACCAGACTCCTGATTTGAATATCTTGAAAGCAATTCTTGGGTGCGATCGCGGGCGTAATTGGTATAATGTCCATTGGCACTTAGGCTTCCCTTTGGGAGTGTCCACTCATATTTGAGATCAAAAGCGAGGTTGTGCTCATCGGTGTTGAGCTGGCTATTGGTGTCTATAAAAAAACTATCGAGATTGGATTGCCCCTGCACATCGGTAAAGGTGGTATTGCGAAAGGATTTATCAGGGGCCAAAAAACCCAAAGCCGAAAAACTGAGCTGATGATCCTTGGCCAGGGCATAGTCTAGGATGATATTGGCATTGTGACTTTCGAGCTGTGTGATGCGCTCAAAATCTATATCCCAACGTGCTACGGTACTTCCTCCCTGCTTGAAGTTAATGTAGCTATCGATATCATTGAGCTCTTTGCGGTTGTTGTAATTATAGTTGGCAAATATGTTGAGACGCTCTCCTTGAAAATAATGACTAGTCCCAACGCTATATTTTGGAAAGATCGCATAGGTGGCTGCCGCCGAAACGTTTCCTTTATAACCAGCATTGATATTTTTTTGAGTGATAATATTTAATACTGGGCCGCCTTCGGCGTCAAACTGCGCAGGAGGATTGGCTATCACCTCTATCGATTGAATGTTATCGCCTCCTAAATTTTCTAAAACGGTCTTGACTTCATCGGCGCTTAGCTGCATCCGCGTACCGTTGAGAAATACGGTAGCACTTTGACCTCTAATCATCAGCTCGTCTCTATTGTTTACAACACCAGGAGTGCGTTGTAAGATCTCCCAGGTGCTACCGTTGGACACAATAGAATTGGCCACGGTAAATATCAATCTATCGGCCTGTCGGGTTACTGTTGGCTTTTGAGCAGTAAGTACAACCTCATCGAGACGCTCGAGACTTTCTAACAAAACGATAGCTGGTAATTCTTCTGAGGCCGAGAGCGAGAATGCATCAGACAAATAGGTCTGATACCCCACATAAGCTACTTGTAACTGATAGGCAGCCTGATCTAGTTTTGTCAAGACAAAACTCCCATCTTCCTGAGAAATGCTGCCTTTACTAATGGACTTATCGGGGTTGAGCAACAACACATTTGCAAAAGCAACGGCATTGCCATTAACGTCTACTACCTTCCCTGTAAGAGAAAATTCTTGCCCATATACCAAGAGGTGGCACAGGCACAACAGCGCAATTAGGGGGTAGTGTTTTTTCATGAGTTGCTAGTGTAAAAATAGCAGAATACGAACCGCTTGCAAGAATTGTAACCACTTTTTTGACGAATTACCGATTTTCTTAATTGTCTGCAAAGAGAAAGCGCCCGATAACACCTATATTTGCAGTCTATTTGCCCTTGACTATGAAGAACATTCGCAACTTTTGCATCATTGCCCACATTGACCACGGTAAAAGTACCCTGGCCGACCGTCTTCTGGACGAAACCGCTACTGTCACTAAGCGAGAACAACAAGCACAACTCCTTGACAGCATGGATCTCGAACGAGAACGAGGCATCACGATCAAATCGCACGCGATACAGATGGAGTATACCTACAAGGGGGAACAATATATTCTCAACCTGATCGACACTCCTGGTCACGTTGACTTCTCTTATGAAGTATCACGTAGTATTGCGGCTTGTGAAGGGGCGCTGCTCATTGTTGATGCCGCTCAAAGCATACAAGCACAAACCATTTCAAATTTGTACCTCGCTTTAGAAAACGATTTGGAAATTATTCCAGTGCTCAATAAAATTGATCTTCCAAGTGCCAATCCCGAAGAGGTGACAGACGATATTGTCGATCTTTTAGGTTGTGACCCTTCTGAAGTGATCCCGGCTTCTGCCAAAACAGGTATTGGTATCGCAGACATACTCGAAGCTGTCATAGAACGCATTCCAGCTCCCAAAGGAGATCCCGAACAGCCGCTTCAAGCTTTGATCTTTGATTCGGTCTATAATCCGTTTAGAGGTGTCGAAACCTATTTTAGAGTGCTAAATGGAAGTATTAAAAAGAATCAGCAAATCAAATTTATCGCTACAGATAAAACCTATAGCGCAGACGAAGTAGGTACCTTGAAATTAACTCAGGTTCCCAAACAAGAAATTCATACGGGGGACGTAGGCTACCTTATTACGGGTATTAAAGATGCGCGTGAAGTTAAAGTAGGTGATACCATTACAGATTCTAAAAATCCTACCCAAAATGCTATTGAAGGTTTTGAAGATGTAAAACCGATGGTATTTGCAGGGATTTACCCTGTAGACACCGAAGATTACGAAGATCTGAGATCTTCTATGGAAAAATTACAACTCAACGATGCCTCTTTGGTATTTGAACCAGAGAGTTCGGCGGCGTTAGGATTTGGGTTTCGATGTGGTTTCTTAGGAATGTTACACTTAGAAATCATTCAAGAACGCCTAGAGCGTGAATTTGATATGACGGTGATCACCACGGTACCCAATGTATCGTATCACGCTTTTAAAAATAAAGAACCCGATACCGTGATCATGGTCAATAACCCATCAGACCTACCAGATCCCTCTTCTTTGAATCGTGTAGAAGAACCCTTTATCAAAGCTTCTATCATTACCAAGTCGGATTTTGTAGGACCTGTAATGTCTTTGTGTATCGAAAAACGCGGTGAGATCACCAATCAAACCTATCTCACCCCTGAACGTGTAGAATTGAGTTTTGATATGCCCCTGGCCGAAATTGTCTTTGATTTTTACGATCGACTAAAAACGGTTTCTAAAGGCTATGCTTCTTTTGACTATTCGCCAATAGGAATGCGTCCATCTCATTTGGTCAAAGTAGACGTGCTGCTCAACGGGCAGGAAGTAGACGCCCTATCGGCGCTATTGCATAAAGACAACGCCTATGACATCGGGAAAAAGATGTGTGAAAAATTGCGCACCCTTATCCCAAGACAGCAGTTTGACATTCCTATTCAGGCCGCTATTGGTGCCAAAATCATATCTCGCGAAACCGTAAAAGCGCTTCGTAAAGATGTAACGGCTAAGTGTTACGGGGGGGATATTTCGCGTAAGCGTAAATTATTAGAAAAACAGAAAAAAGGTAAAAAACGGATGCGCGCTGTTGGGAATGTAGAAATCCCACAAGAAGCATTTATGGCGGTATTAAAACTAAATGATTAATACCCCATCTCTTTTTAAAATACAAAGGCCATCTAGAAGATGGCTTTTTTATTGCAGTGCTTCCAAAAATTGAGCAATGATCTCTGGGTCCGATTCTGTTTGAAGCCCAGCGCTTACATAGGTAAAATCGTGCATGGGTAATGGGTGTTTTGCTCCTGGGTGGCTTGTACTTGCCGAGGCATGAATATCGGTAAAACCAGCTTCGACAAAATCTTGAATCATCACAGGCCTAACCCCTCCTCCAGGCATGATACTCATGTGTCCCTGAGCTAGGTCAAGGCATTGCTTTAAACAGGCTAAGCCTTGTAAGGCGGTAGGTTGCTGGCCAGAACTCAACAGGCGATGCACGCCCAATTCCAGAAGGGTTTTTATACTCTCTAAAGGCTGAGGGGTCCAATCAAAGGCGCGGTGAAAAGTAAACTCAAGCCCCTTACTTGCGGCTATTAATCGGGCTGTTTGGGTCTTATCAATTTGAAAATTACTGTCGAGCACTCCCGAGACAATTCCTGCTGCGCCTTGCGCTTTCGCGAAAGCAATATCCTGAAGCATCACCGCCATCTCATCTGCATGATATCTAAAATCACCGCTGCGTGGTCTAATGAGTACATGAACAGGTATTTGAAGCTCGCCACACACCTTTTCTATCAAACCATGACTGGGAGTAATCCCTCCGAGACTGAGCTCACTGCACAGCTCAATACGATGGGCCCCTGACTGCTGGGCAGCTAGAGCACTTTTAAAGGAGTGCGCACAAATTTCTAATTGCATATCAAAAGGTAATCAAATAATATGGTGTGCTCAAAAATAGACTGAAATCTTGAAGACTGCCCACTTTTCTTTTTACGTATCTTAGTCACAAAACTCAGAGATATGCGTATTGGCTACCTGCCACTTCTAATCATTATTTCCCTTTTTTTGAGCTGTTCTCAAGACCAAGTAATTGTTCCTGCTAAGCAAACAGACCCACTCATTACTATGGTCAATCCTTTTATAGGCACAGGTGGGCATGGCCATACGTATCCGGGGGCTTCTCATGCCTTTGGGATGATGCAACTTAGCCCAGACACTAGGCTGGATGGCTGGGACGGCTGTTCTGGTTATCATTATAGCGATACCTATATCTATGGATTTAGCCATACACATTTAAGCGGTACTGGTGTATCGGATTATGGAGATATTTTACTCATGCCTAGTAATACGGTGATTTTTAATAATGGTGCCGACGGTAAACCTGGATATAGAGCTCCTTTTTCGCATGCCAAAGAAACCGCCGAACCCGGGTTTTATAAAGTGCATCTGGACAGTGTTGATATTGATGTAGCCCTAACGGTTTCTAAGCGCAGTGGGATGCATAAATATGTCTTTAACAGCACAGCTGATCCCACAAAAAAAGGGCTCCCACAATATATCATCCTAGACTTGGAGCATCGCGATCAAGTATTGAAGGCCAAAATTAATAAAGTGTCTAACACAGAAATTTCTGGATATCGGCATTCTAATGCCTGGGCATCAGACCAGCGTTTGTACTTTTATATTAAATTTTCTCAAGCCTTTAGTGGCGATATGGGAGCTAGTGAACCACTGTCATTTCACAAAGCCGCCTTTCAATTTGACAATCCTGACAATAAGCCAATTTATGTATCTGTGGGTATATCGGCTGTAGATATTGAAGGAGCCAAACAAAATTTGGAAGCAGAAATAGGCACTAAAAGCTTTGAAGAGATCAAAGCGCAAACTCAAGCAAACTGGGAAAAACAACTCCAAAAAATTATAGTAGAAAGCGATGACTTAGACGATAAAATTAACTTCTACACCTCGCTCTATCACAGTATGCTCGCACCTAACCTCTACCAAGATGTAGATGGCCGCTATAGAGGAATGGATTTGGATATTCATCAAACCAAAGAATTTGAATATTACACGGTGTTTTCACTATGGGATACCTATAGAGCAGCGCATCCTTTGTATACAATAATCGAACAAGAAAGAACCAATGACTTTATCAATACCTTTATCGCCAAACACCAAGAAGGAGGCATCCTACCTATTTGGGATTTGGCAGGAAATTATACAGGGTGTATGATAGGTTATCACTCGGTACCCGTGATCGCAGATGCCTACCTGAAAGGCATACGTGGCTATGACGCCGAAAAAGCCTTTGAAGCCATGATTCACGCTGCCCAACAAGACAAGCTTGGATTAGAGGCTTACAAGGCCTATGGTTTTATTCCGGTAGAAGAAGAGTCTGAGTCGGTATCAAAAACCTTAGAATATGCTTTTGACGATTGGAGTATCGCTCAAATGGCAAAAGCCTTAGATAAACCTGAAGCATATACTAGGTTTATACAAAGAGCCCAATCCTATAAAAACGTCTATGATCCAAATACCGGCTTTATGCGAGGGCGAATGCGCAATACCTGGTTTGCGCCTTTTGACCCTTATGAAGTAAATTTTAATTATACAGAGGCCAATGCCTGGCAGTACAGCTTTTATGTTCCGCAGGATATTAGCGGCATGATCAAACTGATGGGCGGTAAAAAAGCTGTCGATCAAAAATTGGATGCTCTTTTTACCGCAAATCATACAACCTCGGGTAGAGATCAAGCCGATATCACAGGGCTTATTGGTCAATATGCCCATGGCAACGAACCTAGTCATCATATGGCCTACTTGTATAATTATGTCCAAAAGCCATGGAAAACACAAAAACGGGTGCGCCAGATTTTGGACGAATTGTACCAAAATGCTCCCGATGGTATTTCGGGCAATGAAGACTGTGGTCAAATGAGCGCCTGGTATGTCTTAAGTGCTATGGGGTTCTACGCTGTCACTCCCGCTAGTACTCGATATGCCATAGGCACGCCACTCTTTGATAAAGCGAGCATACAACTCGAAAATGGCAATGTATTTACCATCAAAGCCAATGGCTTGAGCGACACCCATTTTTATATCAAAGAAGCCCGCTTAAATGGAGACAATTACCCTTATTCTTATCTGGATCACAGTACGATTACCCAAGGCGGCTATCTAGAATTTGAAATGACAGATCAACCTACACGCTGGGGCAAACACCCCGCCCATAGCCCCGCTACTGCCATAACCGACGAGTTGATTACCCCTGTTCCCTTTATTGCCAGTGGCGATATTGCTTTTAAAAATGATACAGATGTAGTCTTACAAAGTAGCGATAAGCTAAGTGCCATTTATTATGCGCTGGATGATGCTCCTTTTGATTTATACAGAGACACCCTTAGCATTTCACAACCTCGTCAGTTGCGCGCCTATGCCGAACGTAATGGTATCAAAAGTGCGACCATAGAAACTAAATTTTATAAAATTGACAAGCGTCGCAGTATAGCATTAGAAGCCACTTATGCCAACGCCTATACTGCGGGTGGCAATGACGCCCTGATCGATGGAATAAGAGGTACCCCAGATTTTAGAACGGGAACCTGGCAAGGCTATTCAGATCAAGACGTTGTAGCTACCGTTGATCTAGGAGTAATTACAAATGTTGAGGGTATTGATGTTGGATTTTTACAAGATCAGCGCAGTTGGATTTTCTACCCCACGCAAGTGAGCATATTCACCTCTTCTGACGGAGTATCGTACACTAAGGTTTTGGATCAACAATACGACGCTGGGAAAAAAGATGACAGGATCGCAGTAAAAAACGTTAATGTCGCTCTTAAAGACACCTCTATCCGATACATCAAATTAGTGGCCAAAACATTAGGTCCCGTTCCCGAGTGGCATCTAGGCTACCCCTACGATGGCAAGAGCTGGATTTTTGTAGACGAAATAGCCATTAATGAATAAAAAGCATCCTATCACTATTTATTAAAATACAATTATGAAAAGACGCAGCTTTATACAACGCACAGCTATCACAGGTGTAGGTATGGCCACTGGAGCCACTTTAATTGGATGCCAACAAAAGCAAGGAGAACAGCAACAGATAGCCCCAAAAAGCGCTGAAGGGCGTCCTATTATAATTCCAACGGCCATATGCACTTGGCGCTTTCCAGAAGCCACTGCCAAAGCTGGGGCGCTGCTCTCTCAAGGCGCTAATGCTCTGGATGCTGTTATTGAAGGTGTCGCTGTAGAAGAGGCCAATCTTGACAATACTACAGTAGGGATAGGAGCCACCCCAGATCGTGACGGAGCGGTAACACTAGACGCTTGTGTGATGGCTCCCAATGGAGATTGTGGTGCCGTTATGGCTGTAGAAAATATTGTTCATGTGGCTGCGCTTGCGCGAAAAGTGATGGAGGAAACTCCCCACGTCATACTAGTAGGCCATGGAGCCGAAAAGTTTGCCTATGCACAAGGCTTTCCCAAAGAAGACTTGCTTACTGAAACTGAACAACAAAAATGGGAACAATGGAAAAAAACCTCCAACTATCAACCCGTTATTAATATAGAAAATCACGACACTATTGGAATGCTCACTCTCGATAAAGACGGAGATATCGCAGGGGCATGCACTACCTCAGGTTTGGGATACAAAATGAAAGGGCGCGTGGGTGATTCGCCCATTATTGGTGCTGGATTATTTATTGATAATGAAATAGGCGGAGCCGTGGCTACTGGGCTTGGAGAAGAAGTGATTAAAACAGTAGGCAGTTTTCTAATAGTAGAATTAATGCGTCAAGGCAAAAGCCCGCAAGAAGCTTGTGAGGAGGCAATAGCACGAATTGTAAAGAGTCCATCCGATCACACCCAATTTCAAATAGCATATATCGCTATGAACAAGAGTGGACAAACTGGATCTTATAGCATACACCAAGGTTTTAGCATGATGAAATATCAAAATAGCATTAATAATGACCTTTTATCAGACTATGTTTTACCTCTTCCCGAGAAAAATTAAATGTTTTTTAGAACTGCAGTAGCCTTTACTATGGGTGTGTCTAGTATTAAACCAAAATAAAAGAGTAGACCACAGCAAGATTTGCATCAAAACTTCTTACAAACTGATAAAAAAAATCGACAAAATATATGTTTTTATAGCCAAAATGCGCAGTTAAATAAAAGCCAATCATTTCATTTTTAGAATAAAATTATTGCCGTATTTTTACAATATCAACAAGAACACAACGTTATACAAGTATAAAGTTTAGTTGAAATTAAATCGCTGATTTACAGTTATTTGTATATTATTTTTATATTTGTACCCGCTTTCGAGCTAAAAATATTTAAGACTGTTGTAATTGACTTTAAATAATCAATTATGATTTGGGGTGAAAGCCAAGCTATTAGCTTGGCTTTCTTTTTTGCCCCAAATCATAATGGGGTGGTGAGCGAGATAACTCAAAAGTTTCTCAATGAAATCAACACTCAGTAGCGAGCGATCCGTTTCCTGTACTTTTTCTACTAGCTATGGGGTTCTTTTTTGCACCAAATCACTATGGGATGGTGAGCGAGATTACTAAAAAGCTCCTCAATGAAATCAACACTCAGTAGCGAGCGATCCGTTTCCTGTACTTTTTCTACTAGCTATGGGGTTCTTTTTTGCCCCAAATCACTATGGGGTGGTGAGCGAGATTACTAAAAAGCTCCTCAATGAAATCAACACTCAGTATCGAGCGATCCGTTTCCTGTACTTTTTCTACTAGCTATGGGGTTCTCCTTTTTACGTAAAACCTCAAGTGAATTTGGGTCGTCTCTTTGGATTAACTGCGTTGATCCCTAATGCGACCACTACTGCAAATACCATCCCGATGCGCTACACGCATCTGGATTTTTTTATGCCCAAAATCCCTTGAGCGAGCTCGGGGTCTAAGAGGGGGATTAACTGCGTTGATCCCTATGACGACCACTACTGCAAATACCATCCCGATGCGCTACACGCATCTGGATTTTTTTATGCATAAAACCTCAAGTAAACTTGGGTTTTTTGCATAAAAAAATCCCGATAAACCTCTGGTTTATCGGGATGCTGCTTGATGTGGGCGCTAAGGGATTCGAACCCCTGACCCCTTGGGTGTAAACCAAGTGCTCTGAACCAACTGAGCTAAGCGCCCTAACGTGAGAACTGCTGTTCTTTGTGTTAGCGGGTGCAAATATAGGACATTTATATACTCTGCAAAAAAGTTTTGAAGAAAAAATTAAATTATTTCTGCTACTACAAAAGTGCTTCCTCCTACAAAAATCATATCTGTTTCACTAGCAGCTTTTTGAGCAGCTGTTAAGGCATCTTTTACAGAGGGATATGTTTCTCCTTTCAAGTGATAACTTTGGGCTTGTTGCATTAAATGCTGAGCATCCATTGCTCTGGGCACATCTGGAGCGCAAAAATAATAGGAGGCATAAGTGGGTAATAGGGGTAGGATGCTGCTAAGGTCTTTCTCTTTGACCACCCCAAATACAAGATGCAGCTTTGAAAATGCCGTATTGGCGATTTGATCCATTACGAGTTGTAATCCTTCTTTGTTATGAGCAGTATCTGCAATAAGTAAAGGCTTTTCCTGAATGATCTGCCAGCGCCCAAGGAGCCCTGTATTTTTGGTCACCTTGTTTAATCCCATGGCGATATGTTGTATCCCAACGGCATACCCTAAACCTTGTAACACCGATATGGCTACTTGTACCGTACGTTTGTTCAATTGCTGGTAATCTCCTTTGAGATCTGAGTTCATAGGCATCAAGTCAAAGTTATACGCTTTGTGTAGGGGAGCCTTTTGCTTTCGCGAAAGCGTTTCAAAAACAGTGACCGTTTCTGGCTGATACTCGCCAATAACCACAGGTACCTCTGGTTTTATTATACCAGCCTTTTCGGTGGCGATTGCGGCTAAAGTATTCCCTAAAAACTCGGTGTGATCTAGACCAATGTTAGTTATGATAGACAAGACAGGGGTCAAAATATTGGTGGCATCTAGGCGACCTCCCAATCCTACTTCTACTATGGCGAGATCTACCTTTTTTTGAGCAAAATAACTAAACGCCATCCCTACCGTCATTTCAAAAAAGGAAAGTTGATGCTTTTCAAAAAAAGCCTTGTGCTTTTTGACAAAACCCATCACAAATTGTTTGGAGGCGAGATCGCCGTTGATTCTAATTCGTTCTCTGAAATCTTTGAGATGCGGAGAGGTATACAGCCCTATGTTATAACCAGCCTCTTGCATGACCGAGGCGAGCATGTGACTGGTCGATCCTTTTCCATTAGTCCCGGCAATATGTACGCTTTTAAATTGCTTTTCGGGATGTTCCAGATAATCCATGAGCAATTCAATATTGTCCAGATTGACCTTATAAGCCCTTGCCCCTTGCCGCTGGTACATGGGTAATTGCTCAAATAACCAAGTAAGTGTTTGTTGATATGTAATAACCTATTTCTTTAAAAGCTTTCGCGAAAGCGTATGACTACCCATTTGAAGTTGTACAATATACATCCCACTAGCATATCCGTCAAGCGATATCGTTTGTTCTAGGGTGTTCATTTGAAACTGCTGCTGCAACTGCCCCAATTGATTGTAAATAGACACTATTGCCAACTTGCCACTATTTTGAGCCAAACTAATGCTAAACTGTGTAGTAGCTGGGTTGGGATATAAACGCATATCAACCATAGATTGACTAAAGTCATTAACCGATAAGGGATTTGAACTTATATCGGTCTTATAGCTAGAACGGCCATAAGTAGCGGCATAGAGTGTTTGGGTATTGGTATCGATGTGTAAATCTGTCACAACCACAGAAGGCATATTTTGTCCAAAGGCTTGCCAGCTTGCTCCCATATCGGAAGAGGCCAAAACCCCAATATCTGTAGCGATATATAAATTATCAAAGCCGTCAATCTCAATATCGTTAACTGGAATGTCAGGGATACCTCCAGACAAATCAGTCCAGCTAGCACCTTGATCGGTACTCATAAATACATGGCCGTCATCTTCACCAAAACGATAGCCTGAGAAGGTCACAAAAACCTCATCAGGAGCATTGGGCGATGCTTGAACACGCGTAACCCAACGATCGGGGAGCCCAGCGCTAATATTGGTATAGCTGCTTCCTCCATCTACAGAAGACCACACATTGCCATCGTCTGTACCTACATAGATCACAGCGCTATCTAAAGGAGAAACATCGATGCTTGTTAAGGTACCAAAGGTAAGATTTCCTGTACTTGGCCCACTGGTCAAATCTGGACTGATGGCAGTCCAAATCGCAGCTTGATCTGTAGATCTGTAGAGTCTATTGGTGCCATAATACACTATCGAATTATCTTGAGGATCAAAAGCTATAGGGGTATCCCAGTTGTTTCGGTCGCTTGGATTGACACCGCTAAGCGCGCTTGAAAAACTAGCTCCTCCATTTATGGACTTGCCCAAATTACCTCTTTGTGATAAAGCATATACAATATTACTATCGTCTTTGTCTACCAAAGGCTGAAAACCATCTCCTCCAAAAATCGGATTCCAATCAGAAAGTCCTGCTGTAGTGGTCAAAATGGTATTGTTATCTTGAGTCCCTCCTAATAAGCGGTCTGGATTAGAAGGGTCGGCATAGAATCGATAAAATTGTGTAATTGGAAGATTGAGATCTTTAGTACTAGTTGCCCCAGCATTTGAGCTGGTATACAAACCGCCATCATTTCCTAGAAAAACCACACTAGCATCGTCAGGATGAAAGGCCAGAGCGTGTTGATCTACGTGTACATTAGTAAAAGTAGATTGCCAGCTTGCACCACCATCGGTGGTCTTGGCCATATCAAAACCAACGTGATAGACTTCATTTTCATTTTCAGGATTGATAAATAAGCCACCAAACCACCAGTGAAAGCCCACATTTGTTAAACCTGCCGAGCTTACTGTGGCCCAAGTTGTACCAGCATCGGTGGTTTTATAGATCCCTTGAATATTTCCAGAGGCATCGGCATAAGAAGCATATAATACATCAGGATTAGAAACCGCTATATCAATGCTAATACGCCCTTTTAAATTACCCGCTGTAGGTAGTCCATTTGTCAATTCGTTCCAGGTGGCACCTCCATCTGTTGATTTGTAGATACCCGAGGTAGGCCCACCATAGCTTCTGTTTTCTGGGGTACGCTCTCTTTCCCAGGCAACAGCATATACAATATCTGCATTGGCCGGATCTATCGCCATATCGATGATACCCGTTTTATCAGATATAAATAAAGATTGTGTCCAGCTGTCACCTCCGTCTGTACTTTTATAAACACCTCTATTGGTGTCATTTCTAAACAATGGCCCCATAGCCCCTACGTAGACTATATCGGGATTGTTCTGATCTATCAAAACTTTTCCGATACTTCCAACCTCAGTAAGGCCTTTAGATTGCCAGGTCAATCCTCCATCATTACTGCGATAAACGCCATCTCCATCATAGGCCAATGAACCGCCTCCTGCATTTACTTCACCAGTACCTACATAAAGTATATTTTGATCACTTGGCGCAAGGGCAATATCTCCAATAGAAAGCATGGGTTGTTCATCAAAAATCGGAGTCCAAGTAGCCCCCCCATCTTCAGATTTAAATATCCCTCCAGAAGCCGCTCCTACAAAAATGGGATTGCCAGCGATTGCGCTCACTTCCAAATCTGTAATACGACCACCAGTATTTAAGGGACCCGTAAACTCCCAAACAGCGTCTGCATTTTTATTTTGACTGCTTAGTGCCTTCTTCCATTTGGCGGCTACGGCATAAGCTCCAGATTTTATTTGACCTGTAGGATAAGCCCGCTGCATAAACATATAATCGTTGGGAAGTTTTTCCTTGTTTTGCGGGTGAGAAGAGGGTTTGTCATTTGTAGTGGCAGTGTCTAATCCTGCATAAAACAGTAGCCCACCTAAGACAAGGGCAAAGCCAAGTATGATAATCTTTTTTGAGTTCATGGCCATTCTATTATCGAGTTGAAATATAAAGATACAATATACCCACCAGCTTTTACAGTAAGGCAAATCCTTCGGTATTGCTATTCAAGAGATTAGCTATGATTTACTTAAGAATGTCTGAGCAAATCTAATCAGAGAGACTAAATCGGTATACAATTTTACCTATTTGCTTAGAAGGAGCCTTAGCATCTGCATTAAACTTAGTAGCCAAAGCGGCCGCTTTTGCGGGTTCCAATAAACATCGAGAGTTATTCGTAGTCCCTCGAACCCCAGGAGTTGCTTTTATCACTTTGCCCGTGCGATCTACTTCTATGCTAACCACTACCGTACCTGCTTCATTACAATCTTGTACGCGCTTCGGTTTTCCTAAAGCTTTGCGTCCTCCCAATTGATAATTGCCATCACCGTCAAGTCCTGTCCCAGTACCGTAATAGCTAGAGGCATTAGGATCACCGTTGGGATCGCCCTGATCGCCAGGACCACCACCTTCGCCTTGTCCTTCTTGTTGTACTCCATCATTCTTAGGACCATTGATCAATGCATCTAAGGCATTGGTTGTCGAGGCATCAGGTGTAGGATCAGGTATGGCTTCTTCTACAGGTGTTTCTTTAGGTTCTTCTTTGGGTTGCTCAACCTCAGGCTTGGGTGTCTCCTTGGGCTTTTCTTCAATTACAGGAGCCTCCTCATTATCCTGAGTGATCACCTCATCTTTAACCTCGGGTTGCGGTGGGGTGGGTACAGGTGGCGGAGCTGTATTTTTAGGAGCAGAAGCTACTGGCTTTGTAGGTTGCACATTACCACTACCCACATCAGATGTTCCAAAATTGACCGCAATACCGCCTTCAATAGGTGGATCCATATAAGTCATCCCTACAAAGAATAACAACAACAAAATCAAGGCCATCAGTATAGAAGTGATGGTAAATGATTTTCTTTTATGTACGGTATCTAAATAGGCCAACTGATGTTTTCTTTTGTAATAGCAATTATATTAGAGCAAGGATAATGCCGAGGTAAACGCTACTATTAATTAGGACGCACTGCCAAGACGATTTTATATTTATTTCTATTGGCAATATACATGATCTTTCCTGCATTTTCGATAGGGACGCCTTCTTCGGCCCGCAGTATAATGGTAGGTTCTTCGACACCGCTTAATTCACTTTTGATAAACGTTTCTATACGGCGCTCGGTGACCCGCTCTTTATTGACGTAGTAATCCAAGTCTTTGGTAATACTTACAGACAAATTTTGTTTGTTACTTGTTTTCCCTTTTGCTTTCGGCAAAATAAGATCTAGTGCATCTGGAGTAATAGCCGGAGATGTCAATAAGAAAAATACCAACAACAGAAATACAATATCTGTCATCGAACTCATACTGAATTCTGGGCTCACTTTATTTCTTCCGCGCAGATTCATACTAGATCGGCTCGTTTAAAAGATCCAGAAAATCAACTGCGTTGGCCTCCATAGCGTGTACTACTTTATCGGTTCTAACCACCAAATGATTATAGCCCATATAAGCAATAATACCAACGATCAATCCCGCTACAGTAGTGGTCATGGCAGTATAAATACCTTCGGCTAAGGTACCCATTTCGGCTTGCCCAGAACTAGTGGCCAAGGTGTGAAAGGCCAAAACCATCCCGATTACCGTTCCTAAGAAACCAATCATAGGCGCAGCACCAGCAATTGTAGCGAGTACACTAACATTTCGCTCTAGGCGGTAGACTTCTAATCGTCCACTATTTTCTATAGCCGTGTTAATGTCTTCTAGCGGGCTGCCAATTCTTGAGATACCCTTGGCGGTGAGTCGCGCCACTGGCGAATTGGTTTGGGCACATAAGATTTTTGCGGCTTCAATGTTACCTCCGCTTACATTATCACGTATTTGATTCATAAAGTTACCGTCTATTTTTGACGCTGCCTTTATCGCGAATAAGCGCTCAAAATAGATGTATATCGCTACAAACAGCAACACAAATAGCACCGCAATTATAATGATTCCTGCAGTACCACCAGTAAGCAGAAGATCGATAATGGAAAGTGTTTTTTCTACAGGTTCTTCACTGCCCAAAGCATCGGCTGCTTCTTGGGCACCGTCTTGTAAAAGCGTATTCAACATAATTTTTATTTAGTTAGATTGATAACGGGGATTCTTATAAATAAGTATAAACTACATGGAGAAGATCAGCACGAGATAGATATAACCTACCAAGAAACCTACAGCTGCTAGCCACGATATTTTTTTCAAATACCAAATAAAATCGATCTTTTCCATTCCCATAGCAGCAACTCCGGCCGCCGATCCTATGATCAACATACTACCTCCAGTACCCGCGGCAAAAGCAATGGCGTGCCAGAGATCGGCATCAAGGGGCACCCCTCCATACATTCCTATTGAGGCAGCCACTAAGGGCACATTGTCAATAATGGCCGAGAAAACTCCCAATAAGGCAACAACGATATCCTGATTAGGAATGGCCGCTTGCAAGACCTCGGCTAGATAGCGCAATGTTCCTACCTCCTGACCCCCTATAGATCCGTATACTAGAGTTTCTAAGGCGCCAACCGCCATAAGAATTCCTAAGAAAAATAAGATACTTGGTAACTCAATTTTTGATAATGAATGGTGTA
>PAUP01000009.1 GCA_002712765.1 Cytophagaceae bacterium | reverse complement strand
CAGCAAATTCACCGATGAAGATATAGAGACCATCACCGAATTGATTAAGTTTTTCCCAGATCGCATTAAGAACGATCGCTGGGTCGCCAAGGCTAACGAATTAAAATACAGCGCGACTCAAAGTGAAGACAACGGTGAAGAATCTATAAAAAAAAAGATGATGACGAGTGATGATTAGTCCAAGTCATCGAGGTTGATTATCGTCCCGTCTTCCTTAAATTCTACATCCATGTTCTTGCCCTTTTGCTTAAACTCTACATCGTAAAAAAGACCTTTAGCAGCACTTTGCACCTTTTCTACTTCAGAGATTTTACGATCTCCATATCGTTCTTTTATGACGTTTTGAATAGCTTTTGGTAAATCTTTTTTATCGATACTCGTTTCGGTCTCTATCCAAGCACCATTAGGATGAAAGTCTGCGCGGTATTTAATGCCGTCTATTTTAAAATGCGATTCGTAATTGCCATGTGAATCGGTGTGCCAATCGGGATCATTCTCGCCTGGATACTTCTTTTGAAAGGTTTTTTTAACGGCTTCTGGTGCGTCTTGTGCCTGTAGCGTTCCAATAGCAGTAAACATGGCAAAAAGTACGAGTAAGGCGGGTATATTCTTTAGTTTCATTTAAGGATTTTTTATAAAATAAGAACGCCAGGACAATGCCCTGGCGTATAAAGTTATTGGATCTAAAGGGTATTAGATAATTTAAACTATTAATTATTTCCTAATATCAAAGGAAGACCACTATCCCCTGCTCCTACAACAATGACTTTAGCATTAGGTGATTGCGATAGTTTTAAAGTAGCGTCGATTCCCTTATCCTGTAAAATTTTATCAGTTAAGGAGGCGCTCAAAATTTGGTTAGCATCGGCTTTACCTTGTGCTTCAATACGCACCTTTTCTGCTTCTTTTTGGGCAGTAACCAGTCTAAACTCATACTCTAATGATTCCTGCTCTTGTTTTAGTTTGCGCTCTATCGCATCCTTAATGGTGTTGGGAAGTGTTACATCACGCACTAATACCTCGTCCAATACAATAAACTGCTTATTGACTATTTTTTTAGTCTCTTCAAAAATTTCATTCTGAATCGCATCACGCTTACTCGAATACAATTGCTCTGGCGTGTAACGTCCTACTACAGATCGAGCAGCCGACCTAATCGTAGGCAATAAAATTCGTTCTAAGTAATTTTCTCCGATTTCTTGGTGTAATTTTCCCAATTCTTCATATTTGGGTTGATACCAAGCAGAAGCATCCAATTGTATATCTAGACCGTTTGAAGACAATACTTTCATCTTTTCAAATAATTCTTGACGACGCACTTCGTAAACGTACACCTTATTCCAAGGAGCGACAAGGTGAAATCCTTCGCCTAAAGGTGGCGCATCAGTAACCACACCACCGCCAAAGGTTTTATACAATACTCCAGCTTCTCCAGAGTCTATCGTAATTGCCGATTTGGCCAATACAATGATCAATACGATTGCTCCAATTATAATAGGCAATCCAATTTTGGGTAACTTTTCCATAATTTGTTTTTATTTAGGTTTTTTGTTTATTAGTTATGTTAGACCGTTGTACTTACGCATAAACCACTCTACCGACAACAAGATAATAACAAAGGCCAATAGCCATTTCCAGTCTATTAAAGGTACGGTATTTTTATTCTGTTTTTGTACGGGACGGTAACGCTTATCGTTTACAAGGGTATCGATAAAATTTGAAAGCTGTTGAGGCATGACCACAGCCCCATCGGTAGCATCTGTCATTGCTCGAAGCCGGTCCATATCGGCGTTTAGAAACTGTTTTTCGACCGCAAACGGCACGATCGTAAATTGCCCTGTTCTGGTAAGACCCTGATCTTTTACGGTAACACTAAAAGTATACTCGCCGGGACTAAGGTTCCCTAAATCGATTTGATACGCAGTCTTTTGTAATAAGAAAGGGGCTTGGTATACTTGGCCGCTTTCTTTATGTGTAGCCTCGATATTGATAGCTGCCCTCGGGTCAAAGACATAGTTTTTATCAAAATATTGAGCGTATAACAATACCTGATTATTACCGTAGTAAAACGATTCGTAGTCTATATTGAGACGGCTTTTACGCTTATTAGAAGCGGCGTATTGAATAAGTTTGTCTACAAAATTGTCGTATTTTTCAAAGCTGCGCGCTTCCAAATAACTCCCAGCTCTCCACCGCCATAAGCCACTACCAAATATATAAATAGCCCGACGGCCATTGTTATCACTAGTAATTAATAATGGATCTTCTGTCTCTAATTGGCCTATACGTTGATATAGGGCAATATCTACTTTTTCTAGTAATTGAAGTTCGCCAAAAGAAGTTTCGAGAGGTGGTAAATCATCAAAGCCAATTTCTTCGATGATAAAGGAAGAAAAGTTGCGATTGTAGATGGGTTGAACTTCTTCGCTTTGTCTGGTAATTTCTTTTCTAACGATAGATTGGTTTTGATTTAAAAAACGCCAATCGGTATTTGGCCCACTTATGGTAATGGTATTTTTATTTAATTCTTCTATTTCGTCATAAACGGATTTAAAATTGGCTGTAGGTTGATATAAAATCACCAATTGATACTCATTGAGTTGACCAAAAGCTTGTTGTGGGCTCAAAAAGGTGGCCTTTCGGAGCCTATTGCTTTCAATACTTTTCTTTAAAGATCCTAAATCGGGGTGTACCAAATCAGAAACGATAGCAATGTTGGTTTTTTGATCAATTACTTCTACCGCAAAATTTCTACTGTTATTCGTGGTGTTTTGTTCGTTAGTGACTGGATTTAGAGTGATCTTGTACTGACGCACCCCTACACTAGTAGCGGGCAATAATACATTGATGATTTCTGAACGTTTTTCAGGATCAAATTGCACGCTTTGGCTATGAACTGTGGTGTTTCCTTCTTTAACAATAAGACGGCTGCTTACAGATTGTCTCCCGTTGTAGGTGGCAAAAATCTCTACCGGGAATTTGTTGTTGATATAGGCGTATTTATTGACATTGACCTGACTAATCTTCAAATCGTCATATACAATAGTATCTCCTACGACCACCGCGTAAACTGGATGTTGATAATTGCGCGCTGTATACTGATAGGCTTCTCCATAGGTCTGATTGCCATCGGTCACAAAAATGGTTGGAGCGGTATCATCCTTATAAATATCTTGTAGCGTTCTCAAACTAGAAGAAATATCAGTTTGTGAAGCTGTATAGGTCAAAGAATCGAGTGGTGTTAGTGTACTACCAAATGAAAAATATGAAATATCAAAGGTCTTGTTAAGGGGTTCGCTTTCGCGAAAGCGTGTATAGATTGATCCGGATTGCCCAGCAGCATCTAGGTGTGCAACACTAGCAGAGTTATCGATAGCTATAGCCAAGGATGGTTTTTCTGAATAGTAGGTGACCTTGGTGTAACTCGGGTTAATTAGCAATACTAACAATGCGAAAATGGTCAGAAAACGCAACACGGCATACCACTTGTTTCGACTCGTGATAAATCTAGTCTTGTAGTAATATTGAAAAAGCGCCATCCCCAATGCGAGAATGGCAGCTCCAATAAGTAAAAATAGCGTTGTTGATTGCATATAGTTTCTGACTTGCCGGATGAGGCCCGTACTAAGTCAACATTCCTCCATCTACATTTATTACCTGTCCTGTGATATAATCGCTCATATCACTTGCCAAAAACACACAGGCATTGGCGATATCGGTTGGACTACCTCCTCTTTTTAAAGGTATTGCCGATCTCCAACTATTGACCGTTTCTTCGTCGAGCTTGGCTGTCATTTCTGTCTCGATAAAACCAGGAGCAATTACGTTGGTACGAATATTACGCGAACCAAGTTCTAATGCCATAGATTTTGAAAATCCTATCATCCCCGCCTTAGACGCTGCATAGTTTGATTGTCCTGCATTGCCTTTTACACCTACGACAGAACTCATATTGATAATGCTTCCTTTGCGCTGTTTGAGCATGGTACGTTGGACTGCCTTGGTCATATTAAAAATAGACTTAAGATTGACCTCGATCACCTTGTCAAAATCTTCTTCGGCCATACGCATGAGCAGGTTGTCCTTAGTAATACCAGCATTATTGACCAGTATATCTATACTACCAAAGTCTTCCAACACATCCTTGGCCAATTGTGCAGCTTGATCAAAATCGGCTGCATTGCTTTTATAGCCTTTAGCTTTTATTCCTGTGGCGTTAAGCGCTGTTTCTAATTCTTGAGCAGCTGCCTCAGAAGAACTATAGGTAAAGGCAACATTGGCACCATGAGCTGCAAAAACCTCGGCTATACCTTTACCAATTCCACGACTGGCTCCAGTGATGATCGCTGTTTTTCCTTCGAGTAATTTCATACGTAACTGTGTTTGTCTTATAAATTAGATTGGATTGTTTTTTTCGCCTTTTACAGGACTTTTATAAGTTGTGCTTGATAACACAACAACTACTCAAATATAAGAATTAACAAAAGGCTTTCCACAAAAAAACCACCTGAAAATTCAAGTGGTTTCCCTTTATACACTATGCTGTTGTGAGATGAATTAACCCATCACCTCTGCTACTTTTTTTCCAATTTCAGCAGGACTATCTACAACGTGAATGCCACATTCGCGCATAATTGCTTTTTTTGCTTGTGCTGTATCGTCAGACCCTCCTACGATAGCTCCAGCATGTCCCATAGTTCTTCCTGCTGGTGCGGTTTCACCTGCAATAAATCCAACCACTGGCTTTTTGCTTCCGCTGTTCTTATACCATTGGGCGGCATCGGCTTCTAACTGGCCTCCAATTTCTCCGATCATTACAACCGCTTCAGTTTCTGGATCATTAATGAGTAGTTCTACGGCTTGCCTTGTGGTTGTTCCAATAATTGGATCTCCCCCAATACCGATGGCTGTAGTAATACCTAAACCTTGTTTTACAACCTGATCGGCAGCTTCATAGGTAAGTGTTCCAGACTTAGACACAATACCTACTTTACCTTTTTTAAATACAAAGCCTGGCATGATCCCTACTTTGGCCTCTTCTGGAGTAATCACTCCTGGGCAGTTAGGTCCTACCAAACGGCAATCTCTTCCTTTGATATAATCTGAAGCTTTAATCATATCTGCCACGGGTATACCTTCTGTAATCGTAATAATTACTTTGATCCCTGCATCGGCAGCTTCCATGATGGCATCGGCAGCAAAAGCTGGCGGCACAAAAATAATTGTAGTATCGGCTCCAACAGTATCAACAGCCTCTTTAACAGTGTTAAAAACAGGCTTATCAAGATGAGTTTGCCCACCTTTTCCTGGAGTAACACCGCCTACGACATTTGTTCCATACTCGATCATTTGGCCAGCGTGGAAAGTACCTTCGCTACCTGTAAATCCTTGAACAATAATTTTTGAATCTTTATTGACTAAAACGCTCATTGGTTTATTTTAAATTTTGCGTTACAAAAGTAAGCCTTTGACAGCGTACTATGAAGCATTTTTACATAGAATTTTACATCCAAGAAGTCAAAGCATCGCCTTCTTCTTCTGGCGGCTGACTCATTTGATAGCCCTTGTATAATTTTCCGTCTTTTACTTCCCAGATCGCAAAGAAGTGAGCCACGGGAAACTCTTCATTGGGGGCTTCTATCGTACTTACAAAATAGGTCATACGAATTGTTACTGTATCTCCCTCTTCTAATAAGTGAGTTATATGCGCTCTTACCGAATCAAAAGACTTACCAGCCTCTATGGTAGTTGCAAGAACTTCTTCGCGATTCTGATGTAAAAAGCCAGTTCTTGCATTCCAAAATAATTCCATCTCAGGATGAAGATATTTCTCGACATTTTCACTTTGGTTAAAAAAATCAGAATTATAAAAATCTGCTACTATTTGTTTAGGACTTGAACTCATTTATGACTGCTTTAATTTATCTAATAATTGTTGCACCTGTCGCAAGGCGGCAAGTTCTTTATATTTCTCGCGAAACTCTCCAGCTGGAGATCCAAAATAACTTTTATGGCCAGGCAGTGATTTGCTGATTCCGCTTTGAGCCGATATAACAGCCTTTTCGCCTACGGTAATACCGCTGGTTACTCCTACTTGTCCCCATAAGGTCACTTCGTCTTCTATAATTACACAACCAGCTATGCCCGTTTGAGAAGCGATGAGTACTTTTTTTCCGATAACCGTATCGTGACCCACATGCACCTGATTGTCAATTTTTGTGCCAGCGCCTATGGTTGTATCTCCGGTCACTCCTTTATCGATAGTACACCCAGCTCCAATATCGACATGATCGTGAATGACAACTCGACCACCAGATTTCAATTTATCAAAACCTTCTGGTCGCTTTTTGTAATAAAAGGCATCAGCTCCAATTACAGTTCCTGCATGTATAGTGACATGGTCACCTATCTGGGTGCCATCGTATATACTCACGTTAGAATGTATCAGACAATGGGCGCCTATGCTAACATTATTCCCTATAAATGCATTGGGTTGAACAATACTACCTTCGCCAATTACAGCACTCGTTGAAATAGCTTTATCAGAAGCAGAGAAAGGTTTAAAGTGAGTGGTTAACGCATTAAAATCTCGAAAAGGATCGTCGCTAATAAGTAAGGCCTTGCCCTCTGGACAGTCTACCTCTTTGTTTATTAACACCACAGTTGCTGCACTTTGAAGTGCTTTGTCGTAATACTTTGGATGATCTACAAAAACGATATCCCCAGGGGTTACCACATGGATTTCATTCATCCCTAATACAGGAAAATCTGAGGCGCCAATATAAGAGGCCCCGATTAGTGTTGCTATTTCTTTGAGGGTATGTGCTTTTGAAAATTTCATCGACACGAATATAAAAAATAATCCCGCTAGAATGGCGGGATTAGTAATTGTTTATACAAATTCGAATTTACTCCTTAACACGCTCTTTATACGTGCCCTTTTCTGTTTCGATCTTTATTTTATCACCCTCATTTATAAACAAAGGGACATTAACGGTAGCACCTGTCTCCACGGTAGCTGGCTTAGTAGCATTGGTTGCAGTATTACCTTTAACTCCTGGCTCGGTGTGGGTTACTTCTAAGATGACACTTGCCGGCATATCTACAGATAAAGGAGCCTGATCTTCGGTATTAATCAGTACAGTCACCACTTCACCCTCTTTTAAGAGATCAGAAGCGTCTAGTGATGATTCTTGCAAAGCAATTTGGGTATAATCGGCAGTATTCATAAAGTGATACCCCTCACCATCGTTGTATAAAAATTGGAATTTATGCGTTTCTACACGTACTTCATCAATTTTGTGACCTGCCGAAAAGGTATTATCTAAAACTTTACCTGTGGTCACACTTTTCATTTTTGTGCGAACAAATGCAGGACCTTTACCTGGCTTTACATGTAGAAATTCTATGACTTTATAGATGTCATTATTGTAGTGAATACACAATCCATTGCGGATGTCTGAGGTTGTTGCCATAATTTATAGTGTTTCTTCTGCTGTTTTACCACTGTCTTTAGGTACACAGCGGGATTGGTTGTAATTGTCTTATTAAGAATTAAAGTATCCTTTCATTATACCGCGTTGAGAATTGCGAATAAATTGCAAAATTTCATCGCGCTCTGAGGTGGCCTCCATTTCGGCTTCTATAATGCCTACGGCTTGGGTATTGTTATAATTCTTTTGGTATAGTATTCTAAAAATGTTTTGAATCTCTCTAATCTTTTCGGTGGTAAAACCACGTCTGCGCAGTCCTATAGAATTGATCCCCACATACGATAGTGGCTCTCTTCCTGCTTTAACATAAGGCGGTACATCTTTTCGCACAAGCGATCCCCCTGTGACAAAGGCATGACTACCTATCGTACAAAATTGTTGTACAGCTGCCATACCAGCCAAAACCACATAATCACCTACTGTTATATGTCCGGCCAAGGTACTGTTATTAGAAAAAATACAGTGATCACCTACAATACAATCGTGGGCAATATGACAATAGGCCATAATCCAACAGTTGTTACCTATTTGAGTTTTCATGCGGTCTGTGGTACCTCGATTGATCGTTACACACTCTCTAATCGTAGTATTATCTCCAATTATAGTGACAGTGTCTTCATCATTAAACTTTTTGTCTTGAGGAATGGCAGAAATTACAGCACCAGGAAAAATATTTACATTTTTTCCAATGCGAGCACCTTCCATAATAGTGACATTTGATCCAATCCAACTCCCTTCTCCAATAACAACATTGTTATGAATGGTTGTAAATGGCTCTATAACTACATTTTTAGCAATTTTTGCACCTGGATGTACGTAGGCTAATGGCTGATTCATGATCTTAAGTGTTCTTTACTTTAACAATTTGTGCCATTATTTCGGCCTCAGATACCAATTTTCCATTGGCGTATGCTCGTGCTTGCATTTGACATATCCCCCTGCGTATAGGAGACATGAGGTCTAGTTTAAAAATTAAGGTATCGCCTGGCACCACCTGTTGCTTGTAGCGTACATTATCAATTTTTAATAAGTAGGTAAGATAATTCTCTGGATCTGGTACTGTGCTCAATACGAGAATCCCACCCGTTTGTGCCATAGCTTCAATCTGCAAAACCCCTGGCATTACTGGTGCCCCAGGAAAATGCCCTACAAAGAATGGCTCGTTCATGGTGACATTTTTCACCCCGATAACATAGTCGTCGGTAAGCTCTAGTATTTTATCAACCAATAAAAAAGGAGGCCTATGCGGGAGCATCTCCATAATTTGATTAATATCTTTTACGGGTGTTGCATGTAAATTGACCTCAGGCACATAATTGCGACGTTCGGCCTTTATAATCTTTTGAAGCTTCTTCGCAAACTGGGTATTGACATAGTGTCCAGGTTTATTGGCGATAACTTTACCTCTTATTCGCGTTCCGATCAAAGCCAAATCTCCGATCACATCAAGCAGTTTATGTCTTGCTGCCTCATTGGGATGATGCAAAGTGAGATTGTCTAATATACCATTGGGTTTTACGGCTATGTGCTCTTTTTTAAAGGCTACACGAAGCTTATCCATAGTTTCTGGAGAAAGCTCTTTATCAACATAAACGATGGCATTATTAAGGTCACCCCCTTTTATAAGGCCGTGCTCAAGTAACATCTCAATCTCGTGTAAAAAACTAAAAGTTCGGCTATCTGATATTTCTTCTTTAAATTCTGAAATATGCTGAATACTGGCATTTTGGGTACCTAATACCTTTGTGCCAAAATCGACCATTGTCGTTACTTTATACTCATCAGATGGCATAAGAATGATCTCACTGCCCGAAGATTCATCTACATAAGTAATGACCTCCTTTACGACATATTCTTCACGACAAGCCTCTTGCTGCTCTCGTCCTGCCTTTTCTAAGGCAGCCACAAAAAATTTGGAAGAACCATCCATTATTGGCGGTTCTGAGGCATCAAGCTCAATAAGCAAATTATCTATTTCTAGACCTACGCAAGCCGCTAAGACATGCTCTGTGGTTTGAATAGACACGCCATTCTTTTCTAAATTTGTCCCGCGTTGGGTATTGGTTACATAAGAAGCATCGGCATCTATTATAGGCTGTCCTTCAAGGTCAACGCGTTTAAACTTATATCCGTGATTTTCTGGTGCTGGTTTAAAGGTCATGGTGACCTCTGCTCCAGTGTGTAAGCCTACTCCTTTTAATGTAACTTCTTGAGCAATGGTGCATTGTTTAGCGCTTGTCATCCCCATTATTTACTTTTTTTTTCTAGTTGATTTACCTTCTTCACAAGTTTGGGTAAATTTTTAAAATGCACATAAGAGCGATTCCACTCGCCGTAATTAAAGGCGGGCGAACCCTGTAGTACTTCATCATCCTTAATATTGCGCCCTATACCAGATTGTGCTTGTATTCTTACCCGATCACCAATGGTGATATGCCCAGCAATTCCTACTTGTCCTCCAATAAGACAGTGTTTACCTATTTTGGTGCTACCAGCCACCCCTGATTGTGCGGCTATAGCGGTATGCTCTCCAATTTCTACATTGTGGGCGATTTGAATTTGATTATCTAACTTGACCCCTTTTCTTATAATGGTAGATCCTAAGGTAGCTCTATCAATAGTAGTACCCGCTCCAATGTCTACATGATCTTCTATGATCACATTACCCGTTTGTGGTACTTTGCTATACTCACCATTTTCATTAGGTGTAAAGCCAAATCCATCTGCTCCCACTATAGCACCACTATGAATATAAACGGTATGCCCAATAACAGATTCTGAGTAAATTTTGGCACCAGCAAAAACCACACAATTATCACCAATGGTAACATTATCACCTATATAGACATTGGGGTAAATTTTCACATTGTTGCCCAAAACCACATTATCACCGAGGTAAGAAAATGCGCCCAGATAGAGCTGCTCTCCGTAAGTGGCGGTATCAGAAATATAACTAGGTTGCTCTATTCCTGTCTTATTTAGTTTGACTTGATTGTAGTATTCGAGTAATTTTGAAAATGACTTGTAAGCATCTTCTACCTTAATGAGTGTGGTTTCTATATCATTTTCAGGTTCAAAGTCACTATTGACAATAGTGATAGAAGCTTGCGTATTGTAGATATAGGGTGTGTATTTTGGATTGGCCAAAAAAGTAAGTGAGCCTGAGACCCCTTCTTCAATTTTAGCGAGTTTGGTAACTGCGGCTTCGGGATTACCCACAACGGTACCTTCCAAAATTCCTGCGATTTGAGCGGCTGTAAATTTCATGAGTTGCAAAAATAGGAAAAATTTACCCTTTCGATTTTGGGAAGCAAATATAGTTTTTAACGACTGCCCGCGTCAGCGATTTGAGACTAAGTTGATCACTGGCTTTTACCACATCCACAATCTTTCCATTGGCCATTTTAATATTGATGCCTCCTTGGGTGTAACTGTAGGCTTGATTCGATATGGTACCCGTAAAAACAAAATAACTGGCTTCGTGCTGTGAGAGTCCGTATTTGTCCTGTAATGCGTTGATGTGTTTGTCTAGTTTTGCTTTCGCGAAAGCTTTATTTTTAATCTTCACCTTCAACAAATCACGATCAATTATAGCCGTAGATAACTCCCGCAATACAAAATCTTCGTGGCTACACCACTCTTTCATGGCCGAGATAATATCGTAATCGTCTAATTTGGCAAAAGTTTTTAAAGCATTAGTATCAAAATTTGTCGCATTAATTTTATGTGTTAAAAAGTGATCCAAGGCTTTACTAGCAGGTAGTCGCACTCCTTGATGTGATAATTCTTTGGCGCGCTTTAGCACTCGCGTTACCAATTGCTCTGCAACAAGACTCGTCTTATGCAGATAGACCTGCCAGTACATCAAACGGCGTGCAACAAGAAATTTTTCGACCGTATAAATGCCTTTTTCTTCTACAACTAGTTCATCTTCATGCACATTGAGCATGGCAATAATCCTATCGGTATTGATATTGCCTTCGGCCATACCTGTGTAAAAACTATCGCGTTTTAAATAGTCTGTACGATCCATATCGAGTTGTCCAGACACCAACTGATTTAAAAATTTACGCGAATAGCTCCCTTTAAATATCTCGATGGCAAGCGTTAAACTTCCGTTAAACTCTTGATTGAGCGCCTCCATAAATTTTAAAGAAATAAGCTCGTGATGTATCCCTTCGACGATACTGTGTTCCATGGCGTGAGAAAAAGGACCATGTCCAATATCATGAAGTAAAATCGCAGCAAGCGTAGCTTCTTTTTCTGCATCCGATATAACAACTCCCTTGTTTTGAAGGGTTTCCAAGGCTTTTTGCATAATGTGCAAACATCCTACAGCATGATGAAATCTCGTGTGGTGTGCTCCGGGATAGACCAAATAGGACAAGCCCATTTGAGTGATTCTTCTCAGACGTTGAAAATAGGAATGTTGAATGAGATCAAAAATGAGTCCGTTAGGTATGGCAATGAAACCATAAATAGGATCGTTGATTATTGTAGTTTTGTGTTGCTGCACGAAAATGTTTTAAAAAAGGCTTTATAATTCATCAATTGTTTTCAAAAATTGAGGACTTGCCTTTGCTACAAATATAACATTTCAAGCTTAGACCCATTATTAAGGGTAATACCGTGCCAATTGCAATATTCAAATAACGACATAGTTGCTATGTCTCCAAAAAATTATAGTGATATGAGTAAAATAAAAATACTTTGGGTAGATGACGAAATCGATTTATTAAAACCCCATATACTCTTTTTAGAAAAAAAAGGATACCACCTTACCACTTGTAATAGCGGTACTGAAGCCATAGATATTATAGAAGAGGAAAACTTTGATATCGTTTTTTTGGATGAAAATATGCCTGGTCTTACAGGCTTAGAAACACTAAGTGAAATAAAAAACCGACGCGAGAGCGTGCCAGTGGTGATGATCACTAAAAGCGAGGAAGAGTACATTATGGAAGAGGCAATTGGGTCAAAAATTGCCGATTATCTGATCAAACCTGTCAATCCTAACCAAATCTTGTTAAGTCTTAAAAAAACATTAGACAATAGCAGGTTGGTCTCTCAAAAAACAACATCTTCCTATCAGCAGGAGTTTAGAAAAATTGCTATGGACATGTCTATGGTAAATTCTTATGAAGAGTGGGCAGAGCTCTATCAGAAGCTCATTTATTGGGAGATGGAATTAGAAGATATCGAAGACCACAGTATGTTCGAAATCTTAGAATCACAAAAAGCGGAGGCCAACAATCAATTCTGCAAGTTTATTGACAAAAATTATCCAGATTGGTTTGACGGACATGATGCACCAACCCTTTCCTACAATCTTTTTAAGGATAAGGTAGTACCTCACCTGTCCAAGGACCAACCTACTCTATTTGTGGTGGTAGACAATTTGCGATATGATCAATGGAAAGCTTTTGAACCCCATCTGAGTGCCTATTATAAAAAGATAGAAGAAGACCCCTATTTTAGTATACTGCCTACAGCAACTCAATATGCCAGAAACTCTATTTTTTCTGGTTTAATGCCTAGCGAGATGAAATTGAGACATCCGGACCTATGGCTAGACGACACCGACGAGGGTGGTAAAAACATGCACGAAGCCGATTTTCTCGAGGCCCAACTCAAACGACTACAGTTAGATCTAAAATGGGAGTATCACAAGATCACCAATTTAAAAAATGGTAAAAAATTAGCAGATAATTTTAAAGCACAAAAAGAAAACGATCTCACCGTAGTGGTCTACAACTTTGTAGATATGTTGTCTCACGCCAAAACAGAAATGGAAGTTATCAAAGAGTTGGCGAGCAATGACAAAGCCTATCGCTCTTTGACAGAAAGCTGGTTTAAAAACTCTCCGCTGCTCGAAATGATTCAACAAGCACAACAAATGGGCTTTAAATTAATCATCACAACAGATCACGGTACTATAAATGTAAAACATCCTTCTAAAGTCATTGGTGACAAAAACACCAGTCTTAATCTCAGGTATAAAACCGGACGTAGCTTAACCTACGAAGATAAAGAAGTACTAGCAGCTAAAGACCCAAGAACCATTCACTTACCATCGATAAACATGAGTAGTTCTTTTATTTTTGCTAAAGGCGATTTATTTTTTGCCTACCCAAACAACTATAACCACTATGTGAGTTATTACCGAAACACCTATCAGCACGGTGGGGTAAGTCTTGAAGAAATGATTATACCGTTTGCGGTCTTACAACCTCGGTAGTGGTCATCTCTTTTTGAAGTTGTTTTAAGAAATACGAAGGATTGATACCGGTCACACGTTTAAAATGATTGGAAAAGGATCTGGCATTTGCAAAACCAGCTTCTTCTGAGATTGCATCTATAGTATAGGACCGCATCCTTGCATTGACGCGAAGTTCGGCCATGATATACTCTATGCGAAGGGTACTGATATAATTGGAAAAGTTTACCCCTTTTACTGCATTGACGTATTTTGATAGGTAAGACGAGTTAGTATCTATGGCCGTGGCCAATGATTTTAAACTCAAAGTAGTATCCAAATATCCCTTGCTTTTTTCAAAAGCATCAAGCCCCTTTGCGATACGTTCTATTTGAGTAGCGTCTAGTTCAAATAGCTCTTTACGAGTTGTCTTTGGAGATGCCGTAGACATTTGAGCCAAGCTAACATCTAGCTTTTGTTTGAGTTTGTTATATCTCCTTTTAAGGCGTATTCGCTGTACAATAAAAAGACCGATGAGCAGGCTTGAGAACATGAGCAAACTGTAATACACCGTCTTTTTTGTTTCTGCTATTTGATTTTTCTTGTTTAATGAACGAATGACTTGTTCTTTTTCAGACAATAGCTCTGGGATTGTATAACTGCGAGTGATAGCAGGAGCTATCTCTAGATAATTGGCGGTGATCTCTTCATCAAACTCTAATAGTTTATTGAGATATTCAAGTTGTTTATCGGTATTGTCTTTGTTTTTATAGTAGGTGATAAGGGTCTTATAGCCATCACCTAGTTCTTCAAACTCATCTTTTGTGTGCTGGTAAAGACTATCAGCTTTAATTAATGAAGCTACCGCCTCCTCTTGTCTATTCAATTCCCAAAGGGTCAACCCCTTAATAACCGATGAACGGCTTATCCCATAAGCATCATTAGGTATGTGGTTGTTCAAATACTCGTTAGTATAAGATAAGGCCTCCTGATACTCCCCCTGTTTGTAAAGTATGGCTCCTTTGAGGCCACTCACGTTGTCAATTGTCTCCAACATTTCAAATCTATCACCGTAATATTTAAGAGAATCTAAATATGAAATGGAAATTTCGTATTGATTCAAATCATAATAAACTCTTGCTATTCTATATAGATAACTAATGAAAATTTCATTTCGCTCTGTCTCTGAATATATTACTTCAGATTTTTCAACATCATAAATAAGTTTGTAATCCTGATAGTCTTGTAATATCTTTTTTAATCCTAATTCTTTATTACCCCATTCAATATTTAACATATTCAGATACCTTCTTAAATCTGAATAAAACAATTCCTTTTGAAATTCTGATAAATCCGTATCTGCATGCCACAAAACATTATAAGCCTTACGATAATCACCATTTATATAATATTTTTCAAACTTCCATAGATAAGAAATACAAGGATGGACTTTATCTTTTAGGTCTTTGGTATATTTTATGGCTTCATCGAATAAATCAATACTATTATTATTTAGTCTAGCAAGTATAAAGTAAGCCTTCCCAATAAAAAGTGAATCCTTATTTGCTAACGACTTTTTTAGTAATTCTTCTATAATTTCTTTAGAATATTCATAATTACCACTTTCTCCATTTAAAAAAGGTGAATTACTATTATATAAATCTAGTAGTTCTTTTTTCGATAGCAATTGTAATTTGTCATTTTGAATAAAGTTCAAATTGACTTCAGCATTTAGCGAAGAAAAGGTACTTAGAAATAGAGCTAAAAATGTTAAAAATACTTTCATCATAACTTGCTATTTGTAATAAATTTATGAAAAAAGGAGAAGCACAATTAGTTGGCAGCCCGAAGGTTTATAAATATTCCATTTCTTCTTATTATTTGTAAGTATTTTCTTATAAAGCAGGGCCCTTGAATTATGTTTACTTCAAATTATTTCGTTAGAAGACACAATTCAAATTTTTAGTTATCCCACACTTTTCTATATTAGCAAAGCCCAAATGTTAAAAAGACTTATGACACTCACCTACAATCTATCCCAGATTGATAGTATCGCAAAGGAAGTTCTAGCCTTTGCTGATCAGCGTATTATTTTGTTTAAGGGAACAATGGGTGTTGGTAAGACGACACTTATAAAAGCCCTTTGTCGTCATTTGGGCGTAGAGGAAGAAACGGTAAGTCCCACGTTTTCAATTGTTAACGAATATCAGGGCGCGCAGCAGCAAAAAATATATCATTTTGATTTGTACCGTCTTAACAAGGCAGAAGAGCTGTTAGACCTAGGTTTTGAAGACTATTTGCAGCAAGCCGATTGGATGCTTATAGAGTGGCCAGAGAAAATGGAAAATTACGGTCCCGAATGCTTTACTCAATTAGATTTAAAACTTGCAAATGGGTCAAATCGTGAACTGATAGCGATCAATAAATGTTAAAATTATGTTAAATAAATAACTTTATAAAAGTAAGAAAATTCCTAGCAAAGAAAAGGTCTTTTAGACCACTTACATTAAAAAGTTGTCTTTGTCGGAAAAAGAGTTTTTAATAGAATAATATTAATTAAGTGTAACTAAGTTAATATTCGCTTATTTTTCAAAAAAATCGGCGAATATACAAAAAAAAAGGTATGATCCAAATTATGTGAGGATTCTTGATATTTGATGTAACAAATCATAACTCAAAACACTCACATTATGAAAGTCAAAGCCCTAATTATGGCTCTGTTAATTGCAGGAGCCACAGCTTTAGTTTACACTGGAACAGTTGAACAAAATGCTAAACAAGCCATCGACAAATCTAAAGTCAAAAAAGCGCCTAACGGTTAATAATCGCTCATTAATCACGGGTAGTGTAATCGCTCTTTTTATTGCAATTTCACCCTACCTATTTTATTTATATCAGGGAGTCCCAGAAGTTGAAGTCTGGGACTCACCTTTTGGTACCATAACAAGTAATTATTGGGGAGATGTTTCTGTAATGGTTTGGGTTCTTTTTGGTAAACTCATACCTTTTGTTTTGCTATTAATTTGGTTTTTTACCTGCAAACATTGGTGGTATCACGTAATTATCGTGCCTATTTGCATGTACGCTTTTCAAATTTACTCTACCATTAATGCCGATATTGAATTTAGTGACATTAAAGAGCTCTATGCATTAGCACCAATAATTTTTGTAATGTTAATCTTTTCTTACACAATACGAACACGTGTATTTGATAAAATACACGGTATAGATTTGAGTGAGCTCAATAGAGTAAATTGGAAAGGAGAACTTAATGATCCCTCTGTCACGCAGAAAACCGCTGTAGATAATGATCCAAAAGAAGATGATGGCGTAGCCGACAGCGCTAATGAATCTGTATATGTAGCCAATTGATTTATACCATTACCCTCAATTCTTGCCATAAGCGAATTATCCGTATTTTTGAATAATACCTGGCTTATGGATACATCAAACTCACCATTCACCAAAGCACAACTGCTTCCTCAAGAGGAAATGCTTGAAGTTGCAAAGAGAAAGGGAGAACTCTTTATAGGTATTCCTAAAGAAACGCATTTTCAAGAAAAGCGAGTATGTCTCAATCCAGATGCAGTAGCCGCATTAACGGCTAATGGTCACCGGGTTCTAATAGAATCTAATGCAGGCAAAGGAGCGCGCTACTCCGACAAAGATTATAGCGAATCTGGAGCCGAGGTCACCAAAGACACGTCAAAAGTATTTTCTTGCCCAATGATTTTGAAGGTTGAACCGCCTTCTATTGAAGAATTGGAAATGATGAATCCTCAAACCATTCTTATTTCTGCCCTACAGATTAAAACACAGTCAAAAGCGTATTTTGAGGCTATGGCTTCCAAAAGAATTACCGCTTTTGCTTTTGAATTTATTAAAGATGATGATGGATCCTACCCAGCAGTAAGAACGCTTTCAGAAATAGCTGGTACTGCGGCAGTTCAAGTAGCTGCAGAGTTGATGAGTCATACGACAAAGGGAACGGGGATGCTTCTTGGAAATATTTCAGGGGTTCCTCCAGCCGAAGTTGTAATTATTGGTGCGGGTACCGTAGGCGAATTTGCAGTAAGATCTGCTATTGGTCTTGGCGCTAATGTCAAGATCTTTGATAATTCAATCACAAAACTCAGATGTATTCAATCCAACTTAGGTAGGCCATTGTACACTTCTACCCTACAGCCTAAGAATTTGATCAAAGCCCTCAAACGCTGCGATGTTGTCATTGGAGCGGTTAGAGGCAAAAATAGAGCTCCTATTGTTGTAAGCGAAGCAATGATAGAAGGTATGAAAAAAGGTGCTATTGCTATTGATGTAAGTATTGACATGGGCGGTTGCTTCGAAACAAGTGAAGTCACTACCCATGATAACCCTACATTTAATAAATTTGGAGTCACACATTATTGTGTTCCCAATATTCCCGCACGATTTGCACGTACTGCATCGGTCTCATTAAGTAATATTTTCACACCTTATCTTTTAGAAATAGCCGAAGAAGGCGGGGTAGAAAATAGATTGCGTTTTGATCGTGGATTAAAAAATGGGTTGTACTTTTACCACGGAATATTAACCAATAAATCAATTGCAGATTGGTTTAATCTTTCATACCGCGATATCAACTTGCTCATATTTTAATTCATGAAACTTATTCAGCGTCTTGGCTATTATTTAGGCGGATTTTCAATAGGCCTTATCATTTTGGCCTTCTTTTTTAGTGGTAAGCGCACAAGTTGTGCTTATTTTCCTGAAGACAGAGTACTTAAAAACATAGGGCTGAAAGAACATCGCTATTCAGATCAGGCCGAGCAAAAACGACTAAGCTTAGCCCTTGATACCACTGCCATTAACTTAATTATATCTAAAGGTGATGTAGATTTTGGCGCAAGCCAAACCCGTAAAAAGCCCTGTGGTATTTATGAAGTAATTGCAGAAACAGACTCAGGTAAACCACTGTATTTCTCTATAGAAAATTGTGAAAAAATTGCTACTATTTTGGAGATAAAAAGTTCCAACTAGTCCCTGCTTACTTAGCGAGATAAGTGTTTTTTTGCGATTAAAGTTTTCTTCTTTGACGCTCACTTTTGATGAGTTCCAACTCCCTATTGGTTTGGCCCGCCACCGATGTATTTTCTTCGGCTCTGCGAATTAAATACGGCATCACGTCTTTAACAGGTCCAAATGGAACATACTTGGCTACGTTGTAACCATCGGCAGCCAAATTGAAACTTATATGATCACTCATTCCGTACAATTGTCCAAACCAAACGCGATTGTCATTTGCGGCTATCCCCTTTTCTTTCATAATATCAAGTGCCATGGCGGTGCTTTCTTCATTATGAGTACCGAGAAATAAGGAAATATCATCCAGATGATCAAATATGTAGCGCATGACCTGGTTAAAATTGTCATCGGTGGCTTGTTTACTTGCGCAGATTGGTGTGGGATACCCCATCTCTTGGGCACGTTTATTCTCTTTTTCCATATAAGCCCCTCTCACAATTTTAAAACCAAGGGTATACCCTTTTGCCTTGGCATCCAAATGCTGCTGCTTTAAGTATTCTAAACGATCCCAGCGGTAACATTGTAGGGTATTGTAAACGACTGGCTTTTCTTTATTGTATTTTGCCATCATTGCCGATACGAGATCATCGGCCGCATCCTGCATCCAACTCTCTTCGCCATCTATTAGCACTTCTATATCCATTTCTTTGGCCCTTTGACAAATAGTGTCAAAACGATCTACTATACGATTCCACTCTTCTGTTTCGGCAGGCGTTAATAACTCGCCTGATGTTTTTTTCTCCCAGATGGCAAAACGTCCAAAGCCAGTAGGTTTAAATACAGATATAGGCATAGCATCTTTAGCTGAAGCGAAAGCTGTCAAAGACATTACTT
Organism: Cytophagaceae bacterium; assembly: GCA_002712765.1. GTDB lineage: Bacteria > Bacteroidota > Bacteroidia > Flavobacteriales > Flavobacteriaceae > Dokdonia. The sequence goes on along the minus strand of PAUP01000009.1, from coordinate 6,312 downwards.
TATCCAAGCAGGCGTCAAATTGGGCTTCATCCTCTTTTCCCTCGACAGAAAAATCTAAAACAGAACTCACTCCTACGGCATAGAGTTTATCAACAGTAGGCAGACAATCTTGCTCGTTGACTCCACCGCAAAAATGATCAAAAACAGTTGATCGAATCAGACCTTCTACGGGTAAACTCACGTTTAAGGCAAACTTAGTAACAGCGGTTCCTATCTTGACCAACGGTTCCTTAGAAATCATTTTAAATAGGAAATAAGCACGCTCTAATTCGCTGTCTGTTTTGAGCGCAAAAGCACGTTTGGTGTCATTAAATGATGTTGTTGGCATATCGAGAAAATTACACTAACAAATATACTTCAAACTGACATCGTTTGTAATAAAAAGATGTAATTTGGCCGATAAAATTTTTGTTATGACACCCATTACAGCGGACACTTACCAAATTGTTTTTAACACCGCAGGATATGATAGCCTAAATACATTTCTTGACACGTCTACCTATTCAAAATTATTTATAATAGTAGACGAAAATACCCACGAGCAGTGCTTGGCCGATTTTCTTGGAGAGTTAAGAACATCGTTACCACTAGATATCATAGAGATCCCTGCTGGAGAGTCTCATAAGACTATTGATACTTGTGTGCAAGTTTGGGAGGCCCTTGCCGAAATTGATGCCGATAGAAAGGCGCTTATTATCAATCTTGGAGGAGGTGTTGTGACCGATTTAGGAGGGTTTGTGGCCTCAACCTTTAAACGCGGAATGGACTTTATAAACATCCCAACCAGTCTATTAGCTATGGTTGACGCCTCTGTAGGTGGTAAAACTGGTGTCGATTTAGGGAATCTAAAAAATCTTGTTGGCGTTATACAAAATCCGCAATTGGTTTTGATTGACGCTGCCTTCTTAGCGACCCTACCCCAAGAAGAGATGCGATCTGGATTGGCCGAAATTTTTAAACACGGTTTGATTGCCGATACAGCATATTGGGATCAATTAAAAGATCTTTCGGCGCTTACCACTAATGATCTTAATGACCTTATCTATAAAAGCATACAAATAAAAAACACTATTGTACTTCAAGACCCATTGGAGAAAAACATACGTAAAACACTTAATTTTGGGCATACACTCGGACATGCCATTGAATCCTATTTTCTAGTGCACCAAGAGCGCAAGAGCTTGTTACACGGAGAGGCAGTAGCCATAGGAATGCTACTAGAAAGTTATTTGTCCTACAAGACAGTGGGTTTATCCAAAATCGAACTAGAAGAAATTTCGCATACCTTGAAACAAATGTACGGCCTGGTTGAATTTAATGAAGAAGATATAGACGCTATTATCAATTTGCTCAAATACGACAAAAAGAATAGCAATGGTGTGGTCAACTTTGTTTTACTAGAAAAAATCAGCCAACCCATTATTGATCAGCAGGCGACAAACACGCTTATAAAAGAGGCTTTTCAACATTATACCAATACCTAATAACTTATTAGCTTTCAAGTTATTACATTTACAAAACACTGATTTTACTGTCATTTTTTTGTACCTTTAATAGCATACATTTAAGGCGTGATCATGCAACGCATTATCATAGACATTAAAAAGCTAACTCCTGAGTTGTTATCCTTGTTAACGACCAAATATCCACATGGCTATGACGATGGACATATAATCACCTTTAAAAATCATAAAGAAGAAGTAATTGAAGCTGTCGAAGTACGTACCCAAGAGGCCGTATATTTGGTCAAAGTAAGCAGTACTTTAGAGCAAAAAATGATCCACTTCTCTGAAGATGACTATCAAGACAAGGACTACCAAACTCCAATAGATGCCCTGCCCGACCCTAAATAGCTTTTTGTTATAAGGCTTTTACGAAAGATATCGCTCTTTGATGATTTCTATATGATGAATCTCATGACCCGCAATGATAAAACCCAAGGCTCTTGTAGAAAATGGTCCTCCACTAGCTGTACCAATTTTAGCAAGTCTTTGCGCGTCGAAAGATTTAAATAACGCTATACTACTATCTCTCACCGCGGTATACTCAGCAATCAAAGACTGGCTATCTCTAGATCGAGCAGCCGAAACCGCTACATAATGATCCTGATCAAAACCTGAAAGCGGCGTAGTATCTTTTCGCGCAAAGCGTAAAGCACGGTATGAAAAAATACGTTCGGTATCAATTAAGTGCAGTAATACTTCTTTAGGTGTCCACTTACCTGTATCGTAAGACAGGTCCCACTGGCTCTGGGTTAAACCTTTAAAAAACTCGAGAGTTTCCATTTGCCCAAGAGACAGGGCTTCTATCAGCTCACGTTTGGCATTCACCTTATTGATATACACCTTGTAATAGGGGTCCAACTCTGATGTTTGAATAGCAGTTAACTTCATCTTTCAATATTAGCAAGAAAAAACCCTTTTGCAAAGCAAAAGGGTTGATTCGTGAGTATGTATTTTTGATTATATCAGGTCTTGAAAAATAGAATGCATCAATCGCTTTTTGTCATTAATGCTCTCTTCTAGCGAAATCATCGTCTCGGTGCGATACACCCCGTCNATGTCATCNAGTAAGAAAATAATATTTTTGGCATGATTGGTATCCTTGGCTCTTATCTTACAAAAGATGTTGAATTTNCCNGTAGTCACATGAGCCACNGTNACAAANGGGATTTGCGCGATACGTTCCAAAACAAAAGTAGTTTGAGAAGTCTTATTGATAAAAACACCCACATAGGCAATAAAAGCATATCCCAACTTAGCATAATCAAGTGTGAGAGAAGAACCAGTTATAATCCCAGCTTCTTCCATTTTTTTAACTCGAACATGTACCGTCCCTGCCGAAATTAAAAGCTTTTTTGCAATATCTGTAAATGGTGTTCTCGTATTCTCTATAAGCATATCGAGAATCTGGTGGTCGACCTCGTCTAATTTGAATTTTGCCATTTTGATTGATTTTGTTGCGTATTCTACAAAAATAATCCAATAATTTTGAATATTCTGCAAAGAAACAAATTTTATCTACGACAACGTTATCGTAGACCCATCATCTGCTTTAAGAGCGCTAACGACATCACCTCGCTTGATATCCGTGTGATCAAAATGGGTATATTTCTTGTGTAAGCCGTCTATTTGGCGGTGACCTATTCGTGTGATCTCTGATGAAATATCTAACACCACTGGTATAAAAACAATTTGCCCTTGTTCGAGCCGCTCTTCATATTGAATAGCAATACTACCGTCTTGGGTGTTTGCTATCACAATGTCAACAAAACACTTTTCATGCTCAGCAATAGCAAGGTAGGCCTTACTTAAATCATCTTTACATTTAGGAGCGGCAATCATGCCAGCGATTAATGCCTTAAAAACAGCATAACGAATTTCTTCCCGCGTATAATCTTCAGCAATATGGCCTGCCTCATATAAGACAGTAGGAATTCCAGCATGCATCAAATAATCACCAATACAATTGATATTAAAAGTATCGTCGTAACGACCTATACCATTAGGCAACTCTTCTTTTAGAGTATTATAAATCTCAGTAATTACAGTCATCGCACGCTTTCGCGAAAGCGTAATTGTTCTAGCCTCATCGGCAGCTGGTGCCAAAAATGACAAACTCGAACTGGTTTGGGTTTTTGTAAAACCATAGATCGTACGCTGACCGTGTAGATTAAAACAAAAATGGGGTGCAAATGAATCAATCACACGGTGTAATATTTGCATTTCGGGCTGCGTATTAGCAGCAGCATCTCTGTTCAGATCAATATTGTTGGCATTATGCCTAGTGTAGGCGGTGGCTCCATCAGGATTTAACTGAGGAATGATACAGAGGGTACAACGGTCCAAAATCTCCTTGACAACAGCCGGCATATTTTTACTTGTAGCGCTTTTTAAAAAATCAAATAGAGCCTTGGTCGTTGTAGCTTCATTTCCGTGCATTTGTGACCACATTAATATCTTAAAATTTCCACGTCCTACAGTTATGGTATAAATCGGTTTTTGTTGAACCGAATACCCTGCAATGGTGTAATCCAAAGATGGGGAAGAAGACTTTACTATAGCATCGATCATAGCTGCAGAAATATATCGATTTGACAATCGATATTCATAATTATTTTGATACCACGCTCGATTCATTTTTACCATATACTACTTTTCTGTTTACAAAGGTAAATAAGCAATAGTTTACATTTGTAAACAATTAAATAGCTTAGAAATATATCATTGTATACAATTGATAGAAGGGTGAACAGAAAATAGCTTGGAAATTATCCAATTCTATAATTTTATATATTCAACTAACTTAATTTCAGTATTTTATTCTATTTCATTAAATCTATGCTTTAAATAATAAAAGAATCTTTTGTCTCAAAAAGTGGCCACCTGATATATTCTGTTTACATTTGTAAAGGATAATATCCTACAATTAAAAGTTACAATGGTAAACAAGGAAGCTATAGCCAAAAGACTCAAAATTATTTGCGACGAGTACGACTTATCGGCAGCAGCTTTTGCCGAAAAAATAGAAGTAGGACGCGCTACAATTTCTCATATACTTTCTGGGCGAAATAAACCCAGTTTAGATTTTATTCTCAAGGTAACTACGGCTTTTCCCGCAGTAGATTTGTATTGGCTATTAAATGGAAAAGGCAGCTTTCCAAAACCAACCGAAAATCTGAATCAGCAAAATAGTATGCCTCCATCTAATTTTGATCCTGATAAGAATGTAACGGCCAGCTCTACTCCTACTTTTGAAAAATCACAGCAACAATCGCCAAAGATTAAAAAAGAGATCACTTCTTCATCTGAAATTGAAAGAGTGATCATTTTTTATAAGGACGGTCATTTTGAAAGCTTTGAACATTAACAGTGTGGTAAAGACGATTTATTGATTATTTTTACGCCATGCTTAAGCACCTACCCTTTGGATTCCTTCTATTTCTATTATTTTGCTCTTGCGAAAGCCCTGAGCGAGACTGTGCACAGTTTAAAACAGGAGATTTTACTTTTGAAACCTTATTAGAGGGTAGTTTGACCACAACTTATTTCTCAAGAAACGACACCTTAGAAATAGCGACCATAAACGGCAAACCCGACTCTTCTAATGTAAGATGGATCAATGACTGTGAATATATAGTCACCAAACGCAATCCTAAAAATAGAAGCGAAAAACAGGCTGTGCATATGAAAATTCTTTACACCGAAGGCAATTCTTATACTTTCGAATATTCCCTAGTGGGCAAAGCGAGAAAAGAGCAAGGTTTGGTCACAAAAGTGAAATAATACCGCTGTATTTTAACTAGCCAATTTACCATTACTAATCATTTTCCCTCCCCCCATTCTTTTTTAAAAGTACTGTGAGCCCTTATAAATAGTAGGATAACACCTAATAGTACGCCTTTGTGTTTTGGGCATTTCTAATTTTTGGCACGCTCCTTGTAAATAAGAGAGTGTTCATCATTCATCAAGAACAGTTACGAATTAAAAAACACAAATTATGAAAAAGCTCGCACTACTCTTTATTGGTTTGCTTACAATAGGAACCACTACCTATGCAGCCAATACTAACTCAGAAGAAATGGCACGCAGATATGCCAACTATGACGGAAGTAAATATGTATTTGTAGAGGCTGGCATTGAATTTTCAGTTTTTCCAGATGGAGAATTTGACTTTTATATTCCACGCTACGCCGATGGCGTTTCAGTTGGGGTAAATGCAGGCCCTGTAAGCATTAGTTTTAATACCGGATTTAATTATGATCCTTATATTCAGTATGACGATTATGGCGCTGTCATTCAAATTGAAGATACTCCGCTATACTATGACCACTACGGCCGATTAACACAGGCTGGAAATGTAGACATACGTTATAACAGAAACCGTATTGTACGTGTAGGAGGCTTATTTGTTAATTATAACCGCTTTGGAGCCTTTGACTATTGCACAGGATTTATCAACATTTACAACCGTGGTTATGTATGGCGTCCTTATCACAACTTCTTTTACCGCCCTATTTTTGACAGATGTTTAGTATGGACAACACCGTATAGATTGCATTATAATCCGATTAGATATAATTATGCTTTTCACCGAAACAATTATTGGAGAGGCTATAATGACGGATACAGAAATGCGCGAAGAGATACCTGGAGACGTCCTAATAATGGTCGTGTAGCTCACAATAATGGGCGACGTGATAATGTAGATCGGAATAATGCACGATTTGTCACTCCAAGAAACAAAGGTCGCAGTATTGCTAAAAATACTAGAGGTCTGCGCAACGACCGTAGTCTCGCAAGAGGTACAACC
>PAUP01000008.1 GCA_002712765.1 Cytophagaceae bacterium | reverse complement strand
AGTTGTGGCAGTCGTTTGGCCTCATCCCTAAAGGGAATAATAATACTAAAAGAGGTCGAGGGCCTTGTTGATTTTGGTGTAAACCAAGCTAAGCGCAAAAACCCCCACCACAAGCTAAGGATAACCAGTCCATATATGGAAATAATAACAACTAGCGCTATAGCCATTTGATATCAGATTTAAACTGCGGTTTTAATCGCAACAGAAAATATGTGCCTGGCAATATGGGGAGTACCACATTAAAAAGCCACATAATTAGTGGTATAAGTAAGCCACTGCGCTGATCGATATCAAAATACCCAAACACGATAACGGCAAGACTACTTTTTAGAAATACATCAAAAAATTGAAGCATAGGCAACACCGAACTAAGGAGGTAGATACTACTTATAAGCGCTAAAGAAAGCCAATAAGAAAGCCCTACATCAAATACCAACATTAAAAAATAAAACTGATGCGCAAAAACGATGTAACGCAATAAAGCCCATCCCAATAAAGCACGACCCAATTGCGGCCTAACCCTAAAGCGCGGTCTGTATTTTAGGTAGATTATTGAATTTTTTATACGCTGGTTGCCTTCTATAAGCCGGGGAGCATGTCTCCAACAAAGCAGCGATAATACCACAACCAATAGATAAGCAAGAAGGTATGTTGGAAAATATAGATAGATCATATACCCCACACCTATGACAGCTGTAAGAAGCGTTGCGAGCATTTGATACCAACTACTCAAAAGGCTAAGCCAAAATACTTTTTTGCGCTTTTCTTTAGGGTAATACAGTGCCTTGGTTCCAAAATCTCCTACTTTGGCAGGTGTAATTAAACCGCTTATATGCGCACTAAGGATTTGTTTTAGGCTTTCGCCAAAACTAATATTGGCTTGAGAGGATACGGCTAGTCTCCATTTGAGACCCTCTAAACCCCAATTGATTATGGTTAATAATAGTAATATAGCTATATTTAAATATGACAATAATACTTTTGACAATATTATAGGATCATAGTGTGCTTGGGTTTGGGCTTTTTGCCAATGTACCGCCACAAAGTAAAACGCCAAAGCAAGGATCAGAAGTTTGATCGTAGCCTTTAGGAATTGTGTAATTTTGTAAGACCAGAGTGCCATAGTGGCAAAGTAACACAAATTTAAGACGATTGACAGAAGAGCGCATCATATTAGGGATAGATCCCGGGACCACCATTATGGGTTTTGGATTGATCAAAGTGGTAGGCAAGCAGATGGAGTTTCTGCAAATGAATGAATTGATTTTGACCAAGTACAGCGACCATTATGTCAAATTAAAATTGATTTTTGAACGTACCGTAGAACTTATAGATACCTATCACCCCGACGAGATCGCTATCGAAGCGCCTTTCTTCGGGAAAAATGTACAGAGTATGCTCAAGTTGGGTAGAGCTCAGGGAGTGGCTATGGCTGCAGGTTTGAGTAGGGAAGTGCCCATAACAGAGTATTTGCCCAAAAAGATTAAAATGGCCATCACAGGTAATGGTAATGCTAGTAAAGAACAAGTGGCCAAAATGCTACAGAGCCTTTTAAAATTAAAGAGCCTCCCTAAAAATCTAGATAGCACCGATGGCCTAGCGGCTGCAGTTTGTCATTATTACAATACAGGTAAGAAAGTATCTTCTAATAATTACAGTGGGTGGGAATCTTTTGTCAAACAAAATGAAAAACGCATCAAAAAGTAATGGCAACTATGTTTGGACCACCTACAATCGGCTTACACTTTGAGGTTGAGCGCACAGTTTGGGTGTTGTCCTCTTTTGTTTTTTCTAATTTCGGTTCTTGAATCCTCATACACTAATGGCATCAATTTATATTCATATCCCTTTTTGTAGACAGGCCTGTCATTATTGTGACTTTCACTTTTCGACCACCATGGGCAAAAAACAAGAGATGTTGCGTGCCATCCAGCACGAGCTTCTTCTTAGAAAAGAAGAGTTTGCCGATGTATTGGTGTCCAATATATATTTTGGGGGCGGTACACCATCTGTTTTGGATACAGCAGAGATCAATACCCTGATAGACTGTGTAAGGCAACACTATACATTGGTATCCCAACCAGAGATTACCTTAGAGGCCAACCCAGACGATTTGACTCCCCAAAAAATCGAATCCTTGTCTCGCTCGGCAATTAATAGACTTTCTATAGGCGTTCAGTCGTTTTTTGAAGAAGATTTGACTTTGATGAATAGGGCGCATAACGCCAAGGAAGCCTTAGATGCGATCACTCTAACCCGCCCCTATTTTCCTAATAGTTCACTCGATTTGATCTATGGTATTCCTGAGATGAGTAACGCCCGATGGGAAGCAAATATCGATCTGGCATTGTCATTAGACATTCCGCATATTTCGGCCTATGCCCTTACAGTAGAACCCAAAACAGCACTCGAAAGCTTTATAAAAAAAGGTATTATTGCTCCTGTAGAAGACGATGTAGCCCAGGCTCATCACACCCTTTTAGTAAAGAGGATGGAGGCTGCAGGATATCATAATTACGAATTTAGCAATTTTGCCAAACCGGGGTATCATTCTAGAAACAATACTGCCTATTGGCAAGGCCAGTCCTATATTGGGATTGGACCCTCGGCACATAGTTATGACGGCAAACGTCGTGCTTGGAATGTGAACAACAACCCGCGCTACATTAAAGCTATAACTGAAGGCAGGCTACCACAAGAGGTCGAGGTGTTAACCAAAACCGACCAATACAACGAATTTGTGATGACGCGATTACGAACCCAAGATGGGGTTTCAATAGCAGCTGTTACTGCGCAATTTGGTGACCACATGAAGTCCTATCTATTAGAACAGAGCCAAAAGCACCTCGAAGAACATTTACTTTTTATTGATAACGACCATCTCAAAGTGACCAAAAAAGGGAAGTTTTTATCTGATGGAATAGCCGCCGATCTGTTTCTGCTCAATTTGGGTTAAAACCATGACCCGAGTTTTCTGTACCTTTACCTAAAAGCCATCTAAAGCTGTGAAAGCAAGTATATTCCATAAAGGTCAAACCTATAATGTAGATCTTAGCAAACCTATCGATTTATCAATTCCGTTAGGGCCAGATAAGCACCCAGTAGCCTGGTATATCGATGAAGCAACTTTTATTCCTGTCACAGATGGAGATTGGGTAGGAGAGGTAAGCCAAGGCGCCGATGTCAATTTTAAGACCATTACTTTTAATCCTCATGCGCATGGAACGCATACAGAGACCGTAGGTCATATCTCAGAAAAAAAACAGTCGATCAACAAACGCCTCAAGACCTTTTTCTTTTTGGCACAGCTTATTACTGTAGTGCCAGAACCTCAAGGAGAAGATTATATCATATCCAAAAAACAGTTGGATTACGGGATAGGTAAAAGTATCCCAGAAGCTTTGATTATTAGAACGCTGCCCAACGGCAGAGACAAGCTCAACATGAAATGGTCTCATACCAACTGGCCTTACCTTGAAGAAGAGGCGATGCTCAGTTTGCGCAAAAGAGGCATCAAGCATTTACTCATAGACCTGCCAAGTGTAGATAAAGAAAAAGACGATGGTGAGTTAAAGGCACATAAAGCTTTTTGGAATTATGATGGTAAGCAACGTACCGACGCCACAATTACCGAGATGATTTACGTCAGGCATACCGTCAAGGATGGCAACTATATTCTCAATTTGCAAATCGCGCCTTTTGAAAACGATGCCACGCCTTCAAAACCCATTTTATACCAAATAAACTAAGTTGTTGCTATGCGTTACCTCCTCAAATTGGAAGCTCTAGGACAATGTGTCTTAGGCCTCTATCTCTTTTCTTTGTTGTCGTACTCGTGGGGTTTATTTGCAGCGCTATTTTTGGCACCTGATATTGGGATGCTGGGGTATTTGATCAACACCAAAGTAGGTGCCTGGAGTTACAATTTATTGCATCACAAAGGATTAGCTATAGGCGTTTTCCTCATAGGGGTGTATTGGGCTATTGATGGGTTGCAGTTTGTAGGGCTGCTGCTCTTTACACATGCTGCTTTTGATAGAATGCTTGGGTATGGTTTAAAATATGAGCGCGGCTTTAAATTTACCCACTTAGATCAATAGGCGCTTTATGACACGACTAAAGTGGCTCATGTCGCCCTACTTTGTATCTTTACCGCTATGGAGTTTTTATTCTTAGGATTAGCAATAGGTTGTATTGTCGCCTATTTTCTCTACACGCGATATGGGGCATATCGTGGGAGGAAACGCGCCCAAGGTCAGTCTGTGATTTTGATGGAAAAAATTAGAACGGTTTGTAAGTTTATTACCGTCGAAGGTGATTTTGCCGAAATTTATCATTATGAAAATTTAAAGGACAAATGGGTGTCGAAGTTATTGGGCACCAAAAAAGCTTTGGTATTGATAGATGCCAAAGCCCATATTGGATTTGATCTCACCAAAATTAAAATGGAGGCCATTTCTGAGCAAAAAGTCATTCGCCTTTACGGTTTTCCTGAACCAGAACTATTGTCTATAGAAACCGATATTAAATTTTACAATAAAAAAGAAGGTTGGGCCAACCCCATTACCAGTGCCGATCTCACCGAAATTAATAAAGAAGCCAAACAGCATATTATAGACAAGGTGCCCAATAGCGGTTTGTTTAAAGAAGCCTCTAAGCAAGCAGCAGATACCATACAACTCATAAATCAGTTGGTCAGTACCATAGGCTGGACACTTCAATACGAACCTATAGCACTGGAGCGTCCAGAAAAAGCTAGTTTACCCAAAGCACGCTTATGATACACCTCATTTTAGGAAATACAGGAGCCGGTAAAACTACCTACGCTCAGACGCTCAAACAAAAGCATCAGGGTGTGATATTCTCTATAGATCACTGGAATAAAACCTTGTTTTTACCCGACAAAACACCTAGCGATGGAGTAGACTGGTTTTTAGAACGCATCGCTCGCAGTGATGCCATGATACAAAGCTTGGTCGTTCAATTAGAGGGCGCTGGTGTATGTAGTATTTTAGACCTTGGATTTGCTAAAAAAGCGAGAAGAATGGCATTTTACGCTTTCGCGAAAGCAAATAATTACGACTATAAAGTACATTACTTGGACATTCCTAAAGCCCAAAGACGCCAGCGCGTGATCCAAAGAAATAGGGAGAAGGGGCCTAGCTTTCAATTTGAGGTAAGCCCAGAAGATTTTGAATTTATGGAGACTTGGTTTGAAGCCCCACAGGCCAAGGAGCTTCAAAATGCAGTACATATTACGAGCTTATGAGATCGACCATTCTGTTTTTGTTAGTTGTTTTTATTCATACTGTGGGTTATCCTCAACAGCCTGACGCTATGAATGCCTTGGTCTCGCTGTACCCAAAAACCATCAAAAGCCCCGAAGAATTGGCTCTTTTTATCGCTAGAGATTTTGATACCCCCTTAGCTCAATTAAAAGCTGCTTATACTTGGCTGGTCAATAATGTGGCCTATGATCCCGAAGAGTATTACGCCTTCAAATTTCAATACCGAATACTAGAAGAACGCAATCAAAAGGCCGCTCAATCTCGTGAAGAAATAATTGAAAGAACCCTTCAAAACGGGAAGGCTGTTTGTGAAGGTTATGCCCTTACCTTAGAACGTCTATGCGAACTATTACACATAAATGCCTATGTGGTGAGAGGCGACACAAAAACGAGAGTTAGTGATATAGGAAGACCTTTTGATAAAAACCACATGTGGATGGTTGCACTCATAGACAAGAAGGCCGTACTTGCCGATCCCACTTGGGGAGCAGGTAGGTATGATGGTAAGCGTTTTGTCAAAGATCCTACCTATTATTATTTTAACACCCCACATGCGCAGTTTTTACAAACGCATATGCCCGAAGTCTTTAGTGATGCCTACGTAGGACAGCGGTTGTCAAGAACACAATTTTCGAACAGGCCCTTACTTATTCAAAAAGGATTAAAAGTAGAAGCAATCATGCCTACTACAGGTATCTTGAGTTCAAAAGAGCTCAAAGACGGTATTTCTTTTAGTATAGCCGCAAAGGCGCCGGCCTCATTAACCTATTCGATTAATGGCCAGTCACCTCAAGAGATTGCTTTTGAGCATAAGGATGGCAAGCTCGTTTTTAGCATATCGGCCAAAACCAAAGCTGGCGATTTGATCATTTATACAGACAAGCAGCCACTTATAGGGTACAAAATCAAAAAGTAATGGATATAGAATCCCTACGTAGCTATTGTCTTCAAAAAAAAGGGGTCACCGAAGACTTTCCCTTTGACGCCCAAACCCTTGTTTTTAAAGTGATGGGTAAAATGTTTGCCTTGAGTGGGCTTGAGCGCATACCCTCAAGTGTAAATCTCAAATGCGACCCAGAGCGTTCTGTACTGCTTAGAGATAGCTACGACGGGGTCATTAGCGGCGCCTTTCACATGAATAAGTTGCACTGGAACTCTATTATAATTGGCGAAGTACCTCCTGCTTTATTGTTTGAGTTAATCGATCATTCTTATGACCTTGTTGTCTCCAAAATGACTAAAAAATTGCGAGCTGAGCTCGATGCCTTATAGAGTACAATGAAAAAAGAAAAAGATACCCAGCAACCAGCTGCATTTTATACCCAAGAGCTCGAAGCTTACAGGGCCAGGCTAGTAAGGCTCAAACGCCAATTAAACTTGTCGAGTTTGTTGCGTTTAACCGTGTTTGTCACCGGAGCCATAGCGGTTTATTTGGCCCTTGGGCATATAAAACTTATGCTTGGCTTGCTCATTGGTACTATTGCTATTTTTTTATGGCTTATTACAAGACACAGCAAAATCTCTTATCAAAAAAAATTAGTACAGGCGCTTATCGATATTAATGAGACAGAATTAGCGGTAGGCCAGAGACAGTTTAATCACCTTCCTGATGGGGCGCAGTTTGTACAGGAGCAGGATTATTTTAGTCGGGATATTGACTTGTTTGGTCAAGGCTCTTTTTTTCAATACCTCAATCGCACCGCATTAGACAGCGGCAGGGATTATTTGGCTAGTATGTTAGTTTCTAATGAAATAGACGCCATACCAGACAAGCAGCAAGCTATTCAAGAGCTAGCTCATTTACCCCATTGGCGTCAACAATTCTCTGGTGTTGCCCAATTGGTTACGACAACGACCGCTGCGACTACTGTGGTAGATTGGTTAAAAGATTATCAAAAAACTTTACCTAGCTCAGGTATTCTATGGAGTCGTCTTTTTACAGGGCTTAGTCTTACAGCATTAACGCTCTACTTCCTGGATGTAATCGCTGGTTATTATGTTTTTGGGGTCTTTGGTTTGGGATTGGTCATTAGTGGCCGCTATCTTAAAAGAGTGGGTTCATTGGCAACCTATACCACTCAGGCACAATCTACTTTTGATCAATATTACAAATTGCTTGAAGCGATAGAAAATCAAGAGTTTGAAAGTGTTTTGCTTTCGCGAAAGCGCAATCCTATTTGCAATACCACTCAAAGCGCATCGGGAGTCTTGCGTAAATTTTCTCGTTTGTTGGATCGCTTGGATCAGCGCAATAATATTTTAATAGGATTTATTGCCAATGGGTTTTTTTTAAGAGATTTAGGGTTAGGGGTCGCTATAGAACGGTGGATTGTTGCCTATAAAGATGAGGTTGCAGTATGGTTTGACGCCATCACTTTTTTTGACGCTTATAACAGTCTAGCCAATTATAGTTTTAATCATCCATCTCACAGTTTTCCTACCATAACCGATACAGCGGTGACTATAGAAGCCAAGGCCGCTGCCCACCCACTGCTCCATCCTGAGCAGGCCGTCCCTAATGATTTCAAAATTCTAAAGGAAGAATTTTTTATTATCACTGGGGCCAATATGGCTGGAAAAAGTACTTTTTTAAGAACAGTTGCGCTTCAAATTGTCATGGGTAATATGGGGCTACCTGTTTGTGCCGCATCGGCCAGTTATACCCCTATTAAATTAATAAGTAGTATGCGTACCACCGATAGTCTCACCGACGATGAGAGTTACTTTTTTAGTGAGCTCAAACGTCTTAAGTTTATCGTAAGTCAGATACAACAAGATCGTTACTTTATCATCCTAGACGAAATTCTTAAAGGAACCAATAGTACCGACAAAGCCATAGGATCACGTAAGTTTATCGACAAATTAGTAACCTTAAAGGCTACGGGTATCATTGCCACCCACGATCTGAGTTTGTGTACTGCGGCCCAAGAGCTCGATCAGGTTTTTAACTACTATTTTGACGCGCGTATCGAAGACGATGAACTCTATTTTGATTATACCTTTAAGCCGGGTATTTGTCAAAATATGAATGCCAGCTTTTTATTAAAAAAAATGAATATAGTCGAATAAATCATGACATTAGAAAAGCACATCTTGCCGGGTATTTACATAATGTTTGGTCTTTTAAGTGTACTAGTGCTAATCGACTTCTTTTGGCCTGGCCAGCAAGTGAGCGAAGTCATAACGTATAAATCTAGAGAAATAGCCAGCAAAAAAAACGGTTTCCGAGATTATTATTATGTCTCAGATTTATCTACAGAAAATTATGTGGTACGCACCACCAATGAACTTGCAGAAACGGCCGAGGTTGGAGACCCACTTGTTATTGAGATCTCTCCCATTTTTAAGGAGATAAATGAAGTCGATTTACCCAAAGCTGAAGCCTCAGAGTTGTACTCGCTTCGTATTTTTAGCGGTTTAATCTTGCCTATATTGGTGCTAATGATCTTAGAGATCAGCTATAAGAAAAAGTATGGCTATTCGACTTTAGTCTTTGTGATACTTGTCGTCTTTCTTGTAAATTTTATATATCTCTTAAATTAATTTAAAAAATAAACCCCTTGGATAGTCTTACCCAAATTGTATTAGGAGCCGCTGTTGGCGAAGCGGTTTTAGGAAAAAAAATTGGAAACAGAGCTATGTTATGGGGCGCTGTTGCGGGTACGATACCAGATTTGGACGTGGCTGCCAGATACCTAACCGATACCATCACCGCCACCGAAATTCATCGCGGTTTTAGCCACTCTATTATTTTTGCCGTGCTTATGGCCCCGTTGTTGGGTTGGGCCGTCCATCAATTAAAAAGGAGGCCAGAGGTAGGGGTTCGCGGCTGGGCTTGGTTGTTCTTTTGGGGCTTGTTTACTCATCCTATCTTAGATGCTTTTACCACTTGGGGGACACAGTTGTTCTGGCCATTAGATTGGAGACTGGCCTTTAATTCGATTTTTGTGATCGATCCTTTGTACACACTTCCCTTTCTTATCTGTTTACTCGGAGCGGCCTTTTCTAGCAGAGCAACCGTTCAACGCAAGAAGCGCAACTGGACAGGTATTTACTTGAGCACCGGCTATCTCTTGCTTACCGTCGTTTTAAAGGGGGTTGCGTTTTACAGTATCACCTCAGATTTAAAATCTAAAAATATCACTTACAGTGCGTTGTCAACGCGTCCTGCACCTTTTAATACCATCCTATGGAATGCCAATGTCGATACAGAAGATGCCTATCTCATAAGTGATTATTCTTTTTTTGACACCCAACCCATGACCTGGCAACGATTTCCAAAACAGCGAGCGGCAGCCAGTACGATTATCAATACGTCAGAAGTGCAACGTCTTATCGATGTGGCCCAAGGTTGGTACCTGCTCGAATACGAGAATGACCATTGGTATTTTAATGATCTGAGATTTGGATTAATACCATTGAGCGAGACCGAGAGTCAATTTGTGTTTCGGTACCGTTTAGAACAAACCCAAACAGGAGAAATTCAGGTTTTTGAAGATAGGCCAGATACCCGTGCCATGCGTGGGCTTTTTGAGCTATTATGGGATCGTTTAAAAGGTAATTAGCGGTACAATTTATTAGAGGTGCTTTCGAGTTCTTTGTCGCGGTAACGGCTAGGAGAGCGACCTTGTACACTTTTAAATTTGCGATTAAAGTGCGAAAGAGTTTGAAAACCGGAAGCCTCGCTTATTGCCGCAATGCCCATTTCTGGTTTGTCTCTCAGCAATTTACAGCTGTGAGCGATGCGCATTTCGGTCAGAAATTGGAAATAGGTCTTATTGGTCCGCTTTTTAAAGTATTTACAAAAGGCGTTAGGACTCATAGCGGCAATGGCCGCAATCTGTTGGAGTGTTATTGACTCGGCAAAATGTTGAAGCGAATATTCAAAAATAGCATTCATCTTCTGCCCATCAACCTCAGAGATCTTTTTTTGATAGACAAAAGACGATAATTGTTCTTTTTTGGCAACCTGCAACACTGCAATGAGTTGTAAAAAATAAGAGAGTTTGTAAATGCCTTTTACTCGGCTTAGGTGCTCAAATAGGGCCGTTAGTGATGAAGTGGTTTTTAATTTAAATCCCGCTTTCGCGAAAGCGTAAAAGGAAGCTACCCCTTTTCCCTCTTCCAAATTAATAAAGGTCGCACCAAAGCTCGTTGGACTAAAAAAAACGCTGTGCATCCTCCCGTTCTCATCGTCATTTCTAAAAACATGGGGTTGCTGCCCACCTAGAATTATTAGGTCTCCGCTTTTGTAGTAATGCACAGCATCGGCAACCACCAGTCTACCTTTACCCTTTACGATTAAAGAGATTTGACATTCTTCATGTTGATGCAGTTGCCCATAAAATCGGCCTTGATCAACCTGAAAGATGATTGCCGTATTGGAGGGTTTAGGGATTTTGAAGGGTAAAGGCCGTTTCAGATTAAGGTACTTTTTTGGGTTACTGAGTTCTCAAAGTTAAAAAACTTGGATAATATACGCATAGTATTGGATAATTGCCGTGCATCAAGTCACATGGTGACTACTTATTTTTGATCTAGACTAAAAGTAAATGTATAGGGAGAGGTCTTAGGAATTGCCCCAGACATAGCCTTAATAGATTACAGCTTTATAATTTGAGATATATGAGTATACAATGGAAAGGCGTTATGCCTGCCGTCACCACCAAATTTACCCCCGATGATCAATTGGATCTGGATATGTTTGCGGTCAATATTAATGCCCAGCTTGAGGCAGGTGTGCACGGTATCGTTTTAGGAGGAACTTTAGGAGAAGCTAGTACTCTCATGGACGAAGAAAAACGAATATTGACGCGTGCCACCGTTAGTCTTGTTGATCAAAAGGTTCCTGTACTAATCAATATAGCCGAACAAACCACCAAGGCTGCCATTGCCTCGGCTCAGAAAGCTCAAGAAGATGGGGCTAGTGCTTTGATGATGTTGCCACCCATGCGATACAAAGCCGGAGATCAGGAGGTGGTCACCTATTTTGGCGCCGTAGCAAACAATACAGACCTCCCCATTATGGTGTATAACAATCCCGTCGATTATAAAATCGAGGTTAGCCTAGCGATGTTTGATCAATTATTAAAACACGATAATATACAAGCGGTCAAAGAATCGACCCGTGATATTTCTAACGTCACACGTATCAAAAATGCTTTTGGCGATCGCTTGAAGATCATGACCGGAGTAGATACCTTGGCACTAGAGTCCCTACTTATGGGCGCCGATGGCTGGATAGCAGGGTTGGTTGATGCCTTTCCTGCCGAAACTGTTGCCATCTACGAATTACAGCGCGTGGGTAGAATTCAAGAAGCCTTAGAGATCTATCGTTGGTTTTTGCCGCTTTTAGAATTGGACATCAATCCTAAACTGGTTCAAAATATTAAACTCGCCGAGGTGCATACGGGCATAGGTACAGAACACGTTAGGCCGCCGCGATTACCATTATCTGGTGCAGAGAGAGCTCATGTCTTAAAGGTCATTACCGATGGGCTTGATCAAAGACCAAGTTTACCAGACTACAAGAATTTATAATAGGATGAGATAGTATTGTATAATATGCTAGAAATTAGACCCACATGCGAACATTGCCAAAAGTCCTTGTCTTTTGATTCAGACCAGGCCATGATCTGTACCTTCGAGTGTACCTTTTGTCAGGATTGCGTGAGCCAGATCTTAAAAGGTGTGTGTGCTAATTGTGGGGGAGATTTTCAACAAAGACCCATCAGGCCTGCTTCTTTGCTAGCCCGATATCCCGTATCAAAGACAGTGGTTCACAAGCCGATCGATATTAAGGCACATCTACAACGTATTGCTTCACAAAAAGAATAACTGATTTATGATAGCTGGAAAAAATTATATAGGAAATACCCAAAGCGCCAAAGGCGACACGACTTATAAAACACGCAATCCTAGAACAGATGCGCAAAACCCCTGGACCTTTCACCAGGCCAGTAGTGAAGAAATAGACCAGGCTGTAGCAAAGGCAAAAGCGGCCTTTGCGGCCTATCAGCAGATTTCGGGCAAACAACGCGCGGCATTTTTGGAAGCCATAGCTCAAAACATACTTGATTTAGGCGATATCCTAATTCAAACCTATGTTGCCGAGAGTGGGCTGCCAGAAGGTAGGGCCCAAGGTGAACGCGGCCGTACTATTGGTCAACTGCGTATGTTTGCTACCCTGATTCAAGAAGAAAAATGGCGTAATCCTACTATAGACCCCGGCGATCCTAAAAGACAACCGTTCCCAAAACCCGACTTAAGAAAGGTTTTTATCCCCCTGGGACCGGTTGTTGTTTTTGGTGCTAGTAATTTTCCGCTGGCATTTTCTACCGCTGGAGGAGATACAGCAAGTGCCCTTGCGGCAGGCTGTCCGGTCATTGTAAAATCACACCCCATGCATGCGGGTACGAGCGAACTCGTTGCCTCGGCAGTAATCAAGGCGGCTCGAGATACCCAAATGCCAGATGGTATTTTTAGCCATCTCAATAGTGCTGGCCATCAAGTAGGAGCTAGCCTCGTAGCTCATCCAGATGTTAAAGCCGTTGGTTTTACAGGAAGTATTACAGGAGGTAGAGCCTTATATGATATCGCTGCCCAACGAGAAGAACCCATTCCAGTTTTTGCAGAAATGGGTAGTGTTAACCCAGTGGTTATAACTCAAAACGCCTTGGCCCATAGAGCCCAACAAATAGCCGAGACCTATGCAGGCTCCATAAGTTTGGGAGCAGGACAGTTTTGTACCAATCCTGGGCTTATACTAGCTGTCAAAGGCGAGGCCTTAGATGATTTCATACAGCATTTAGGAACCTACATAGAAAAACAAGAGTCGCAATGTATGTTACATTCTTCCATCAAAAGCGCTTATACGCATAACAGCATGGCTATAGAAACGGCCGATGGTGTGCATCTTGTTACTAAAGCATTCAAAGATGAGCCGGGTCATCTAGCTGCTCCAAAAATTGCAAAGGTAGACGGTGCTGTTTTTCTAGCTAATCCTGCTTTGCAGCAAGAAGTTTTTGGTCCGTTCTCGCTAGTGGTACAATGTGAAGATCGCGATCAATTAGAAAGAATTATTCATACCTTAGAAGGGCAGCTCACAGCAACCATTATTGCCGAAAATCAGGATCATCCCCATTTGTCTACCCTGATCAGTGCCTTACAAAGTCGTGTGGGCCGTATTATTTTCAATGGGGTTCCTACGGGAGTAGAAGTAAGTCCAGCGATGACACATGGTGGGCCTTATCCAGCTAGTTCGGATCCGCGTTTTAGTGCGATAGGTACCCAGAGTATTTTGAGATGGGTAAGACCTTTTAGTTATCAGGATTTTCCTGAAAACTTACTCCCTGACTATTTGAAATAGGGTAGCAGGGCCTCGTACTGGTGTTAAGTCTTATACGTTTGCACTTTAGACTAAGCCAAAAGAATGTAGACTAACATTGGATGTAATTGATATAGACTATGAAAAAAATAGCAGTACTCTTTGGCTTGTTTTTGTTTGCGATATCGCTTCACGCTCAAAAACCCAATAAGAAGTTAGCACAGCTCATTGATGAGGTACAGCAGCATAAGGGCTATGATCGCAAGGTCTACCCTATGGGGCTGTTTTCTAAAGCCTATTTTGAGCAAGAGGCTGCTTTCGCGAAAGCGCAATTAGACAAACTCGCCAAAATTCCTGAATCCTCCTTGTCAGAAACAGATGCTATAACGCTAACCTTAATGCGTTTTAAGCTTCAGGAAACAGTAGATTATTTTGCCTATGAGCGGTACTTAAACCCCCTATTATCTGATTCTGGATTTCACAGCAGTTGGAATTATATGGTACGACCACTAACCTCCTACAAACAAGCCTTAGGATATATAGATAGACTCAATGCTTTGCCTGATGTGGTTGACCAGTATCTACCTTTATTAAGAGAAGGTCTAGCAAAAGGCGTTTCTCAACCACGAGTAATATTTGAAGGGTACCAGAGCACCTATGATTCACAAATTGTAGACGATTACACCGATAGTTTTTATTATCAGCCTTTTAAATCACTGCCTTCCACGCTTACCAAAACCCAAGGTGATGAGATCTTAAAGGCGGCCAAAATGGCGATAGAAGACAGGGTGATACCCGCTTTTGTAGCCGTAAAGCAGTTTTTTGAAAAAGAATACCTGCCCAATACCCGTAAAACCATCGGGATATCTGACACCCCTAACGGAGCTGCATATTATCAAAACCGAATTGATTATTACACCACTTTGTCCCTTACCGCCGATGAGATACACCAGATAGGTTTACAAGAAGTAGCTCGCATTAGAGCGGCAATGCAAGAGATTATCGAAGAGGTAGCATTTGAAGGTAGTTTTTCAGACTTTCTCACTTTTCTTCGTACCGACCCGCAGTTTTACGCCAAAACACCTAATGAACTTCTAATGCACGCTAGAGACATGGCCAAGCGTGCCGATGCCCAATTGCCGCGCTTTTTTAAAACGCTTCCAAGAAAGCCTTATGGGGTAGCTCCCGTACCCGATGCCATTGCCCCAAAGTATACCGGTGGTCGTTATGTAGGGACTTCAAAAAATAGCACCGATCCAGGTTACTATTGGGTCAACACTTACGATTTGCCCAGTAGGCCACTATATACCTTGCCTTCCCTTACCGTGCACGAAGCGGTACCTGGTCATCACCTCCAGGGTAGTTTAAATAATGAATTAGGCGATAGTATCCCGCAATTTAGACGTAATATGTACTTATCGGCCTATGGAGAGGGCTGGGGCTTATATACCGAGTTTCTCGCTGCCGAGATGGGAATGTATACCACGCCTTACGAGCGTTTTGGACAACTTACCTATGAGATGTGGCGCGCTTGTCGCTTGGTGGTAGATACAGGCATACACGCCAAGGGCTGGACAAGAGAACAAGTGGTAGCCTATATGGCGTCCAATACCGCCTTATCACTACACGAAATCAATACAGAAACCGATCGCTATATCTCCTGGCCGGGGCAAGCCTTGTCTTACAAAATAGGGGAGATAAAGATTAGAGCCTTGAGAAAAGAAGCAGAAACCGCTCTTGGTGCCGCTTTTGATATCCGAGAATTTCACGAGCGCATATTAGAACAAGGCACGGTGACCCTCCCGATTTTGGAATCTAGAATTAGGGCTTGGATGGCTAAGTATAAATAAGCGCAAAGGATCAATTCATATGAAACACGTTTTTAGCTGTATCGACGCTCACACTTGTGGTAATCCTGTGAGACTTGTCAAAAGTGGAGGTCCCGATTTGATAGGGGCTTCAATGAGTGAAAAGAGACAACATTTTCTCAAAGAGTACGATTGGATAAGAACGGGACTAATGTTTGAACCCAGAGGCCATGATATGATGAGCGGTAGTATATTATACCCACCTCATGACCCCAATAATGACATGGCTGTTTTATTTATAGAAACCTCTGGTTGCTTGCCAATGTGCGGTCACGGCACTATTGGAACCATCACTATTGCCATTGAAGAAGGTCTTATTACCCCAAAAACACCGGGTAAAATTAGAATGGAGGCGCCTGCAGGTTTAGTAGAAATTGAGTATCAACAAACCGCTGCAAAGGTAGACTGGGTCAAACTGATCAATGTGCCAGCTTATCTGTCCGCTCAAGATTTATCGATTACTTGCCCCGATCTGGGAGCCTTGTCTTTTGATGTGGCCTATGGCGGAAACTTTTATGCCATCATTGATCCTCAAATCAATTTTGAAGGAGTGCAGGCCTTTACCGCTAGCGATATTATACATTACAGCCAGCGTTTGCGCACATTGATCAATAAAAAATACCCCAATCAATTTATACATCCCGAAAATCCTACCATCAAAGATGTGACACATCTGCTCTGGACAGGAACCCCTTTAGACGCAAAATCTTCAGGACGTAATGCGGTATTTTATGGCGATAAAGCCATAGATCGCAGCCCATGTGGCACAGGGACCTCGGCCAGATTGGCCCAGCTTTATGCCAAAGGACAGTTAGGCGTAGGTAAGCCTTTTATCCATGAGAGTTTTATTGGTTCTACTTTTGTAGGTCGTATAGAGCAAGAAACAACCATAGCCGGAATGCAGGCCATCATTCCTAGTGTACAAGGCTGGGCGAGAGTTTATGGCCACAATACTATTACCATCGATACAGAAGATCCCTATGCTCACGGATTTTCAGTAATTTAGAATCACAAGATCTCTGTAAAGCACCTTATACTATGGCAAAAGAAATTGTTGTTATTGGAGGCGGAATTATCGGGTTGAGCTGTGCCTATTTTCTTCATAAAGCTGGGCATCAGGTGACCGTGGTAGATCGCTCAAAAATGGATGGGGGTGCCTCTTATGTTAACGCCGGCTATCTAGCGCCTAGTCATCTTATCCCACTGGCGGCACCTGGAGTGATGAAGCAAGGGCTTAAGTGGATGTTTAACCCCAAAAGCCCCTTGTATATCAAGCCTCGATTAGATCCGTCATTTTTAAAATGGTCTTGGGCGTTCAATAAATCGTGTACGCAAAAACACGTCAATAAAGCAGTGCCAGTAATGAAAGATATTGCTGTGCTGGGCAGGGATTTATACCATCAAATTAAAGTCGAAGAAGGTTTTGATTTTCAATTAGAAAAAAAAGGACTGTTTATGCTCTGTCAGACCGATGCTGCCATGCAGCACGAAGAGGCTTTGGTAAAGACAGCAGTATCCTATGATCTAAAGGCGCGTATGATGAGTAGCGAACAGGTCAAAGCCCATATGCCAAAGGCTTGTTTAGATATCGTAGGCGGCTCCTATTTTGAATGCGATCATCACACAACCCCGAGTGAATTTATGCAGGAGCTAAAGACCTATTTGCAAAGGGCTGGCGTGGTCATACGTCAAGAAGAAGAAGTGATAGATTTAAACCTATCTAATACGAGTATAACTGCCATTCATACTACCCAAACAAGCCTTAAGTCCGATGAGGTTGTCTTGGCAGCGGGAAGTTGGAGCACTGCGCTTTCGCGAAAGCTCCCTCTCGACCTACTCATGCAAGCGGGTAAAGGATATCGTATTCAAACTACCTCAGAGACGGGAATTACATATCCGTCTATTCTAGCCGAAGCCAAAGTAGCTATTACTCCCATGAATGGATTTACACGATTTGCAGGCACTATGGAAATTGCTGGTATCAACCATCAGATTAATGAAAAACGAGTAGACGCCATAGCAGCAGGGGTCAAGCGGTATTTCCCGCATATCACTATTACCCAAAATGAAAAAGCATCGGCTGCTTGTGGTTTGCGACCAGTAACCCCAGATGGTATGCCCTATATTGGTAAGAGCAAGGCTTGTAAAAACCTCACGGTGGCAACTGGTCATGCAATGATGGGCTGGAGTCTTGGGCCTTCTACAGGAATGCTCGTACAAGAAATCATCGATGAGAAGACCCCGAGTATCGATATGGCGCTTTTCCATCCAGATCGACGTTTTTAAAGATCCTTATTTTATGCTCAAAACAAATAGCCCTATTAAAACATCAAACCGTACATAAACTGTACTATTGGCAAATAGGATTAGCCTAGTATTTTGGTTTGTCTTCTATAAAAAGCGTCTTGCTGTCTCTTGAGAATTTCTCTCGCCATTTTCTTTTTGTAATTGTAGAGTTCTTCGTCCTGAGAGAGATCGGTATAAACTCTATCGTTTAAGATATGATCGGTCTCGGTAAGAATTTTACGTTGCATGGCTTTTTGAGCGCTCCATTGTTTGATAGTAGCTTCGGCATCAGCCAGTTTGATATCGTATTCGCCTTTAGGCGATATAAGTTTGGCAAATATTGGCGCCGTTTCAATAGCCAGAAAAAGCAGAAATATAAAAAAGGAGGGTAGCCAAGGCAATTCTTTCATGGCATCAATACGTGCCATCAAACCGTCAAAGTTATTGATGATAGGTTGACTGCTGCTCACAGCTGTATTAAATTGATTGGTGAGTACCGTCTTTTGTGTTTCGGCTGCAGTTATTTTTTCGGCTGCAGCAGCTTTTAAAGCAGTGAGCTCGGCCAAAGCAGCATCGTGTTTGTCGCGTTTTTCTTGATATACGGGTCCCTTTCCTAATAACTCGGTACCCGCAGTACCCTCGGCCTCGGCGATGTAAATCTCATAAAGGTTATTGACTTCGGTTTCTTTGGCGGCTACTTCTGCCTTTGTCTGGTCAATAAGCGCATCCAGTTTGTTCATCTCTGGAGTAAATTGGGCTAAGATTTCACCCTGATTTTGAACGGTAAACTCATTTTTTTGCGAAAGCATCACACGGTCAATCTCCTTTTCAAAAATCTTTAACTCTAGGGGTTTGGAGATGACAAGAGCGATAATTACGGCTAGGATTAAACGTGGTACCGCCATTCCAAACTCTTTATACCATTTGTCTTGCTTTTTGAGCGTAGAAACAATAAATCGGTCCAAGTTGAAGATGACAAAACCCCATAATACGCCAAAGAGTATAGCCCTGTAGATATTATCAAATACGGTAAATAAGGCGTATGAAGCCGCTATGGCGGCAAGTACTGCGGTAAAAAATACGGTGGCACCAATGCCTGCGTATTTGTTTTTTTCACCTCTAGAACAGTGATCAAGAACATCTCGATCTGCCCCAGAGCATAGAATAAAAAATTGCTGGATCATAACTTTACGGTTTTTAGTTGATTGATAAAAGTAAAGTGATCCCTAGGCAGTTGTTTTAGAATGGTCTATAGGATAAAGAACGAGAAAAATTTCAGAATGTTGCAGCCCGCAGGCAAGTCTTAGGCCAGAATCTTGGGTAAAGCTCTTAGTGTATGGTCTGATTTTGTAGTGACAGCCTCTAAGAATGAGTTTTGATGATCAATCACATTAGGAATCTTATCGAGCTTACAGAGATAGGCAATAACTTCGAGTAGCCCTTTAAACAATACTTCTGGATCTTTTGGGTTTGCAGGTCGTTTGGAGTAGGGCACCAATGGGAGCTCATAGCCACAGGCGTTTAGAAATGTTGATTCTATGGTTAATAACTCAACAGGGGTGTAGCCGCCAAAACGTTTGCCAAAATGCTGATTGACCAAGCCTACATAATTGAGTTTGCCCGACCCGTGACGATCGGTGAGGTGTTGCCAGCTGTCAATATTATTTAAAATATTACCAACCGCGCAGCGATGACAGTATTCGGGATGCAAGGTGTTCTCTTGAAAGGCGGTGTAGAGTTTTCTTATGGCATTTTCAAATCTGGGTGTCGTTTTCATCTTCTTTTTCTTTAGCTCTAAAAAGATACAAAATAGAATGAAAAAAAGATGTTAAATCACAAAAGTAAAGCCCTTTCGCTGCTCGAGCAAAGGGCTTTAGGGATAAGGTAATACTCGTCTTTAATTTTTTAGCTCGGTATCATCGCTAATGCTGTTTTCTTTTCTGTTTTTGACATATTTTTCTAGCCATTGGTCTTGTTCCCACAACATATGTAAGATCGACTCCTTGGCCGCATACCCGTGACTCTCTTTGGGCAGCATCACTAAGCGCGCTGTTGCTCCCAGACCTTTGAGCGCATTAAAATAACGTTCGCTTTGTAAGGGATACGTTCCAGAATTATTATCGGCAACACCGTGCACCAATAGCAATGGTGTTTTCATTTTGTCGGCGTGCATAAAGGGTGACATATTGTAATAGACCTCTGGTGCTTCCCAATAAGATCGCTCCTCGCTCTGGAAACCAAATGGTGTCAACGTACGATTATAGGCTCCGCTACGTGCAATCCCAGCGGCAAAAAGATTCGAATGTGATAAGAGATTAGCAGTCATAAAGGCTCCATAAGAATGTCCTCCAACACCTACGCGATTACGGTCAATATAGCCCAGATTATCAACAGCGTCTATAGCTGCTTTGCCATTGGCTACAAGTTGCTTCCTAAACGAATCATTGGGCTCTTCGTCTCCCTCTCCCACGATTGGAAAAGAAGCATCGTCTAGCACGGCATAACCCCTTGTGACCCAATAAATCATTGACCCGTAGTAGGGATAGGTAAATTCATTTGGATTTTTGGTAGACTGCGCTGCGCTGCTTTTATCTTTAAATTCTTCAGGATAAGCCCATAAAATCATAGGCACTTTTTCCTTTTTTGATTTGTCATAGCCCACAGGAAGATACAGTGTACCGCTCAACTCTAAACCGTCATCCCTTTTGTAAGTGATCACTTCTTTATGTACATCTTGTATACTGGCAAATGGATTTTCAAAATCGGTGATTTGTTTTAGACTATTCTTTTTAAAATTCCTGATGTAATAATTGGGGTACTCGGTAGGCGATTCTATGCGCACTAAGATTTCACCTTTTTTAAGATCAATCGCTTGCTGAAGGTTCTCCAATTTGTCGGTATACTCAGACTGATAGACACGCTCGCTTTTTAAGGATTTCAAATCAAATTTATCGATAAAAGGAAATTGTCCTTTGTCGCTATAGCCAGGTCCCATTCTGTAAGCATTGCCGTTTATAATACTAAGAACGCTGCGGCCGTATTTGTTTTCATGGGTCATAAAGCTACCGGGATTACTATAGACATCCTGATAATTTCTATCAACGATGACTTTACCTTGATTTGAATTGTCAGAGGGATCAAATAAATAGTTTTTGGTATTTCTGGTATTCCACCAATAGTCATAGGCAATCGCATGGTTATTATCTCCCCATTGGATACCGCTAAAGCGATTGATGGTTTTGAGTACTTTTGTGGGCGCTTTCGCGAAAGGCGCCTCTTGCATCCATACTTGATCTCTGTATGGCACCTCAACTTCGGGGTTGCCTTGGTCTAATACCTCGGCCCACACTAAGGTGGCTGGCATATCACTGCGCCATTGCATACTGCGCTTTCCTTGACGCGCCGCCATAAAACCTTTAGGTAATTCTTCAATAAGCGGAACTTCATTTACCTTTTTTATGGTCTTGCCATTGGTGTCATAAACGACCGTTGTTTGCGGAAATCGTCTGTAAGGGACGATATAACTAAACGGTTTTTCTATAGTAGTAATCATCCAATACTCACCATCGGGAGAAGCAGATATACTGCTATACATCGCTGCCTTTTTAAAGGGCTGTTGCTGGCCATCTAAAGAAACACTTACCAAAGCCGAGGTTGCTAATTGTTCAAAATTAAAAACGTCGTTTGGGTTTTGTAACAAATCCTGATAGGTTCTATTTTGGGCCTTTGCGCCATCACTTACCGAAATAGTAGGCCCTGTAGGCACTGCTTCGGCAGTATTGATAAGGGGCTGGCGGCTATCAGGGATCATCTTTACTAATAGACGATCATTACTTTTGAACCAGCTTATCGGATTCCCCATATTAGCGTTAGCAGTAGCGGCGGTAAGTTTGCGAGCTTTCGCAGCAGCGATATCCAAAACCCATACTTCGACCCCATTGTTTACGGTATGTGTCATGGCCATCATTTGCTCGTCTGGAGACCAGGCAAAATTACTGAGTTTAGGATTTTTAGGTAAACCAATCACAGTGCGCTCCTCTTTTTGACCTACCTCTTTTATTTTTACATTGTTGTAATAGGTGGTGCGGCTTCCAATATTGGTTTTAGGATTGATGCGCAAGCCTCCAAGACGCAATTCTTCTTCAGATAAGGTCGCTATAGTTTTATAGCTATCGCGGTACAGCAATAACATCGTACTACCCTGAGAATTCATCACCACAGCAGGGGCTCTGGGCACATCTACCAATTCGAGAATTTCTTTAGGAGGTTTCTGATAATCGAGATTGACTTGGGCTTTAACAAGGCCTAGTACAAATAAACAAAGGAGGGATAAGAGTAATTTTTTCATAGTACTAAAAATAATAGATAGTTGTCTAAATCGGGTGGCTAATACAATATATTATCAAAAATGGCCTCTAAGCTACTTTCTTTAACCAGTAATTTACGATCTGATGCAAAGACCTCTTTGATGTCTGCCTTGAGTAATTGTATTTCGCGATTGGAATATTCGTGAGCCCCAAGATGCCATTGAATTTTGTCTAAACTTTCATCTTCGCTATCGCCTTGTATCTCTTCATACATTTTTCTAAAAGTGGGTCTAGCCACCTTGGTCTTAATCAGATCGAGTTCTTCTTTGCTTACCGCATGATCAACTTTGGCGCAAAGCAAAAGAATATAGGTTTGAAGTTCGGGTTTGGACCAAGTGGTATGTTGTTGACTCATAGGTATAGCATTTATGTTTTTTTGATGCAAATAATAGATGCATGATTCCCCCAATCTTAAACAAAATAATAAGGTGGCTGCATAAAGATAAACAATCTAAGGTATTGATAGGTAAGAATATAGCCACGCAATAAACAAAAAAATACCTGCGCGTTGGCAGGTATTTTTTCCAAAATGAATATATTATTACTCGGGAGAAGTCAGGTAAACCTTAGCATCTCCATCTTTATCTGTGATGACCATTACCTCATAATCTGCCGATAAAGAAAGTAATTCTAACACTTTAGATGCGGCAATAGGATTGCTATCTAGATAACAGCTGGCACCGTTGGCAATAAGCGTCTCAATATCTGGAGCCTCAGTTATCGCTCCTTGTACTTGGTTTGTGGCCTCGTCAATTTCTACCTCTTCTACAATTGCTGGTTTTGTAGCAATTTCAGATCGCTCTACAACTTCTTCGACTTCTTCGATCTCTTGTACTTGAGCCAGTGTAGCCTTTCCGCTTAGTGTTAGGCGTTCTACTTCTCTTTCTTCTTCTACTTCAGCGATTTCAGGCTGTCGTTGTGATTTGTTTTTCTGTTGCTTCTGGGCTTTGTTGGTTTTAGTCTTTTTCTTAGACTTTTTGGCCTTGACAAAAATATACGTCTTAGGGGGTGTCGAATAGGGGTAAGGCGTTTCAATATTCAATTTCTTATCGCCATTGACGAGTTTGACCGCTTGCGCGAAACTAATCTTCTGATCTTCATAATAGAATTCTCCACCTAATTTTCTCATTTTGACCAAGTGCTCCTCTGGCAATGGTGGCGGTGGTGGCGGTGGCAAATCACTCTTTAATGCTTTTGGCGCTTTTGGCGCAGGTGGTGGTGGCGGTGGTGGCGGATAGTCTCCGTTTGTTTTATGCCCTTTAACCACTTTTGTGGGTGCGGGTGCAGGTGGGGGTGGTGGAGGTGGCGGCAATGCAGGATAGGGCTTGGCAGCTTTTTGTTGTGCCTTGGTCATGCGCGAATAGATATCGTACATCACAGCAACTTCCCCTTGATTTATACGTCCTTTATAAATGTCGGCATATTTGGTAGCCAATTTGTTATAGGTTTTAATCTCGGCTGGGGTAACAGGGTCTTGTACTGGGCTAGTTGTTTGCTTAGAAACTACAGGAGTGGCCCCATTTTCTTGTGCTTCTGTATCGATTAGAGTAAGACCTTGTAATTGCGCAAATTTAGTTTGTATAAGGCGGGCATTGACTTGCGCTAAAAAGACTTTAGAATTGTTTTTAAACAGGAGTGAAGGCACCGCACTTTTATAGTCGGCGGTGGTCCATGGGGCAGTTGCCGCATCGATATCATTACGCATTTGCGACAATGAAGAATTTTTACCGTTAACTTTTATAGTCTCATCAATTACTTCAACCACTAGAGCTTTAATTCCGTTTTTTTGAGCGCCAGCTATAAAGGTTTTGGCATAGTTTATAGGAGTTTGCTGTACTGTCTTCTGTTTTGAGCCTTCAGGAAGCATGGCGATAAAACCTATCTTGCTTTGTTCTTGCCAGAAGGGATTCGTCATTAGATGAACACTGGTTTTTAACCCATCGGCGCTTTGCGTTTCTGTATAATAAGGTAAATCGTCTTGATGATAGCCCGCAAGTTCTCGATTTTCTATCAGGTTTTCATCGAGAATGATCGTATATCGTTGGGCATCGAGCCAACGACTCATATCTTCCTTGGCAGGGTGTTTTGGCGTAATTATACCCGATCGATGCTGAGGGGCTAAATGGTCTGGCTGTACTTTAGCGATGGTTTCGGTTGGAGCCGGTTGTGCGACGATCTCTTGATTGAAGAGAAATACACAAAGCGCCAATATCGGAAGCAATAATAAGGTGCTTGCCCATATCCGTTTTGGATTCATGGTTTTTGACAACATAAGGATTCGTTTTTTTGTTAATGAATAATTAATAGGACTCTCAAGAGCAGCTTGATCAGGGCTGCTAGCAAAGCTTAAGAGTATATGTTGATAGGTCAATACCGAAGTGTTTTGGTGCAAAACACCTCTGTCTGCCAGAAATTCGTGATTGGTCTTAATCGCTGTCTTTATCCATCGCATCAATGGGTTAAACCAAAAGAACACTTGTAGCAATTCAATAAGTAAAATATCTAAGGAGTGTCTTTGGATCACATGCGTAGCTTCGTGAGCAATTACTTGGTCTGCGATTTGGTGGTTGTTGAATTGCTTTCGCGAAAGAAAAATCCACTTAAAAAAGGAGTGAGGAATAACCGTATGAGGTATCAGCGCTATGGTATATTTCTTTTTGTCAATGTGAATGGCCGAATGTATTTTTCGCTTTATGCGCCATAAATTAAGACTAAACCTAGTCGCAAAAAGTAGCACGCCTAGTAGATAGATGCTCCACAAGAGTTGTGAAGGCCAAGTCACTGCTGTGGTGTTTGAGATAGCTGGAGTTGTTTGGGCGATATCTTGTGCCACCACTACAACCGTTGATGACTCTGGTAGGACTTCTGAAGTGGTGTAGGTAATGGTTAATAATGGGATACTAAGCGCAAAAATGAGGCTTCCCAATAGGTAAAAACGCTTAAAAGTATGAATTACGGTAGGTTCTAAGGTGAGTTTATAAAACCCTAGCAAAATGGCCATACATAGCGTACTCTTGATAATATAGGCTAGGATCATGACTTCTTTTCTTTTAATTGTTGATCGATAAGACGTCTTAAGGCTTCTAACTCTTTGGTGTTGAGGTTGGTTTCTTTGGTGAAGAAAGAGGCAAATTGTGCTGCCGAATCATTAAAGAAATCCTTGATCAATCCGTTAACGTGCTTAGAGAAATAATCAGTTTTTTTGACAAGAGGATAGTATTCTCTCGATCTGCCTTTTTGGACATAGTCTACAAAGTTTTTGTCCTGCATGCGTTTTAAGAGTGTTGCTATGGTGGTTGACGCTGGTTTTGGCTCTGGATAGGCAGCAATGAGATCTTTCATAAAAGCTCTTTCCTGTTTCCAGAGTAATTGCATCAGTTGTTCTTCGGTAGCCGATAGGGTCATAAATCTATACTTTTACTCTACAAATGTAGAATAAAAACTTTAATTCTACAAATGTAGAGTCTTAAATTCTGTTTTTTTTGATATGTCTGTTAGTTATTACAACCGTCGTTTGAGCCTTGTTAGGAGTTGGTATGAGGCTTTTGCTCGGCCTTAGATTTATTCATAGATCTGCGGCCGTCCATGATCATCTACTACTGGCTTGTAATTTCTGGTCAGGCAAAACCTATAGTCATTTTGTGGTAGAAGGACGTAGCATCCCAGTTGGGTTTATTTGTCCTTTTGACTGCTTTTTCTGTGGTGTCTTTTATGTGATTCGTCCAACGCTTTACTCGCATATGGGATGAGTGAGAATCTCGCCGATCCCTGTTATAATCACAGCGCTTTGGTTAATAATTATAAGGGTGTTCATTGACCCAATGAAAACCGCGATTGGTCAATCGCATTCTCTTTAAATCTAAGGATTCTAGTTTGATATATAGGCTATCTCCATATAAGACCCCTTCCATGGTCATTGTAGAGTCTGTAGCAATTAGGGTAAAGTTGTTGTCCTGTTTGTAATCTTCGCGATATAAGCTTAGCTGGGTTGATGTAGAATCTAAGTCAAAATTCATCCATTTCAAATCGGCCGTCATGGTCTTTATAACCGCAAATCCCTCCCGATCTCGTATCAGATATCTCCATCGCAAACTATCGGTTACTAAAGGGGGTAGGGTATCATTATTTTTGACAAATACCTTTGTTTCCCAAATGCCGTAAAGCTCAGGTTTTGGTCTCTTATCCCTCAGATTGCGTTCGGCGTGATAGCCTTGAAAAGAGGCAAAGCCCAAATAAATGATAAGCACCGAAACTTTAAGCCACCATATTATCTTGTGATAGGTAGGATCTATTATAGGCCTATAATAAGAAATGGCGCTGGTAGGTTTGTTGAAAATAAAATAATTGCTAAAGCGTCTAAGGTCTATTAGGAAGATAAAGCCGGCCATTAAAACCAAGTGCACAGCGAAAATTTTGACTGGGATGTCAAAAAAGAAGTTCATCATGGCGACATGGGTCATGACACCCATAGTGATAAATGCGCCTAAGGTTTGTGTGCGTCTGGGAATCAACAGTAAACCGCCTAAGACCTCCATAAAACCCGTAAAGAGATTATAGCCCTCGCTATGCCCCATAAAGGTCCAAGCGAGGCCCATGGGAGACATTTCTCCAATAGGTTGCATTAAGCGCATTAGTGAAGGTGCCGGAAACTGTAATTTATACACCTTTGCCATGCCATAGGCCAACATAAAAAAGGCAACAAATATCCTTAGGATTACCGTAAACCAATATTGCAATTGATTATAGGATGGACGCTTTCTGTCCAAATAGCTCCAAAGTAAAACCCCTATTACGGTTAGTACTACTTGAAGAAAAAGCGTGATATAATTCATGGTGCGATCCCCACTTCCTGTTGAGACCGCCGTAAAGTCACCATCAAGTTGTAATATGTCTTGTCCTACCCAAGTTAAAAAGGGCTCGAGTAGGGAACTGGAAAACATAAAAAGGATAAAGCTGCCAAAAAATAAAATGGCAGCTTTTAATAAAACCTTGGCCTGCAACGACCAAGGTGAATGGTATTGGTGACTTAATAACATAAATGGAAAGATTTATGGTAGATCGACTTCATCTTTATGCATGCTTGTAAAGTAAGAGTAAAAGTAGGGGATGGTCTCAATACCTTTTAAGTAATTCCATATCCCAAAATGTTCATTAGGCGAATGTATGGCATCACTATCTAGTCCAAACCCCATCAAAATAGTCTTACTTTTTAGTTCTTTTTCAAAAAGGGAGACAATAGGAATACTCCCACCACTTCTTTGAGGTATGGGTGTTTTGCCAAATGTTTGTTCGTAGGCTTTCTCGGCCGCTCTATACCCTACGCTGTCAATAGGTGTGACATAACCTTGTCCTCCGTGATGAGGTGTTACTTTCACTTTTACACCATCGGGGGCAATGTGCTCAAAATGCGATTTGAACAATTGGGTGATATCTTCCCAATCTTGATTTGGGACTAGCCGCATAGAAATTTTGGCGTAAGCTTTACTTGCGATCACGGTTTTAGCACCTTCACCAGTATAACCTCCCCAAATCCCATTTACATCTAGCGTCGGTCTTATAGCATTGCGTTCGTTGGTCGTGTAACCCGCCTCTCCGAAAACGGCATCAACATCCAAGGCTTTTTTATAGGCTTCTAAGTCAAAGGGTGCCTCGGCCATTTTTTGACGTTCGTTTTGAGATAGGTTGACCACCTTATCATAAAATCCAGGAATGGTAATGTGATTGTTTTCATCGTGTAAAGAGGCGATCATCTTACTCAACACATTAATTGGATTGGCCACAGCACCTCCGTAGAGACCGCTATGCAAATCACGATTAGGACCTGTTACTTCTACCTCTACATAGCTAAGGCCTCTAAGACCAGTAGTGATGCTTGGAATATCTTTGGCTATCATGCCAGTGTCAGAAATAAGGATAACATCGTTTGCTAGTTTATCCTGATTTCTTTCTACGTACCAGGCCAGATTGGCACTACCCACTTCTTCTTCGCCCTCGATCATAAATTTGACATTACAAGGCAAGGCGTCGTTTTGGGTCATGTACTCCATGGCTTTAACATGCATATACATTTGACCTTTATCGTCACAAGCACCTCTGGCAAATATGGCGCCATCAGGGTGAAGATCGGTCTTTTTGATAACGGGTTCAAAGGGTCCAGATTCCCAAAGGTCTAAAGGATCTGGGGGCTGTACGTCATAATGACCGTACACGAGTACTGTTGGGAGGTTTTTATCGATAATCTTATCTGCGTACACAATAGGATAGCCCGGAGTCTCACAAATTTCGACCGTATCGCATCCTGCCATTTTTAATTGATCTGCTACTGCTTGTGCCGTTTGATGTGTTGCTTTCGCGAAAGCAGAATCTGCACTAATACTTGGAATTTTTAATAAATCGATAAGTTCTTGTATAAATCGATCTTTATGTTGGTGGATATAATCTTTAGGAGATGACATAGATTTAATTTTTTTTAAAAGTACAAATAGTACTCCTATTTCTAGGTGCTTAACCTACTACATTTCAGTAAAATGGAGCTAAATTATATAATTTTTGATATTGCACACTATCGACAAAAGGTTAATTTTGTCTGACGAAATACACAAAATATTTGTATTTTTGTCAAAAATAAAGACTATGAGACGAATTTTCCTATTATTTTTTTTAGCGATTTCTTATGCTGCTGTGGCACAGGTTGGTATAGGGACTACGACCCCAGATAGTTCCTCTATTTTAGATATCACATCAACCACTCAAGGGATTTTAACCCCGAGAATGACAACAGCCCAACGGCTGGCCATCTCGTCTCCTGCTCAAGGGCTTTTGGTGTATGATACTGATGAACAGTCTTATTATTTTTATGATAGTCAATGGCATGAGCTTAGCTCAAATAATAAGCGTAATAATTATAAACTCGTTCAAAGCATAGACGACTTGAGTGAAGAGTTGGTCGCAGGAGGAGGAGCTGTATATCTTCTCAACACCAATTTTTTATATGAAATCA
This sequence comes from Cytophagaceae bacterium, assembly GCA_002712765.1. Lineage (GTDB taxonomy): Bacteria > Bacteroidota > Bacteroidia > Flavobacteriales > Flavobacteriaceae > Dokdonia. The sequence continues at coordinate 8,329 of PAUP01000008.1, read as the reverse complement.
ATGGCTCAATTATTTTTGACTACCCCATTAGTCTTAATGGAGCATATATTGAAGGTATAGACACAGGAGAGGATGTCTTGGTCAATAATTCTGGATCTGCCCTATTTCAGGGTGGTACTACAGGGTCTATTCGAAACCTCACCATAGCGGCCAATAGCAACCCTGTTTTTAATATTACAGCAACTGGCAGTGAACTTCTAGTAATAAATAACACTGTTATTGCTGGTGCAAGTACTGTTGGAACACTGTCTAACATTGGTACTGTCTTTTTTAGTATCGTGCAGTATGTAGGGAATACGGATGGGTTTGCTATTTCTGATATAACAAATCTTTTTATGAGTAACTTATTCTGGACAAGTTCAAATGGAGGGACCTTTGCCACACTAACGGGCACCTTTCAAAATTTTCAAATGGCTAGTGGACGCATCGAAACAGATGCTGGTGAGACCGGCATAGATTTGAGTGCAAACCCTACTATTGTCAATGAAGCGAGTTTGACAGGCTTAAGTTTTGTAGGAGCTGGAACGCGTATTGATGGATACACTACAGGAAGCTACTCAGGATTTAATTTTACTACAGACTGGGATGTGCAAAGTTCTGGAATTCCTACCGAGAATGACGATGTAGCTACGGGTGATATCAACTTTAATTTTACCGCAGGTGGTGGGGCGATAACGACTTTTGCTTCAAATGGTACGCCAGTAAAGCTTTCAGGGACAACTACATCTAATAATCTATTTCGATTCTCTAGTCCTATGGATAACCGAATTGTGTATGATGGAGAAGAACGCCGCTTCTTTGAAGTAAGTGCAAGTGTTTCCTTTGAAGGTAGTGTGCCAGGAGATCGCTATATATTCTACATTGCCAAGGGGTTAAATGGTTCGCCTACGCCTACCGTTGTAAATGAGACAGGCGCTTGGGAAGTTGTAGGGAATGCCGCTGGAACTTCTAGTGTCAGAAATATAAGTGCCACACCCATCGTGGGTACGATAGATCTCGAACCTGGTGATTATATCGAAGTTTGGGCAGAGCGTTTTAGTGGTACCGGGCAAATTTTTACAGTAGCTCTAAATTTGACCATAAAATAGTGCTATTTATAGGTAAAATTTCAATCAATATATTTTCTGTTTTAAAATAAGTATTATATTTGCACCCCATTACAAACGCGGGCGTGGTGGAATTGGTAGACACGCTAGACTTAGGATTTAACCTAAGAAAAAGTGTTAAAATATTTAAAATGCGGATGTGGTGGAACTGGTAGACACGTCAGACTTAGGATCTGATGCCGCGAGGTGTGCAGGTTCGATTCCTGTCATCCGCACAAAAGCCGAAGAGAAATCTTCGGCTTTTTCATTTTAAAAAAAGGGATTTTCTTCACGATTTTTGACCTTGGGTACAACATAGGTACAACATTTTACCTTTTTTCAGAACTGAATTGGCTTTAGTACTATATCCATTCATTTGATAACAAATCCTATTTTCTGTATTGAGGATTAATAAATTTTAGGTTATCTCAACCTCTGTTCTTCGTTTGAGGGGTTTATTATCATACAATATACACGCAAGGTAAACTCGTAAAATACTTCCATCAAAAGACTACGGCATAAAGCCAACGCTTCTTCCACTACTCATTTATTCCGTTTCCTTTTGAGCCAAGATTTTATCTTCCGTTTGGTTTCTGCTCAAATATTGTTTAATCAAAAATTTGAGTATTATGACAACAAAAGCGAGTACCACAAAGAAGCGCAGTAGAGCGAAATCTACTGCCAAGAAAGAAGTAAATGGAAATAAATCCAAAGCACTTCAAATTCAGAACTTACCATTGGGTAAAATCAAGCCTGACCTTGAACAGCCCAGAAAAACTTTTAATGATGATGCCTTGCAGCAGCTTTCTGAGAGTATCGAAAAGCACGGTGTGTTGCAGCCAATCACGGTAAGGCAACTAAATGGCCATTATATCATCGTGATGGGCGAACGCCGATATCGTGCGAGCAAGCTTGCAGGAAAAAAGACCGTACCCTGTATCGTAAGAACTTATGAGAATAATGATGTTCTGGAAGTTCAAATCATCGANAACCTGCAAAGACAGGATGTTGAACCGACCGAAGAAGCCGATGCGATTGCTTACCTAAGTGAGAANTATTCACCTACCGAAATTGCGAAGCGATTGGGTAGAACGGATAACTTCATCAGACAGCGTTTGAAACTGGCCGGATTAATTGATGGTTTCAAGCATTTTGTACGCAATGGCGAAATGACCATTTCCTTGGGCGTAGGCGTGGCACTTTTTGAACCGGAAGAGCAACAGATGATGTTGGAAACGATGGGCGAGGATTTTAATGCACATCAGATAAACAGGATGATTAAAGACCAGACNTANNATTTGGAAAAANCATCTTTTGATGTAGCCGATAAAAAATTGGTCCCAAAAGCTGGGTCTTGTNTNGAATGTCCNTTCAATGCNGCAAATCAAGGCAATCTGTTCGGCGANGGNAANATGGTCTGNACGAAAGCAGCCTGTTTTGAAACNAAGAAAAGNAAATCGNTCTTNAACCTGATTGAAAANTCCAAGAAAGAGAATATCCTTNTAATNCCTGAAATACGACANTANTGGGCAGATGACGANAACAATCAGCTCATTATATCNCAATTGGAAAAAAACNNATTGAAAGTCTATNTANTGGACGATGTTGAAATTATAGAGAATCCGATTGAGCCAACAATCGANGNNATTNAGANAGAATATCAACATTACGANTATTCTGAAGATGAATTAAAGGNAGAATTGGATGAAGCAATGCAGAATNANAANGAAGCNTTNGAANAATNCAATTCAGCNAAAGAANATGGATTNNNNAANGGNATTNTGTTCCATCCNGANNCATTNNAGNANTAAAGANNTTTTTNTAAANATTNTTGAAAAATCGAAAGAANNATTCNACNGNNTATTCGGCACCATTGGCCAANAGGAAAATGGCAGANTGTACGCCTNAAGAACAAATCGTNAAAATCAACGAAAGNGAAATCCGNAAGAAGCAAATNGAGAACAACAAGCAGTTTGAAGANGTTGTNNANATGATTCGTGAGACNAAATANATCGATACGAAGAANACACTTTCAACAGATGAAATNGNGGCATTCTCGATATCGCTATTTGANAANAATGTGGACTNTATGAGCCAACANAAGTATTTCTCAAAGTTCTTGGGCGACACTTNAAAGATGACCAAAGTTGAANTGGTCGAGAATTTNAAGAAGAANTTCAAAAAGGAAATCTTNCACAAGTTGATANGNTATATGCTCACAAAGCAAGTNCATTTTGGCGAAAGCAATCACGTCAANAATCTGACGAACATTTCATTCTACAANGCNATNCANGGNTNTTACAAATCCAAGATTGCCGGCATTGAAAAAGAATATGCCGANAAGAGAGACAAGCGTGAAGCACGTTTGAAAGAGCGCATCACNGTTCTTGAAAANCAAATTCAGGAACTCAACGATTAGCTTTTGTTGTTTGANNAAGGGTCNGCATTCGTGCTGGCNCTTTTTCTTTTTTATGANAGTNNNNTNAAAGATGTANGTTCACAAGGAAGNGGTTATCAATCAATAGTTAGCGCAAAGGTAAACTCGTAAAATACACCCATCAAAAGACTACGGCATAAAGCCNACGCNACATCCTACGCTTATTTATTCCGTTTCCTTTTGAGCTGAGATTTTAGCTTCCGTTTGGGTACTGCTCAAATATTGTTTAATCAAAATATATCATTATGAAACGAGTATCTNAAAAACCTAAAATTTCGCTACAAGAAGCTGAAAAGCATTATCAGTCGAGTAGTGAAAATTATGACATTGATAGTGGCGAAAGTCACTTGGCTTATTACAGGGATAAGCATCCCAACTATTACCGAGTATTATCAGAAAATGTTTAATCTAAATTCAAAAGCTATGTATTTACAAAATTTGCAACAGGATGAAATCTTTGTTCCATCAGAAATGAAATCCTTAAAAAGTCTGACACAGATGGAATCNCGAAGAGGGCTTGAAAATGCCATNATCTCNAATGGCAAAATTGTCAACGTGGTATCGAACAGCTATGGCCACATTCCGAACCAACTGTTCTTCAAGAAAGCTGAAGAAATGCTGACCGATGCACAGCTGAACTTCCACAAACGCACCATCAACAAAAATGATAGGTCGTTCATTACCGACTTTATCATCGACGACAAAAGCCAGTTTACGGTCAAAAATGATAAAGATTTGATACTGCCGATGCTTCGGTTCAAAAATTCCTATGACGGTAGTGAAAAGACCTCTGGTCACTTTGGATTTTATAGAGAAGTGTGTTCAAATGGTCTGCACGTTTCTCAAGCAGAAATCGAGTTTTCCATAAAGCACAGTAAGAACAATACGCACTTAATTATGCCGAGGTTGAACAATCTTTTCGATAAATTTCTGGACAACGAATTCTACACCATTACCAAGAAATTCGACAAGATGAAGGAATTTAAAATCATCGACACACAAGAATTTGTGAAAGCGATTCTTGACAGAACGAAATTGTTCAGATATGAATGTAGCGACAAGAATAGCGACCCTTCAAAAAAGTCTCGTGAGGTCATAGAAATCTTGAACTACGAAGCCTTGCTACTGAATGAAGAACCAAATCTGTGGTTAGGTTACAATGCATTCAATTCAGTACTTCATAACGTTTTGAAGAAAAGCTTCGGCCAACAAGAACGGTTAGATAAAAAGCTGTTTGATGAAGTCTATGCTATGGCATAAAGTTAATATAGGTTTGTCCAGTACCTCAAACTGGATTTAATGCCTTACAAGCAATCAACCTCATTTAATTTAAGGATACTTCTACTATGATATGAGCTAAATAGAAATGTATCACAATATCGTCATCTTATTTAAATTATTACAACTACATTTTCAAGTTTGAGTTCATTACACATTCATATCAAAGTGTTGGCATTCTTCTTTGCACAACCTGTGCATCGATTAATTTGTATCTTTGTAAAACTTTATGAAAATATTCTTTTCTATATCAATGTCTATTTTACTCTTTTTTCAAGGAATCAGCGTAGATATGGACTTATGTGGACCAATTAAAGAAATTTCAAACTTAATTTCCCATTATCAAGACCATAAAGTTTATGGCGACTCTTTCTTTGAATATATAGTAGAAGATTACATCGCAAACGATGCAAAAAGCGAAGGGCATCATAATAATTCAGATAAGGATAACGTACCTGTCCATTCTCATCATCAATGTTGTCATCCTGTAGTTTTTATAGCAAACACCGCAACACCTCTTATCAATCGATTTAAGTTTGAAGATAAAGAGCAGTTTAATTTATATACAGTCAACTTCAATTCCAGATATCTGGAATCTCTTTTTCAACCCCCTCAAGTATAATTCAGTTTTTTTTAAGGATAGCTATATCCTAACGTGATGCTTCTCAAGATAGGCATTGCTATATAAATGCGTTGCACCTATTCGCAACGTAAGTTTTAAACTGAATTAATACATTTTCTATGATTAACAAAATCATTTCATTTTCCATTAATAATAAATTTATTATTGGCTTATTTATAGTGACATTGGTTGGTCCCGGCATTTGGTCTATGGCCACTATAAACTTGGGTTCTGTACCCGACATAACAAACAATCAAGTACAGGTAATAACAGTAGCCCCAAACTTGGGGACCGAAGATATAGAGCAATTTGTTACCTATCCCGTAGAATTGGCAATGGCCAATCTTCCTGACGTTATCGAACTGCGTTCAGTATCCCGTTTTGGGCTGTCCGTAGTTACAATTGTCTTTAAGGATGAGGCAGGCACTTATCTTCCCCGGCAATTGGTACAAGAGAAATTAACCGAAGTTGCTGGAGAAATCCCCGAAGGCTTCGGCACGCCATTTATGGCACCCATAACAACAGGTCTGGGCGAAATCTACCAATACACCTTAAAATTAAAAGAGGGCTACGAAGATAAATACGATGCTATGGAGCTTCGTACCATTCAGGATTGGATTGTAAAACGTCAAATGGCATTAGTACCTGGAGTCGTCGAGGTAAATGCTTTTGGTGGTTATGTAAAGCAGTATGAAGTTGCCATAAACCCTAATAAGCTGAAAAGTTTCGGTATTACAATGAATCAGGTCTTTGAAGCCCTTAAAGCAAACAATGCCAATACTGGTGGTGCTTATATTGAAAAAAACCACCAAGCAAATTTCATTCGTGGAGAAGGTTTGGCACGAAGTATCGAGGATTTGGAAAACACAGTTGTGACGACTCAAAATGGAAGTCCTGTTTTAATCCGGGATGTCGCCGAAAAAGTAGGCTTTGGTAATCAGGTGCGTTATGGTGCGTTTACCCAAGATGGACACGAAACTGTTGGTGGACAAATTTTAATGCTGAAAGGCGAAAGCCCAGGCAACGTAGTCGAAAATGTGGAGAAGCGCATTGTAGAAATACAAAAATCCCTACCCGAAGGCGTTTACATAGATACATTTTTAAGCCGAAGTGAATTGATAGGAAGAACCACAAGCACCGTTGAAAAAAACCTCATAGAAGGTTCCCTCATTGTGATTTTTGTTTTGGTCTTGCTTTTGGGAAGTTTCCGTGGCGGATTAATTACAGCTTCGGTTATTCCATTATCATTGCTCTTCGCATTTATTTTGATGAAACAATTCGGTGTATGGGCAAACTTAATGTCATTGGGTGCAATCGACTTTGGAATCATCGTAGATGGTGCAGTAATCATTGTAGAAGGAATGGTGTTTCACATTCATCAACGGATGAAAAAATCAACAAAGGTCATTGAGCAGGCTGAAATGGACGAAATTGCTTATGAATCTGCCAGTACGATGATGAATTCGGCGTTTTTCGGACAACTTATTATCCTTATTGTATTTACACCAATTCTATTTTTGACGGGTGTAGAAGGAAAAATGTTCCGTCCAATGGCATTTACTTTTGGATTTGCCGTTTTAGGAGCAATTATCCTTTGTCTTACTTACGTCCCAATGATTTCTGCAATGTTCCTTAAACCTACTAAAAATCAGAATAGTTGGTTTGCAAAATTTGAAAACAAGATAGATAGGTTCAGTGATAAAATAATGGCGGGCCTAAATCGAGCTTACCTTCCTTTGCTCAATTTCGCACTGCGCTTTCGAGCTGGTGTCGTGATTGGCGCAGTTGCTCTATTACTAATTGCAGGGTTTATTTTCAGCAATATGGGTGGCGAATTCATACCTAAATTTGATGAGGGCGATATTGCGTTTCAGGCTTTGATAAAACCGGGGAGCAGTCTTACCGAATCCATTGAGGCTTCAAAAAAACTTCAAAATTTAATCAATGAATTTCCGGAAGTAAAAACGGTAGTTTCAAGGATTGGTGTTGCTGAAATACCAACAGACCCAATGCCAATGGACATTGCCGATAGTTACATTATTCTTGAAAAAGATAAGAGCAAATGGACTTCTGCAGATAGTAAGGAAGAACTCATAGAAAAAATCCAAGAAAAAATTTCAGTAGTTCCCGGCGTAAATTTCGTGTTTACCCAACCCGTGGAACTTCGTTTTAATGAATTGCTTACAGGTGTCCGTGAGGACGTAGCAATCAAACTGTACGGAGAAGATTTGGGCGTGTTGGCAGACAAGGTACAGGAAATCGCAGCAGTCATCAGAACGGTTCCTGGAGCTGCTGACCTTAATGTCGAGGCTACAAGTGGTTTGCCACAAATGACAGTGGTGTATAACCGCGCAAAAATGGCACAATACGGTGTAACCGTTGACAAGCTGAACGATTATGTGAGTGCGTCATTTGCTGGAGAACAGGCAAGTGTCATTTTTGAGGGCGAAAAACGGTTCGATGTGGTCATTCGTTTGGCAAAGGAATTTAGACAGGACATCAACAGCCTTAAAAATCTTTATATCGATTTGCCAAACGGAGCGCAAGTGCCTTTAAAGGAAGTGGCAGATATCAGCTATAAGCCCGGGCCAATGCAGATTTCAAGGGACAATACCTCTCGTCGTATTTCGGTAGGGGTCAATGTTCGTGGGCGCGATGTAAAATCGATGGTCGAGGAAATTCAGCAAAAATTGGAAACGGACGTGAAACTGCCACCTGGTTATTTTGTAACCTACGGAGGTTCGTTTGAAAATCTTCAACGTGCTTCAGACCGATTGATGATTGTAGTGCCTATTGCACTTTTCCTAATATTCATATTGCTCTACTTTGCCTTGAGTTCGTTCTCGCAGTCCTTAATGATTTATATGGCAGTGCCATTGGCGGCCATTGGTGGCGTGTTTGCACTTT
>PAUP01000007.1 GCA_002712765.1 Cytophagaceae bacterium | reverse complement strand
TTGTGAACACTGTGAAGAAGACACTTCTGCCAAAATTGACACCTTTAATAGAGCTATAAAGTTTACCGCTGCTTTAGATGATAAGCAAATTGAAAGATTACTTCAAATCGCAGACAAATGCCCAGTTCACAAAACGCTTCATAGCCAAACACAAGTCATCACCACCTTGGTACCATAAAAAAAGCGCCAGTGAGGCACTTTAATTTATACTGTTTGGAAAGGGCTACCGTATAGACTTGGCCTTTTCTATAAAGGCAAAGTAACCACTGGGATCCCTTAGCATACTATAGGCCGAAATACGGTCTTTTACCCTACCGTTGGCATCCATAGCCAACAGGGTTGGAAATGACTTTTCTTGATTGTATTTTTTTTGTAAAGCCTTGTTTTTTTTCATCTGTTCTTCAGACAAAATATCAAGTCTAAAAGGCACATCAACTTCGAGTAAAACAAAATCTTCAGACTGCGCTATAAAGTCTGGATGCTCCCAAAAGTCTTTTTTGAGCATCTTACACGGCCCACACCAATCGCTACCTGTAAAATACATCAGGATTGGCTTATTGGTTTTGCGCGCCTCTTTCTTTGCTGTATCAAAATCGGTGAGCCAGTTTGCTTCTTGAGCCTGAACTACTACCACACTTAAAAATAACAGGGCAAATAACCATTGCTTTATCATATCTTCTCTTTAGGGTTTTTGCAAAATATAAAACTCTGATAAATAAACAAATATCTTGCCACTATATTGCTTAATGTGATACTAAAGTAAAAAAGCCTGCGCAGGGCAGGCTTTTGTATTATTTGCATCTTCATATCCACTTATACGTGTAATGCGCGATCTTCGGTGGCCGCGAGAGCAGCTTCTTTGACGGCTTCTGCATAGGTAGGATGTGAATGACTCATTCTAGCAATATCTTCGGCACTGGCTCTAAACTCCATAGCTGTGACCGCCTCTGCGATCAAATCTGCCACACGTGCTCCAACCATATGTACACCTAAAACTTCATCGGTTTCTTTGTGTGCAAGAATCTTAACAAAACCGTCTATATCTCCACTGGCACGGCTTCTACCCAAGGCACGCATCGGAAACTGACCCGTTTTATACGCTACACCCGCTTCCTTTAATTGTTCTTCTGTTTTACCTACAGAGGCAACCTCAGGCCAAGTATATACTACCCCAGGGATTAGGTTGTAGTCAATATGTGGTTTCTCTCCCGCCAATATTTCGGCAACAAATACACCTTCTTCTTCGGCTTTGTGTGCGAGCATGGCTCCTTTAATGACATCACCAATAGCATAAATATTTGATACTTTGGTTTGTAAATGTTCATTGACCTCTACGCGTCCTCTATCGTCGGTAGGAATACCTACAGCGTCTAGATTAAGCCCATCGGTATAGGCACGACGTCCTACAGAAACAAGTACATAATCTCCGGTAAAAGAAACATCTTCTCCTTTTTTATTGGTCGCCTTAACCACCACCTGATCTCCATCACGCTCAACAGCTGTCACCCCATGAGAAAGCGCAAATTTCATCTTTTGCTTTTTAAAGACCTTTAGCATCTCTTTACTTTGAGCGCTGTCCATGGTAGGAATAATACGATCCATATACTCTACAACGGTAACCTCGGCCCCTAGGCGCTTGTAGACCTGGCCTAACTCAAGACCAATGACCCCGCCTCCAATAACAATCATATGCTTTGGTACTTCTTTAAGAGTAAGTGCCTCGGTAGAGGTGATAATTCGCTCTTTATCGATATTGATAAAAGGCAATGAACTAGGCTTTGACCCAGTTGCGATGATAATATTTTTGGCCTCTATAGTCTCGGTATTCCCGTCTTTTTCTATTTGGATATGAGTGGCATCTTTAAATGATCCCATACCGTGAAAAACATCGATATTGTTTTTATCCATCAAAAAATCGATACCCTTGGTGGTGGTATCAACAACACCTTGTTTGCGAGCAATCATTTTTTCTAGATTGTAGGTCACCTCTCCAGGTATTTCAATACCGTGATCGGCGAAGTGCTTTACCGCATCTTCATAATGATGGGACGAATCTAAAAGGGCTTTGGAAGGAATACAACCCACGTTTAAACAAGTTCCTCCGAGGGTGTCGTACTTCTCGATTATGGCAGTTTTCATTCCTAATTGGGCACAGCGGATAGCCGCAACATATCCTCCAGGTCCTGAACCTATAATCGCAACGTCATATGTAGTCATAATGGTGTTTTAATTTTGGTTATACAAAGGTACGAAGCCCACCATTGTAATGAAAGTAATTTTAACATTAGCTTCATGGCTTTCGCATATTTAACTGCGACCTATCCTCAAGGATAAGCCTTCTGTCTTCCTTAACATATAAAAACTAAAATTTGTAGTACTTTTAGAATTCAACACAAACCAAAATCACTACTATTTATGAGAACAGTCTACGTTCTGCTCGCTTTCTGTCTATGTTCAGTATCTCTTTTCGCGCAAAGCGGAAAAGTAACCATGGACTATTACTTACCCGATAATGTCACCTATAATCCCGACATCCCTACACCCGAAAGTGTTTTGGGTTATGTGCCTGGAGAATGGCATGTAAGTCATGATAAATTATCAGAATATATGCGTACTCTGGCTGCGGCAAGTGATCGCATCACTATCGAAAACAGAGGAAGCACTTTTGAGGGGAGACCCATCTTATTGCTCACGATCACTTCACCTGCAAATCACAACCGTCTAGATGCCATACAACAAAGACATCTCGACTTAATAGAAGGCAAGGATGTCAATATTAGCGAAATGCCTATAGTCGTATATCAAGGTCTTTCAATTCATGGAAATGAGCCTAGTGGTGCTAATGCTGGTCTTGTTGCTGCCTATTATCTAGCCGCTGCGCAAGGTGCGCAAATTGATGATATGCTGTCAAACACGGTTATCCTTTTTGATCCCTCGTTTAATCCAGATGGACTCCAGCGATTTGCTTACTGGGCCAACACTAATAAAAGCATCAACATCAATCCCGATAGTCAAGATCGCGAGTATAGCGAAGTTTGGCCTAGAGGTCGAACCAATCACTATTGGTTTGATATGAATCGCGATTGGCTACCGGTACAACTGCCCGAGTCTAGAGCGCGTATAGAAACCTTTCATAATTGGTATCCCAATATCTTGACCGACCATCACGAGATGGGGAGTAATTCTAGTTTCTTTTTTCAACCTGGAATACAGTCTAGAACCCACCCGCTCACACCAGTCCTGAATCAAGAGCTCACCAAACAAATTGGTAATTATCACGCCAAGGCTTTAGATAAAATTGGTAGTTTTTACTATACCGAAGAGAGTTTTGACGATTTTTATTACGGTAAGGGATCTACTTTTCCGGACATCAATGGAGGGATTGGTATTCTTTTTGAACAAGGCAGTAGTCGAGGTCATGCCCAAAACACAGATAATGGTTTATTAGAATTCAAATTTACCATCCGCAATCAATTTACTGCGATATTATCTACCCTAGAAGCTGCGCAAGCTATGCGTAACCAGTTACTCTCTTATCAAAGAGATTTTTTTAATAATGCGCGCAAAGAAGGTAAAAGTGGGGCTTATGCTTTTGGGAGTCAAAAGGATGCTGCCAGTGCTTACCACCTAGCCGAGGTTTTAAAAAGACATAAGATAAAGGTACATGAAGTCGCTAGTGATTTTCGCGAAAGCGGCAATGAATTCAAAAAAGGGTATAGCTACATTGTTCCTAAAAATCAACGCCAATCGCGCCTAATAAAGGCCATGTTTGAAAGACGCACCACTTTTACAGATAGTTTGTTTTACGATATATCTGCCTGGTCCTTTCCGCTGGCTTTTGGACTAGATTATACCGAAAATGCGCCCCTTGCTAATGCAGGAGACCCCATAGAAAAAGTGGGCTTTCTGGAGAGGCCCGCTGTCGCGAAAAGCAACTATGCCTACTTGATGGAGTGGCATGAATATTACACGCCCAAGGCGCTAAACAAAATTCTCAATCAAGGCCTAAGAGCCAAGGTAGGAATGAAACCCTTTAGCCTAGAAGGAAATGATTATGACTATGGTACGATTATGATACCTGTTCAGAATCAAAAACTTGCCTCCGATCAGTTAGCCGATTTTATAAACGAGGTAGCCCAACAAGCACATGTCACCATTACACCGGTATCTACAGGACTTACCGAAGGTATCGATTTGGGTAGTAATCAGTTCAGAGCTTTAGAACCTGCCAAAGTAGCCCTTATTGTAGGTGAAGGCACTAATTCTTATGACGCAGGTGAAATTTGGCATTTATTTGATACGCGTTACGATATGAAGATTACAAAGCTCGATGTAAAAAATCTCAATCGGGCCAATTTGGATCGTTATACCGATATCATTTTGCCACACTCTTTTGGTAATGCGGTCAACAAAAGTGCCGCCGAAAAATTAAAAACTTGGGTACGAAAGGGAGGTACCTTAATAGGATATCGCAATGCTGCGTATTGGTTAGAGCGTAATAAGATGCTCGATATCGAATTTGTAAAAACTGAAAATCCAGCAAAAAATGTGAGTTTTGAACAACGCGGAGATTTTAATGGCGCTCAAGTGATTGGAGGAGCTATTTTTGAGGCTGAACAAGATCGTTCTCACCCAGTAAATTTTGGGTATACCGATGATCGGATTTCATTGTTTAGAAACACTACCATTTTTATAAAACCAGATTCGACGAGTTATAAAAACCCGATACAATACACTAAATCGCCTTTGCAGGCAGGGTATATATCGAAGATAAATTTAAAAGCTATCCCAGAAACCAGACCATTTGTTCACCAAAGTTCTGGACGAGGTGAAGTCATCCTATTTACTGATAACACCAATTTTAGGGCCTTTTGGTACGGCACCAATAAATTGTTGATGAATGCCATTTTCTTTGGCGATACTATGTAATGCCGTAACATATTTTAAAAGAAGCCGTGCACTGTAGTGCCGGCTTTTTTTTTGATAGCCTAGACCAAATTGAGATATTCTCGATGAGGAGCCGTTGTTGATAAATCAAGCAAAAAAGCAAGACCCAACCATATGATGTAAGCCAGTAGCCAATTATATTTGTGCTATGGAACATTTTATCGTCTCTGCNCGTAAATTTCGNCCGCAAACCTTCAAAGATGTCGTGGGGCAGCAAGCGATTACCAATACCTTAGAAAATGCCATAGCCAATAATCANNTGGCACAAGCNCTNTTGTTTTGTGGGCCACGTGGTGTGGGTAAAACCAGTTGCGCACGTATTNTGGCCAAACGCATCAATCAGGACGAAAACACTACTGCCGATGAAGATTTTGCCTTTAATATCTTTGAACTAGATGCCGCCTCAAACAACTCTGTAGACGACATTCGAAACCTCATTGATCAAGTGCGTATACCGCCACAAGTAGGTTCTTATAAAGTATATATTATTGACGAGGTTCATATGCTGTCGGCATCTGCTTTTAATGCTTTTTTAAAGACGCTTGAAGAACCGCCTAAGCATGCGATTTTTATACTCGCTACCACAGAAAAACACAAAATTATACCCACGATATTGTCTCGGTGTCAAATTTTTGACTTTAAAAGAATCACTGTGACCGCCGCGCGAGAACATCTGGTTCATATCGCTCAAGAACAAGGTATAGATGCCGATGAAGAAGCGCTTCATATCATAGCTCAAAAGGCCGATGGTGCCATGCGTGATGCCTTGTCTATTTTTGATAGAGTAGTGAGCTTTAGTGGGAAACAGCTTACGCGAAAAGCAGTAACTGAAAACCTAAACGTACTCGATTACGAGACCTATTTTACAGCTACCGACCATATTCTCAAAAACGATATTCCTGGCTTGCTGTTACAATTTAATGACATTTTATCAAGAGGCTTTGATGGGCATCATTATATAGCTGGATTGGCGTCACATTTTAGAGATTTGATGGTCTGCAAAAATCCGCCTACCATTCATTTACTAGAAGTGGGTAATAGTACTAAAAAGAAGTACTACGAACAATCTCAAAATGCCGATATGGCATTTTTACTCAAAGCTATTGAGATTGCCAATGACTGTGATCTCAAATACAAAACAAGTCGCAACCAACGCCTGCTTGTTGAGCTTTGTTTAATGCAATTGGCCTCTATCACTTTTGATGGAGAAAAAAAAAATGACAGCACCCAGCTAATACCTCCCTCCTATTACAAGGTGGATAAAGCCACAGCAATCCATCAAAAACAACAAGCGGCTCATACTATGCCAGCTTTAAAGGAGGTGCAGCCTGCTACAACAGACGAATCTCCTAAGGTTACAATCCAGCCCGACACCCCCTTGGAAGTTGCGTCTCCACCTAAAGAAACGACTTCTAGACAAGAAGCTACCACTGGTGATGTGGCCAATATACCATCGACAACTCCTGTCGCAAAACCATCGGCTACTCAAGGATCACCAAATACTGCAGCTCCCAAATTGGGTCTAAGAAAGGAAGGTGTTTCTGGTCTTTCTTTAAAAGGATTGCAAAAGAAGAAAGAATTAGAAAAACAACGCGCAGCTGTTAAAGTAGATGTTACCAATCTTCCCAAAGAGCCATTCACAGAAATTGCGATGCAAGCCATATGGCAAGAATACGTCAACAAATTGACCAAAGCCGGCGAAAAGATTTTAGCCTCTAATCTAGAAGCAGATCTTCCAAAACTCCAAGGTACAGCGATACATCTAGAATTTCCTAATGAAACGATGAAGGTAGAAGTAGAAAGGGCACAAGGGCCTCTACTAGAATTTCTTAAACGCAAACTCAATAATTACGACATCAGTCTTGTCATTCACGTAAATGAAGAAGTACAGCGCAAATATGCCTATACCCCTCAAGAAAAATATGAGAAGTTACGGGAGCAAAATCCAGAACTAGATCTTTTGCGCAAGACCTTTGATCTCCAACTCTAACTTATGGAAGAAGAAAAAGCCCCCATACAAATGCTACATTTAAAACTACCTACCGACCCGAGGTGGGTAAATATTGTAGAAAAGAATATTGAAGACATCCTGACCGATCACGCCTATTGTGAACAAAAAGCCGCTTCTACAGCGATATCTTTTATCATAGGTTTTCCAGATCATACTGAGCTGGTATCAGAAATGAGTGATCTGGTTATGGAAGAAATGAGCCATTTTAAAATGGTACACGAATTACTCGTAGAACGAGGCCTTCACCTAGGCCGTGAACGCAAAGATCCTTATGTGCACAAATTGCGTTTTTATTTCCCGAAAGGAGGCTCCCGTACCGAAAGTTTGGTAAACCGTTTATTAGTGGCGGCTTTAATTGAGGCACGCAGCTGTGAACGTTTTAGGTTATTATCAGAAGAATTAGAAGATCCGAAATTAAGACGATTTTACCGAAAATTAATGATTAGCGAAGCTGGCCATTATACGATGTTTTTAAATTTTGCCAGAAAATATGGCGATCGTAAACTAGTAGATCAAAAATGGCAGGAGCTATTAGATTTTGAAGCCGAGGTCATGAAAGACCTGAGCAAAGGAGAAACCATTCACGGTTAAAGTGATGTAGTCAAAACAAAAAATCCTGACATTGGATGTCAGGTTTTTTTATAAACGAAATAGTCACTTATAACCTGTATCCAACTACAATGCTCACATAGGTGTTGTTTCCAGATAAATTGCGGTAGCGTGTATCTAAATTGACCTCTCCATCTTCAATAGGTCCTAGAATTGGAATATTAGCGTCATCTTCGAAAATCTCGGCAAACCCTAGGGTATAGCGACCTTCGATAAAAAAGTTTTCTCCAAAGTGATATCCTATAGCTCCAAATCCTAAAAAATCAATCGATTTGTAATCTTCAGATTGCTCAAAGAAGGAGATTTTAATACCTACCTGCGGACCAGCCATAACGTACAACTTATTAAAATTTAAACGCAGTCCTATCGGAATTTGCAAATAATCGGTCTTAAAGCCTTCACCTTGATTTCCTTGAGAAGAATATACAAATTCGGGCTGGATACTAAAGGTCTCACTCATTGGAATTTCGGCAAAGAAGCCTGCGGTAAAATTGACTCGGCCATCTTCATCTTCTGAAGGGGCGCTACTCTGTGCTCCTCCGTTAACATTAATTGTCTCAAATTCTAGATTGCTTACAGAACTTGCATTTACTCCCATTTTAAAACCATACCGTATCCCCTGTGCTTGTATGGTGGCTGTTGTAACAACAGCTAAAAAAAGAAAAAGTAGTGTTTTTTTCATAATCGTTGGTTTGCGTACTATTATTGATTCTCAAGAAGAAAGCGTTCATCCTTGTTTTACCGCTGTAAGATACTGACTTTTTATGATACCATCGGCCAGACCAATTTTAGGAACAAAAATCTGTTTGGAACCTGCCCACTTCATAGCAGACAAATAAATTCGGGTTGCGGGTAATATCACATCGGCGCGATCTTGATTAAGCCCCAAGTCAATGATGCGTTGCTCGTAAGACATTTTTTGTAAGTCTTTGTAAAATCCCATCAAGTATAAGTAGGAAATAGACTTGCCAATTTTTCTTCCACTCATTTTAAAAATCTTGTTGATGTTTCCGCCAGAGCCAATAATATCTATACTGTCATAGCCGGCTGTATAGGTCTTTATCCAATCTTCTAATACATTCCAATCCCGATCACTTACCAAGTCATTCAATATACGAACAGTCCCAACTTGAAAAGATCTACTCACGATGAGCTCCCCCTTGCTAAAAATGGTAAATTCGGTACTTCCACCACCTACGTCAACATAGAGGTAATTTTTCTGAGAATCAATAACAGCATAGAGATCGGTAGCCGCAATAATAGCAGCTTCTTCTACACCATCTATAATCTCGATATCAATTTGAGCCGCTTCTTTAATACGTTTGGCGACAGCCTTACCATTAGAGGCTTCACGCATGGCGCTAGTAGCACAGGCTCTATACCTCACTACATGATGCGCATTCATCAAAAGGCCGAACGCTTTCATCGCATCGATCATTCGAAGGATGTTGGTCTCGGATATAGTGCCGCTTTTAAAAACATCTTCTCCCAATCTAATTGGAACTCGTATTAAAGCGCTCTTTCTAAAAATAGCCTCTTTTTGTGGTTGCTCAATCACATTGGCAATCAAGAGTCTTATGGCATTAGAACCAATATCAATAGCCCCATATTTTTGAATATTAAGCATTATGCGCTTTTAATTTGTCTAGGTAGTACTCATAAGTGGCAAATTGTGAACGCACTGCTTTGCCCTCTGTTTTGAGGTATTGATTATCTCCGCTGCCATTGATAATACGCGCCTTTACATTGTCATTCCAACATATATCATGGGTTTCAATAATTTCTTGCTTGATACGGTCATCAACAATGGGACAGCTTACCTCGACGCGGTTGTCTAGATTTCTAGTCATCCAATCTGACGACGAAATATAGACTTGTTCTTCGCCTCTAGCACCAAACATATAGACTCTAGGGTGTTCTAAGTATTTATCGATAACACTAATTACTTTAATATTTTCACTCATGCCTGGCACTCCTGGGATAAGGCAACAAATACCCCTAACAATCATTTCTATGGTCACCCCAGCCTGACTGGCCTCGTACAATTTATCTATAATCGTATAGTTAGAGATGCTATTAATTTTTAAACGTATTAATGCGGGCTGGTTGTTCTTGGCTTTTTCGATCTCGGCATCGATTAAACGGTTAAACGTATTACGTGCATAGTGTGGAGAAATGATCAAGTGTTTATACTTATTGACAATATAATTGGTATCAAAGAAATTAAACAATTTGGCCAGATCTTTCAAAATAGGTTGATGGGCGGTAAATAAGGTATAATCGGTATAAATCTTCGCCGTAGAATGATTAAAATTACCCGTGCTAATAAAACCGTATCGCTTTAACTTCTTGCCTTCCTGACGCTCGATTACACAAACTTTTGAATGCACCTTTAGACCAGGTACGCCAAAAATCAGTTTGACCCCTTCATCTTCCATACGTTGTGCATATCGCATATTTGAGGTCTCGTCAAAACGAGCTCTAAGTTCTATTTGCACCGTAACTTCTTTCCCATTTTGGGCGGCATTAATTAGGGCGCTCGCAATATGAGATACACTGGCGAGACGATAGATTGTAATTTTTACACTTTTTACGGCAGGGTCTAAAGCGGCTTCTCTTAAAAATTTTATCGTGTAAGCAAAAGTGTGGTAAGGGGCGTATTGCAAGTAGTCGCGTTCGGCAATTTTTTCAAACATACTACACTCTAAGGTCAAACCAATAATGGGTAAAGGCTTTTGTTTTTCGTATAACAAATTGGTTCTTCCAAGACTAGGGAATCCCATATAGTCTTTTCGATTGTGATAACGACCTCCAGGAATAATACTATCGGTGCGCTCTATCCCCAATTTCTTCAACAAAAATTCTAGTTTCTCCTTCTCTATGGTTTTATCAAAAACAAAACGCACAGGTTCTCCGTCTTCCCGACCTTTAACACTTTTGGATAATTTTTCTATAAAACTCTTACCCAGATCACTTTCCATATCCAACTCGGCATCTCTAGTGATTTTAATCATATGAGTTGTGATGCTATCGTATTTAAAAATATTAAATATAGCATCGAGATTGTAACGTATCACATCGTCTAATACGATAATATAGTCCTTGTCATCAATTCTAGGTAGGACTACAAAACGCTCTATAGTACTCGGGATTTCCAAAAGGGCGTAAAGTGGCTGCGCTGCATCGGTGATGTCCATTTTTACCATGAGATACGCATCGAGATCTTGTATGCGGGGTAGTTCTACATCTTCTTTTAAGATGATGGTTTCTAGTGCAGGACTTACCTTTTCGGTATAAAAATCTTTTATGAATTGATGATGTTCGGGATGTTTGATCTCGGTTTCTTTTAAGACATAAATATGCTCATCGGCAAGTTTGTCATAAATATCACTTAAGATCTCTAGACTTTCGGTTTGTTGTCTAATTACGATTTCGGTAATTTTTTCTAACAATTCTTGAGCAGTATACACCCCCAAGGCCTTTCTACCTTTGCGCCCAGCCTCTACAATACGTCTTACCGTCGCATAACGTACTCTAAAAAACTCATCTAAATTATTTGAGAATATCCCCAAAAAACGCAATCGTTCAATAAGCGGTACCGTCTCGTCTGCGGCCTCTTGAAGCACTCTAGCATTAAATTGTAGCCAGCTTAGTTCGCGATTGACATAGCGATCTTCTTGAGTGTTGGTCATATTAGAGTGTTTTAGGTGTTAGGTAAGCGATTGTTTTTCCTTGAGCAATGTCTTTCCAGTGAGACACCTCAAAAGCAATAGCGGTAAAACCAGCTGTTGGTACATTGTCGGTATGCTTGTCGCCATAGGTGTTTACCACAGATGTCATAGCGTGATTGTGTCCAAAAACCATCAAAGTATCAACACTATCATCACAAGCACTTATAACTGCCATCAAATCCCTCCCCTCAAAATCATATAACTTGTGATTCAATACAATATCTTGTGAGGGAATCTCTAGCGCTTTCGCGAAAATAGCCGCAGTGGTTTTGGCACGCACAGCATCACTACTAAGCAGCAGGTCTGGTTTGGGCATAGTTTGCGCTACGCGTTGAGCAACCCGAGGGGCATCTCTTAGGCCTCTCTCATTAAGAGGACGCTCGTGATCGAGAACATCAAATTCCCAACTCGATTTTGCGTGTCGTACTAAATAAAGTGTTTTCATATCAAGGTGCTAATCGGTTTTTTTGCCAGCTACCCTCTTGCAAGTCATAGCGAACACGATCGTGTAAGCGACTAGGGCGGCCTTGCCAAAATTCTATAGATACAGGTTCGACTATATAACCGCCCCAATGATCTGGACGTTGTATGTCCTTGTTGGCATAGGCGGTTTTGAGCCGTTCCATTTTATCTTCCAGAACTTCTCGCGAAGCAATGATACTACTCTGATCAGAAACTAAAGCGCCTAATTGACTGTCTTTAGGTCGTGATTGAAAATAAGCATCAGATTTGTCTTTAGAAAGTTTTTGGATCTGCCCCTTGACAATGACTTGGCGTTCGAGATTGGGCCAAAAAAAGGAGATACCAACTTTAGGATGGGCAGCAATACTTTTTCCTTTTTCACTCTCGTAATTGGTATAAAATACAAAACCTTCGTGAGGATAGGCTTTTAATAGCACGATACGCGCTTTGGGAAAACTGTCTAGACCCAGCGTAGCCAAACTCATGGCATTAGGTTCTCTAAGGCTTCCTTCGGCTTCTACTTCTTTAAACCACAGCCCAAATTGATCCATAGGATGTGGTTGCATCTGGTCCATATCTAAGGCACCAACCTCATAAGATTGTCTGTAATCGTGTATGTCTCTGTTCATAGTAGTAAAGGTACGAGAATCGACTATAAACAGAAAAATTGACTCCTAAATTTCACATGAATTTAATATCACTTTCGGCAAGAGAAAGAGGCCTAAAGCAAGTAGAAGTCATTGAGGCCGACACGGCATTTTCTAAAAATCACCAAACAACAACACATGGCTCAACGTTTGATAAAACCCTTTTTGATAAGCATTTTACGCACCTCTGCATCGTGTTTTACAATACGCATATGCTCATGATAACTAAGCCCATCATCTTCGATGGCGCTATCGCCATATTGTCCTTCAAAATTAGGTAGGAGCTCCACTTCATCTCGCTCTACAACGTATTTGCGATGTTCGGTATAACCGTTGGCATTTAAAAAATAATCACAAAAGTGCTCGTCTTGGTATAAGACAATGCGAAAGGCAATAGTGATATTGTCTTTTACCGCAGTAGACCCTGCGATATGATAGACTTTTTTATAGCGCGTATCTGGGCTCACCAAAAATAAATTTCTTGGGATGAGTTGATCAAAATGCGCCTGCAATCGGGCCAAAATAGGTCTAGGTACCGATGGTTTTTCTCGATTCATAGCTGTTTTCTAAAAGGTAAATACTTTTCCGTCATCGGCAAGATGAACATTGGCAAAAATAGGTGAAGCTTCTTCAATAAATCCCTTTAATGAGGCATAACGCGTCGAAAAATGCCCCAAAATTAATTGACCTACCTCGGCTTTGGCTGCAATTTGAGCTGCTTGCGCCGCTGTACTGTGACCTGTGGGCTTGCACAAATGCTCATGACTGTCCAAAAAGGTAGCCTCGTGATAGAGCGCAGTGGCTTGTTTTATGTACGTAATTATCTTTTGGCTATAAGCGGTATCACTACAATAGGCATAACTCTTTGCAGGCTCAGGGTCAAAACTCAAATCGGCATTTGCAATTAACCTGCCGTCGTCTAAGGTTACATCACCTCCCTGTTTTATTTTGGCATAATAGGCGCTGTCAATGTCGAGTTGCAAACAAGCATTGATGTCCAAACGACGTTCTCCCAATTTTTCTTGAAAGAGAAAGCCATTGGTATATATTCGATGTTTGAGAGGAATTGTACTCACAATAACACGATCATCTTCAAAAAGAACAGTGGGTTCTTTGGTTGTGATTTCATGAAAATGTAAAGGATAACTGGTATAGGCCTGAGAGAGTTTTAATTGTAATAAGCACAACTCTTTGATCCCTTTTGGACCGTAAATAGTTAAGGCCGCACTGCGCTTGAGCAAACTAAAGGTCGAGATCACCCCCATCAAACCATAAAAGTGATCGCCGTGCAAGTGGGAGATAAAAATATGTTTAATACGCGAAAACTTAATGCGATTTTGACGTAAGGCGACCTGTGTCCCTTCACCACAATCGACCAGAAATAAGTGATTGCGGATATCGACTACCTGGGCTGTTGGGTTTTTAAAAGTGCCAGGTGCCGCCGCATAGCATCCTAAAATTGAAAGTGTGATTTGAGATGCCATCTATAGCGATTAAAAACCAAGATCCCGCTCGATTTCTTCCATTTGAACAATGTCTTCGGCCTCTGTAAGGGTTGGAACGACGACCATCTCATCAGGAACGAGATCAAAATTAATCCCTGTATTTACTAAGACATAACTTTTTTTTCCGGCGCGTTGATAATTAGAAAGTTTTATAAAATGGACCAACTCCTCTAGTTTCAACGCTTCGTATTTTAAAAGGTCAATAACGAGATTAAGGTGTTCAAAATTACCGGGTACCGCCCGTTCGAGATGTTTGGCAAAAGCAATAACATCATTGTGGTCATCGGCAAGGATGGTATAAGTATCTTTTTTGGTAACCTGCATTATTGTTTGATTTTTGATGCCAATAAATAAATAACTGCCATTCGTATTGCCACCCCATTTTGAACCTGATCTAAAATAATGGCATGCTCAGAATCTGCCACATCACTAGTAATTTCTACCCCGCGATTAATAGGGCCTGGATGCATTATGACAATCTCTTTGTCCAAACTATCGAGCAGTTGTTTGTTTACGCCAAATTGTTGGGTGTATTCTCTAGTAGTTGGAAAATAACTGATATCCATGCGTTCGTTTTGTACCCGTAACATATTGGCTACATCACACCAGGCTAAGGCCTTTTTAATATCTAGCTCTACAGTTACACCAAGACTTTCGATATATTTTGGCAAAAGTGTTTTGGGCCCGCACACTTTGACTTGGGCTCCTTGGAGCTTAAGCGCATATATATTGGACAAGGCAACACGACTGTGTAAAATATCACCTACGATTACTACCTTTTTACCCGCTACATCTCCTAGTCGCTCTCGTATCGAATAACTGTCAAGTAAAGCTTGTGTAGGGTGCTCATGCGCTCCATCTCCAGCATTGACTATACTGGCATCAATGTGTTTTGATAAAAACACTCCAGCCCCTGGATTGGGGTGGCGCATCACTACCATATCCACTTTCATAGACAAGATATTGTTTACAGTATCAATTAGAGTCTCTCCTTTTTTTACTGATGAGGCTGCCGCCGAAAAGTTAATGACATCGGCGCTCAACCGTTTTTCTGCAAGTTCAAAAGACAACTTGGTACGCGTACTGTTTTCAAAAAACAGATTGGCTATGGTAATATCTCTTAATGAGGGTACTTTTTTAATAGGTCTATTGATCACCTCTTTAAAATGATCTGCTGTTTTAAAAATCAGATCAATATCTGCTTCATTGATGTATTTGATGCCTAGTAAATGATTGACACTCAATTCACTCATAGTCTTCTTTTCTTAACTTTTAACAACATAAACACTATCCTCTCCTTCATTTTCTACCCAGCTCACTTTTACTTTTTCTTCATTTATGGCATCTACTTGACGGCCTCTGTAATCAGGTTGAATAGGTAAATGCCTGCTAAACCGTCTATCGATCAAACACATGAGTTCTACCTCTTGAGGACGTCCAAAACTCTGTAGGGCTGTAAGGGCTGCATTGATACTACGCCCCGTATAGAGAACATCATCAATAAAGACTACCTTTTTATTCTCTACGACAAAGTCAATTTTGGTCTTATTGGCCTCAAGAATTTTTTCTGAACGTCTAAAATCATCTCGGTAAAAAGTAATATCCAGATACCCTAAAACTACCTCCTTGATATGATATGATTCTCTCAATAACTTGGCGATGCGCTCTGCGAGAAATATACCGCGTGGCTGTATACCTATGAGCACAGTTTCAGAAAAGTCGGTGTGATTCTCGATCAATTGACACGCCAGTCTATGTAAGATAATATTGACCTCGGTGGCATTAAGTAATACTTTTTGACTCATAAATCTATATCAAAACCGTGTTGGGATGGCAAAGATACATTTTTTGAAATTGGTCACGAGGGTCTCTTTCATTATTTGACTATACCTACAGGACATGGATGTTGGGTATTCCAATTCTTAATGAGTGCACCATTAGCTTATTACAGTCCTCATTCTACCCCAGTATTAGCTATATTCAAATACAACCAAAAACCAAACCATGACGCTTAAAAAAGGATTACAACTATTTGGACTGCTCACTGTCCTATTCACACTCATCCCCATTGCAGCCGCAGATAATTGGTGGATAAGGATTTTTGATTTTCCACACGCACAACTCACTGGCCTTACTCTTATGGCAATTGGCACCTTTTTAGTCAAGTTTGATCTGAGAAACTGGAGAGATTATGCCTTTATTACAGTGCTAATAGCTTGCTTTATGTATCAATTTGTAAAAATCTATCCATACACTCCACTCGCAAACGTAGAGATTGCAGATAGTTCTAGCGCAGCGCAAGACGAAATACGCGTTTTTACTGCTAATGTTTATCAACAAAACACAGCACACGACAAAGTATTGACCGCAATTAAAAATGAAGCGCCCCATCTCATTTTACTGATGGAAACCAATCAAAAATGGTATAATGCTGTACATCCTACCTTGAGTAAAACATATCCTTACTTTATTACCGAACCATTAGAGAACACTTACGGTATGCTTCTATATTCTTCTATTCCTTTAGAAGATACGGCCATACGCTATCAGGTTTCAGATCGTATTCCTTCCATGAAGGCAATGGCTACTTTAGAAAATGGAGCCCAAGTACAACTATTGGCCATACATCCTACCCCACCAATGCCCCAACACAAGGCTTCTTCTTCTGATAGGGATAAGGAAATGATGCTCACTGCTTTCGAGGCACAAAACACAGACAAACCCGTAATCGTTCTAGGCGATTTTAACGATGTTGCCTGGTCGAGTACGACCTCGCTTTTTAGATCGGTGAGTAGATTATTAGATCCCAGAGTAGGCCGAGGCTTTTATAACACCTTTAATGCCAATAGTTGGCTCATGCGGTGGCCATTAGATCATTTGTTTGTATCTCCTCATTTTCGCTTAAAAAAAATAGGCGCAGGAACCAGTATAGGATCTGATCATTTTCCAGTCATTGCCACTTTGAGTTTTGAGCCCGAAGCCAAGGAAAAGCAAAAACCAGCTCCACCCACCCAAGACGAAATAGACCGAGCCAATGCGCAGCTGGGAGATCAATCAATGCAGTTTACTTTAGAATAGCACATAAAAAAACCTCGCAACTTGGTTGCGAGGTTTTTCTACTTGATAATGACTCGATTATTTGGTGGTCACACTTTTTGTCAAAGCTATAGTAAGCTCAATTGACAAGGCCGAACGCTCAAACTTCATTTTGCCTGCACCTGTTTCTATGATACAAGTACCATCGGCATTTAATTCGAGTAGTTTGCCGTGAAGACCACTTTTGGTCACTACTTTGTCACCTTTTTTAAGTCCACTATCAAATTCTTTTTCTTGCTTGATCTTTTTTCGTTGCGGTAAAACAATAAAAAAAATGATAAATACTGCAAATAGTAATATCGGACCTGCAAGTTGTCCTAAGTCACCCATATAAATTATTTGGCAGCGCCAGCGGCAGCAGCTTCAACAAATGCTTTAATACGGATCGTTTCTTTTCCAGAAGCAGTATTTGCCTTGATCGTTACTGTTTTTGTAACTGCATTGGTACCACTACCGTTATATTTTACAAGAAGCTCTCCTTTTTCACCAGGAGCAACAGGATCTTTAGAATACTGAGGCACAGTACATCCACATGAACTCTTAGCGTCAACGATTACTAATGGCGCTTTACCTGTGTTGGTAAATGTAAATTTGTGCTCTACTGCATTTCCTTTCTTGATTTTTCCGAAATCGTATTCTGTTTCGTCAAAAGTCATTACAGGATATTCTGTAGCTTTCTCATCACGAGCTGCTGCTACTTCTACATTCTCTTCTTTAACTTTACTTGTCGCGTCCTCTTTACAAGACGTAAAGATCATAGCAGTTAGTACACCTAATACTAAAATACCTTTTTTCATTGTTTTTAAATTTTAATTAAAATTATCCTCAAAAATAGTAAATTTTTTATTCTTGTAAGCCTCTTCCGCTTTTCTTTAACGTATTGTTTTTGCGGTACTGCTTGACCAACTTATCGAGTATCCCATTGATAAAGATGCTACTCTTTGGTGTCGAATACTCTTTGGCAATCTCCAAGTACTCATTAATAGTTGCTTTAACGGGGATAGACGGGAATTTTAAAAACTCGCAAAGCGCCATTTTGATCAATACCATATCTACATCCGCGATACGTTCTTTATCCCAATTTGGTGTATTATTTGAAATTTCTTTTGTTAAAAAATCGTCATGCCCTACGGTTTGACTAAGTAATTCACGCCCAAAAGCACGATCATCTTCATTTTTGTAGAGGGCTGGCAGCAGTACGCTTTCTGGAGAACTGGGTTTTAATTTTTGCAAACGCTTTAATACTGCCATATTGACAAGGGGTAAATCGTCTAGCCAGGTCAATTGTTTGTCTTCTAGATAATCGTATAGTTTATCATTGGGAGCAAGCACTTCGGTATAAAATTGAATCACAAAACTGCGATCTTCTTTAAAATCGGTTTCGCCACTATTCATATAGTCTTGATAGCATTCACTGGCTTCCAGCTCATTGTATATCAACACTACATATTCATCGTCCAAACGCCAGTTTTTCAATTTGCGTTTGTCTAGGGCGTCTTGTAATAAACTATTTGAGGCCAATTTGACCAAGACCTGATTGTTGATAAATTTCGTGTTGGGATTGATGTCAGATTCGGTAGCAAGAATCTTTTTGGCGTTTTTCTCTTGGCGCGCTTTCGCGAAAGCGTGCACTTCTACCATCAAATCGAGAAGCAAGAGGTATAAATGATACACCTGTTGTAGACTCTCATCTATAAACTTCTCTTCTGCAGGCAAAGAAGCCTGCGGTTTACAATCCATCGCATAAATCGATTGCATTACTTTGACACGGATGTGGCGTCTGTTCAACATATCACCAAAGAACTTTTAAATAAAACAAGGGCCTTACCTTGTGTAAAACCCTTGCAAAAATAGTCTTTTCTATGTAACCGTAGTACTAAAACTCCATCTTTTACGATTGACTGTTTTTACGGTTTTCGATACGTTCGACAGCAATTTTTAAGGCCGCCTGATGCGAGGTAATCCCTTCGGTCTCGGCCATTGACAGTATTTCTAAGGTCGTATCAAATATATTTTCTGTCTTGCGAATTATCTCTTGCTTGTCGTAATTTTCTAATTCGGCATAAACATTTATAATCCCTCCAGCATTAATCAAAAAGTCTGGCGCATAAACAATACCTCTTTCTTGTAGCATATGTCCGTGTAAGTTCTCATCGGCTAACTGATTATTGGCCGCTCCTGCAATCACTTTCGCTTTAAGCGCATTGATGGTATTATCATTTATGGTAGCACCTAATGCACAAGGGGCATAAATATCGACATCGGCAGCATACACATTTTCGCCAGTAAAAATTTTGGCGCCATAACTATCGCGAACACTTTCCAAACGCTGTTGATTGATATCGCTAATATATACTTCTCCGCCCTCGTTGGTGATATGCTCGACTAAGACCTCTCCAACATGACCAATACCTTGTACCAGTACCTTTTTACCCTCAAGATTATCAGAACCATAGGCGTATTGAGCAGCAGCCTTCATCCCCATAAACACGCCATAGGCGGTAATTGGAGACGGATTGCCAGCACCTCCTTTATCTTCAGAAATACCAGTAACATAAGGTGTTACCGTGCGCACCAAATCCATGTCGGCAGTTTCCATACCTACGTCTTCGGCAGTGATATATTTACCACTCAAAGAGTGTACAAACTCACCAAATCGCTTCATGAGCTCTGGTGTTTTTTGCGTCTTGGCATCGCCAATGATGACTGCTTTTCCTCCACCTAAATTTAAGCCTGTAATCGCACTCTTAAAAGACATCCCTCTAGAGAGTCTCAAAACATCGTTAAGCGCATCCCACTCTGTGGCATAATTCCACATTCGGGTACCCCCAAGGGCTGGGCCCAATACGGTATTGTGAATCCCGATAATGGCCTTTAAACCTGTATCTGGATCGTTACAAAAAACAATTTGTTCGTGATCGTTAAAAGATTGCTGTCCAAAGACAGGGGCAATTTTGTCTAGTTGATCTAGAGAAAGTACATCCACTTCCATAACTTATACATTTTAAAGTAGAAATTCTATTATTCAGAATTTATCGGGGCTAAAATAATGAATAATACAATTTACATTACTCTAATTTTGTGTTAATTGCGAATTTGTTAATAAAAATTGCAAATGACAGTCCAACTATACGCTAGTAAAGTATAGATTCTCAATGGGGTATCTAGGTTTTTATATTTTTTACAGCTAGGGGTACCAATAAAAACAAAAATTAGCGACCTTCGTGGCGCTCAAATACGAGTAGTACGACCCTATTGTGTAATGACATGAAAGCTCTCAAAGCCTTAAACCCCTATTTCTTAAAATACAAGTGGCGTTTGCTACTTGGATTCTTTATCGTTATTGCCGCCAGAGTTTTTGCCGTAGCCAATGTCAACTTTATTGGACAAACTGTTGATGTAGTGCGCTCCTATACCAAAAATGAGATAGGGGTCGAACTTTTAAAAAGTGGTTTGCTCAAATACTTATTACTGCTTTTGGGTGCTACAGCGCTTTCGGGGCTATTTACCTTTTTAATGCGGCAAATGATCATCGTGGTTTCTCGTTTTATAGAAGCCGATCTTAAAAATGACATTTATGCCCAATACCAGCGTCTGTCGTTAAATTTCTATAAACAAAACAGAACGGGAGATTTGATGAATAGGATCTCAGAAGATGTGGGAAAAGTACGCATGTATGTAGGTCCTGCCATCATGTATTTGCTCAATGCCCTAGTATTATTTGCCACGGTTATTCCTTATATGTATGCCACGGCACCTAGTTTAACCCTCTATACACTCATCCCCTTACCAGTACTATCGCTTTCTATTTACAAACTGAGTAAAGAGATTCATAAGCGCAGTACCATTGTCCAGCAATACCTTTCAAAATTGACTACCTATACTCAAGAATCTTTTAGTGGTATTGCGGTAATTAAGGCCTACACCTTAGAAGGACAAACCTATGACGATTTTGAAACCCTAAGTGATGATAGCAAAGAGAAAAATTTAGATTTAGTCAAGGTACAAGCCTTCTTCTTTCCTTTGATGATCGGACTTATTGGAGCGAGTAATCTCTTGGTCATATTTGTGGGAGGGCAACAATATATAGATGGCACCATTACCGATTTTGGTACGCTTGTCGAGTTTATCATGTTTGTTAATATGCTCACCTGGCCCGTAGCTACCGTAGGTTGGGTTACCTCAATTATAAAAGCCGCCGAAGCCTCTCAAGAGCGCATCAATGAATTTTTGGACATCAATCCTAGTATTCAAAACAAGGCCGAAACCCACAAGCCCATCAAGGGGGATATCGTTTTTGACAAGGTGAGTTTTACCTACGAAGACACCAATATTACAGCCTTAAAAGAAGTCAGTTTTGAAGTTAAAAATGGAGAAACCTTGGCCATTATAGGAAGCACAGGATCAGGCAAGTCTACCATTCTAGAATTGATTGGACGGCTGTACGACGTGCAATCTGGACAAATATTACTCGATGGTACGCCACTGCCCAAGGTAGATCTCAGTGCCTTGCGCAAGAGTATTGGCTATGTGCCACAGGATGCCTTTTTATTCTCAGACACTTTAAAAGAAAATATAAAATTTGGCGATGTGAACGCCAGTGATGAGCAAGTGATTGCTTTCGCGAAAGCAGCCTGTGTACACCAAAATATTATCGGCTTTAAAAATGGATACGATACCGTTTTGGGAGAGCGTGGCATCACTTTGTCTGGAGGACAAAAACAGCGCGTTTCTATAGCTCGAGCCCTTATCGCCCAGCCACAAATTTTATTGCTCGATGATAGTTTGAGCGCTGTAGATACTGAAACCGAAGAAGAAATTCTTTCTAACCTCGCTCAAATTGCGAGTAAAACAACGACTGTTATTGTGAGTCATCGTATCTCTTCTGCCAAAAATGCCGACCGTATTATCATTTTAGAAGAAGGCCAAATTGTACAACAAGGCACTCATAATCAACTCATAACAGTAGACGGTTATTACAAAGAACTTTACCTAAAACAATTGGATGAGAAAGAAATCTAAAAAAAAATTGGGTACAGTGGTTTTTTTTAGCATTTTTGAGGATCTAATTTAAAACCATTAACCACAGGCTGACTATGAGTGATTACGGAACGAGGGAGAACGAAGAAATATTTTCTAAAGTTTTAAGAGCAGGTAGAAGAACCTATTTTTTTGATGTACGATCTACCAAAGCTGGAGATTATTACCTAACTATCACAGAGAGTAAAAAGTTTACCAATGACGACGGGTCATTTCACTTCAAAAAACACAAAATCTACCTGTATAAAGAAGATTTTCAAGGGTTTAGCGATATTTTAGCCGAGATGACCAATTTTGTTTTAGAAGAAAAAGGACATGAGGTTATTAGTGATCGTCACCAAAGCAACTACACCCGTCCAGAACCAACGACCAGTGCAGCAACTGCCACAGATGAAACGACCCCAACTGCCGATCGCTTTACCGATCTCAGTTTTGACGATATATAAAACAGTAGTATTTACGTTATTAAAAAAGCCATTGCCATTGCAGTGGCTTTTTTTATGAGCAGGCACCCATCCCTGGAAATGCCAGCATTTCTCCCATACCAACGGTAAATAGCCAGCAGCCGTATAAGGCGTGCTCTATAGAAACGAGTAACGTTGACCTTGTTTTGGCATAGGTATGAGCAAAGAGCAGTCCTCCTATAAAGGTGAGCAGGCTTACCATAAGATTGAGAAAAAACAGATGCGCTAGCGAAAAAAGCACGGCATTGACAAAAATGAGTAGGTATTGATTTTTAAAAAAACTCGAATAGCGTGTAAAAAAGAAACTGCGATAGATAACCTCTTGCGGCCAAACCGATAATAACGTATAAACCGCCAAGATGATAAAAAACAGTTTTATATTGGTTCTGGGTACACAAAATAGTGCTTCTGGGGCATAGGCATATACAAACAAAGTGGTGACCACGACTATAATTAACAACCTAAAACCGATGTGCTTAACAAACCACCGCCAGGGAAGTTTGTTTTTAAAGCCCCAGCCTATAGCTGTCTTTTTAAAAAGCACATAAAGGAGATACACAAAAGCCAGCACTACCACAATAGCCTTCACTCCCACGGTTACAGGTAGCAATAAACTCAAGGGTATGGCGGCAAACAGAAAAAAACACTCTAAGGAGCGACGTAGTGATTCTTTCATACTTATATACTTACTGCGGTGGTGTGTTTGACCTCATTAATTACAAAGGAGCTATAGGTACTCCCAATATGATCCAGAGATGTCAACTCTGTCACCATAAACGCTCTAAAGGCATCGATGTCTTTAACCAAGACTTTTAAAATATAATCATAATCTCCACTTACGTGAAAACAGGCTACGACCTCCTCAAGCTGCTGTACGGCTCGTTCAAAAGCGGTGAGGTATTCTTTGCGATGCTGCGTGAGTTTAATATGACAAAACACGACAAAGTCACGGCCTACTTTTGATTTGTCGACCAGTCCTACATAACGCTCTATAATACCTTCTCGCTCTAACTTTTTAATACGTTCATAAATTGCAGTAACAGATAAGTTGAGCAAGTGTGATAATTCTTTATTGGTCTTTTTGCAGTCTTGTTGTAGCAAAGTCAAGAGCTTTTTATCGATAGCATCCATCTTAATCATAGAAAATAAATCAGGTATTGTTTATATATGTGCGCTTTTGCAAAAGCGCCTACAGCATCTGCCCTAAATATACCGAATAATAATCTAAATATTTAACCATTGATTGATTTTATACAAATAGCTATATACTTTTGATGTTAATTAAACTATCAAAATTGTTTAATTAAGATATTTATTCATTTTAAAATAATTAATCATGGCCTATAAACCCGCAAACGAAATTCAGGATTTACAATACTTTGGCGAATTTGGAGGAGTCAATCCCTCTATTTCAGATAGTTCAACCTACACCTTTTTATCGGCCAAGACCATGTTTGACACCTTTGAAGGCAATGCCGATGGTTGCTATCTATACTCTAGACATAGCACCCCATCAAATTTGTATCTTGGTGAAGCCCTTGCCGCTATGGAAGGCACAGAGACCGCAAATGTATCTGCCAGTGGGATGGGCGCGATAACCCCCACCCTAATGCAGTTATGCCAGCAGGGAGATCATATCGTTTCGAGCCGCACGATATACGGTGGGACCTATGCTTTTTTAAAGAATTTTGCCCCTAAGTTTGGGATCAGCACTTCTTTTGTAGATATCACCAATATCGATGCTGTTGCCGCTGCGATTACCAAAGACACCAAAGTACTCTATTGTGAAAGTGTAAGTAATCCACTACTTGAGATCGCCGATTTAGAAGCCCTCAGTGCGCTTTCGCGAAAGCATAACCTCACCCTTGTAGTCGATAACACTTTTTCTCCCTTATCGATAACTCCAACTGCTCATGGCGCCGATATTGTAATACACAGTCTGACCAAATTTATTAACGGATCTTCTGATACGGTAGGTGGCGTAGTATGTGGGAGTCAAGAATTTATCGATCAGTTGCGCAATGTCAATGATGGGGCAAGTATGCTTTTAGGACCTACCATGGATAGCCTAAGAGCAGCATCTGTACTCAAAAATCTGAGAACGCTTCACATACGTATGAAGCAGCACAGTCACAACGCGCTATTTCTCGCTCAAAAATTTGAGGCCGATGGGCTGAGAACCGTCTATCCTGGCCTGGCATCTCACCCTAGTCACGCTGTATTTAATCGCATGATGAATCCCGATTACGGATATGGAGGGATGCTCACTATCGATGTAGGATCTTTAGATAAAGCCAACGCCCTGATGGAATTAATGCAAGAACGCAACTTGGGATATCTGGCCGTATCGCTAGGGTTTTACAAAACGCTGTTTAGCGCCCCAGGGAGTTCGACCTCTTCAGAAATTCCAGAAGAAGAACAAGCGGCTATGGGATTGACCGATGGGCTTATCCGTTTTTCTATTGGGCTTGACGATGATATTGCCCGAACCTATCGCATGATGAGAGCCTGTATGGAATCTTTGGGCATATTGGATGCCCAGCCACAAAACGCTATCGCAACCTCATAAAAAATAGCACTACACCATCAAAAAAGCCGATCAATTGATCGGCTTTTTATCTGGAATTGTTTGCGTTTTACGCCATAGGCGTAATTAATCTCCAGCTTTTGTGTTGTTGGAGCTAGGAGCGAGATCACTCGTAGCCATGAGCATGGTTTTGAGCGCATCAAGTTGTTGTTTGAGACGATCTATCTCACCTACTTTGGCCTTTAACGCTGTAATTTCTTTTTGCTGTTCCTGTACGGCTTGTACCAATGGCACTACAAATTTGACATAAGACACTTTATAATTGTCTGTCTCTTTATTCTCAGGAATGATCAAGCCATTAAAATCATAGCCTGTTGCTTTCATAGCCGCTTCAATTTCTTGTGCGATAAAGCCCGTTTCGATTTGCTCGGTATTGGTTCTAATTTTACCTGCCTTGTGAAAGCGATCTAATTTGGTATAATCAAACTTATACGTCACCGGGCGAAGCTTTGTAATAAAATCAAGACCAGGAACGTTTTGGGTGACCGCATATTTAAATCGCGCATCAGATGCATTGACGACTACGGCTCCGTTAAGGTCAACCTCGGTAATTGTACCATACATCAATTGATTGGCTTTGGTAGGGGTAGCTCCATTGCCTATACCAATTGCATTATCATAGCCATTTTGAATGGTAATATTATTTCCAAGTGCAATGGCATTGTTCACCCCACCCACGAGATTATTACCATTTCCAATAGTTAAACTAGATGACGACCCGTTATTAATCGTACTTCCTATCCCTATATTAATCGCATCTGAAGAGCCTCCATCAATATTGGCATCATTCCCTATGGCGATAGATCTAGAAGAGCCTCCAACTACATTAGCGTCGTCTCCAATAGCCATAGAGGAAGGATCTTGGGCATCCGTAAATGCTCCTATGGCCATAGATCTATTATTTGAAACCTCAGCGCCATGACCAATAGCGATCATCTCATCAAAACCAGTAAAAACAGCATCGGCATCTTTACCCACAAAAACGTTATTATCTCCCGTCGTATTGGACTCACCAGCATTTGATCCAAATGCGGTGTTCCCATCTCCCGATGTGTTCGAATCTAAAGAAGCCTCTCCAAAGGCCGAGTTATTACTACCATTAATGTTTGCTCGTAAAGCATTGTTTCCAAAAGCCGAATTTGCGCTTCCTGTGGTATTGTTCTCTAGCGTTTCATCACCGATGGCCGTATTAAAGTTGCCCGTTGTATTGTTTGTCATAGACATAGCTCCCACTCCTACATTGTCACGCCCAGCACTATTATCTTTTCCAGCCTGATAGCCTACAAAGGTGTTTTGCTCGGCAGCTGTATTATCAGGGTCATAAGCCTCTCCTGCTTCAAAACCTATAAAAACAGACTTCTCGTCTGCCTCTAATTCGAATTGTCCGAGCTCGGTAATACGTGCGATATGTTTATTATTGACTCTAAAGTCAACTTCTTCGGCATTTGTGGTGCCCAAAAAATGGGTGCCACTAGTGACATTGTCATTACCTTCAATTTCCCAAGCAGGTGCTCCTGTATAATTTAAAGCGATCCAGTTGGTTTGAATATTGTCCCAATAGTAATAGCCCAAATCGTAATCCTGTGGGGTTCCAGAAATATTGAGTGCTGTTTGATTGGTGGTCAAATACACTAACATAGATTGTTGATCGGCGTTGGGATTGGTCGCAGGAAATGTATCAATTCTAGGAATTAACAGACCGTCTGTAGCCGTTGGGGCTGCCGGATTTAAAGTTTGTATATCTAAAGAAGATTTTGGATTGGTAGTGTAGATTCCTACTTGAGCATTCAAAAAAGTGCACGCCATTAACGCAGCGATGCGTAATAATTGCTTCATAATGTAATGATTTGGGACGTCAAAAGTAAGATGCGACAATTGTAACTGCCTTACAAATAGCCTATTATTCGACAAGATGTAAGAATACATCGGTCAAAAACACAGAAATTCAATGGTTTAACCTTTATTAAGAGATAATTTTCCCTCAACTTGGTTACGTTTTTCCCGTAAGTATGGTGTAGAAAATTCTTACAAATTAAGCAATAACACCTCACTTTTTAGGAGATACCATGAAGATCACAGGCTATAGATTCTATGATGTTTTCCCTTGACGGCTTCACCAATTTTTGTTTGCCCATCACCCAACAAAATCGTAACATTACATCATAATACATATTCTATGGATAGTCAGACTCAGGACAGCAACAATCAAAAGATCATCGAAAACAGAGAGCTTAACATATGGGAAGCCCTTATTCCTATTTTTGCTTTAGTAGGTATGTTGGCCTACAATGTTTTTGTATTTGGAGATGATGCCTTATCTGGATCTAATCAGTTTATATTATTACTAGGAGCAACAGTAGCGGCAATTATTGGGCATTTTAATAAAGTGAGTTATAAAACCATGGTCGAAGAGGTTTCTCAAAATGTCAAATCGACCACGGGAGCCTTGCTTATCTTGCTTATGGTGGGAGCGCTGGCAGGAACTTGGCTCATTAGCGGAATTATACCCACAATGATCTATTATGGGTTACAGCTACTTAATCCTACCATATTTCTGGCTGCCTGTGTTATTATTTGTGCGGTGATTTCTATAGCTACAGGGAGTAGTTGGACTACATCGGCTACAGTGGGAATTGCCCTTATAGGTATCGCAGAAGCCTTGGGTATTTCTGTTGGTATGACAGCTGGTGCTGTATTATCGGGTGCCTATTTTGGAGATAAACTCTCTCCAATGAGTGATACCACCAACCTCGCTCCAGCTATGGCCGGCACCGATCTCTTTACACATATTAAATATATGACGTATACAACAGTACCAACCATTGTCATCACCTTAATCGTCTTTATCATTATAGGATTGACTTTAGATACAACTGGTGCTGCAGATTCGAGTGAAATTCTCACTGCCATCGAAGCCTCTTTTAACGTAAGTCCTTGGCTATTTCTAGTTCCAGTTATCGTGATTGCACTGATTGTCAAAAAGACGCCACCGCTTATCGCATTATTGGCAGGCACCTTGTTGGGAGCCGTGGCGGCGCTTATTTTTCAGCCAGATGTTGTACTAGCGGTTTCTGAGGCAGAAACCTTGACTTTTAGTTCTGGTTATAAAGGTATTTTAAACGCGATCACCGTTAACACCACGGTGGCCACAGAAAACCCAATACTTGCCGATCTATTCTCTGCCAAAGGTATGGCGGGAATGCTGGGAACCATCTGGCTCATTATATGTGCAATGGTTTTT
>PAUP01000006.1 GCA_002712765.1 Cytophagaceae bacterium | reverse complement strand
ACCTCGCTGCGCTCGGTTTATCGCTGTGCTCTCCCTACGGTCGTGAACCTCGCTGCGCTCGGTTTCGCGAAAGCGTGGAGATGAGTTACTATTTGTGGTACACCCATCCCATTAGTAATAAGGCAAAGGATGTAAAAGAACATACTGTGCGTAGCATATGCCAACGATTCCAAGGTTGCTCAAAGGTTTTTCTTAGATCTGCCAGCTCTTCTTTGGTGGCTGTTTCGAGTAAGGTTTTGTCTAATAGTTCATTGAGTGGTACATTTTTAAAAATTGTGATCAAACCTACTCCCACAAAAAACAGCATAGCCGCTATTAAAAAAGACACAAAACTGCTCTGGTTTGTATTCTTAAATAGAAAAGCATTGACAAAGAGAAGAACTGCAGGACCAAAAAAGACAATTAAAAAGCTAGGATTTACAATGGCTCTATTCATAGCTTGAAATGATTGTAAAAAACTGAAATCGTCTAATTTTCCAATCCCTGGAGTAATTGCATTAGACCAGGTAAAGCATAAGCCAGCGGTCAATCCGGTACATAAAATGCTTACTATAAGAACATAAGTTTTAAAGGAAGGTTCCATATTTTATTTGTTTTGTGTGGCCATAATCCACCTTAGTAATTCTTGATTGTCTTGTAGGGTGAGTTTATTTTTCTTGCCTTTCGGCATTCTCTTTTTTATGAAAACTTGTTGGTAAATATCATCAGACCAAGAATTCATATTTTCTTTAGTAAAGACTCTTCTGCGGTTGCGTTTTGCGTGGCAAACATTGCATTTGCTAGTTAAGATACCTAAGGCTCTTTGTTGGGTCGTATCTTGAGATAATAGCTGCACTGTGTTTACAGGGACATAATTTTGAGCCAAGTCTCTTATAGGGTGTTGTACTACCAAAAAAGAAAATATAATTTGAATTATAATTTTTATTAGTGCTGCCATGCTCATTTGGTTATTTGATTATGATAATACAAAGTTGCGCAGATGTGCTACAAATCATTTATTCGAGCAGAAGTTTCATTTGTTCGAAAAGTGCATGCTCATACACTGGTTTAGAATTCTTTAGAAAATCTGACTGTTGTTTCTTTTAATTCTTTTCTAAAATTCTTGGCTATGATCTCGCCCTCTTTAAAATTGTCATAAAACGATGGTAGCAAAAATGTTTCTATATGTTTTGCTCCCAAGAATGGGAAGTATGAACTTGAAGATTGCAGTACGCTTGCCCCACCTCTTCCTCCTGGCGAGGTTGCCATTAAGAGCATTGGTTTTTCTCTCCAGATTTTCATATGAGCCCGGGAGAGCCAGTCTATTAGGTTTTTAAATACGGCCGTATAAGAACCATTATGCTCTGCCAATGAAATGATAAAGGCGTCTGCCGTGTTTAAAATTTCATTTAATCTTTTAATACTTGTGGGTATACCGTACTCTTTTTCAAAATCAACGCCATAAATGGGCAGCACATAATCGTTTAAGTCGATAGAGGTAATCTCTACATTTTCTAGTAAACCTGAGGTATAGCATAGTAAACGTTTGTTGATAGATTTTTGACTATTGCTTCCTGCGATTGTGATTATTTTTTTCATAATTATTGTGTTTTTGAGATTAAACTATCGATAGACCATTTTCCACTTCCATTTAGTAACACACTTAATGCTAGACCTATAACTAGAAGAGAATATTCATAACCTTCGCCTGCTTGATTGCCATACCAATTCATAAAAAAGCCGTGTTCTATTTGGGTAGTAATGATGATACCTGTAAACATAGCTGCTAGAGATAGTGTCCAAAACCTCGAAAAGAGTCCAAGAATCAATGAAATGGAGCCAAAAAACTCAATCATAATTACTGAAAAAGCTACCAAACTGGGCAAACCCATTTGCGTGGTAAACATTTCGATAGTCGCTGAATATCCATAACCTCCAAAGAGTCCTACTAATTTTTGTGCCCCGTGAGGAAATATGACCAAGCCTAGTGTCAAGCGTGCGATACTAAATCCTATGTTTGGATTTGTTTTAACAAATGTTCTGATTAGATTTTTCATAATATTTAAGTTTTAGATGATGCTACGGTAATACAATCCGAAAGAGGATTTATGAATAGGTTTGGGTCCGTATTGGTCAAAATCTGACCCAAGCCCAAATTGATGTCCTTTGTAGGATAGACCTAAACGCAATTGCTGGAAGCTTCTGGAGTGCTTTTTAAATTTGTCCCAAACCGTCAGAAACTGTCCGTTGAAACACAAAGCAATTTTTTCGCTTAGTGGTGTATGTAATTGAAATTGAGCGAATACTTCGGCAAGGCTGGCATCTTTCTTTTCTGAATATGCCACAGTTGGCATAACAACAAATACAGCTTTGGAATGTTCTAGTGTAAATTGGGCCGATAGCCTTTCTGAAAACCCTGCAAAGCTATTGTAGTAGAGTGAAGGGCCAATAGCTATTGATTGGTTGACTTTCCAGAATAATGTAGGTTGCACCCCTACTTCATCAAACATTTGATTTTCTTTTTCTCTAAATTTTTGAAAGAAAGCGAGGGTAGTAACATTTAATGTATTATTGGTATTTATTGAATAACTAGAAAGTAGGGTGAAGTCTGTTTTCTCAAACCCTGAAAATAGTTCTAGTGAAGTGAATTGCCCTTTTAGGGTGCTTACAAATGCAAGTGTTATTGCGACCGATATGATTACTACTTTTTTCACACTCCAAAATTGCGATTGGACAGCATGAAAAAAAATGAACTAGTTTAAGACTTTTAGCTCCTGTTGACTTTTGAGATGATTTTGCTCATAAATTCTGGTGTAATACCAATATAGGCTGCAAGATCTTTTTGAGTAACTCTATTGACAATTTTGGGATATTTCTCTTTAAACTTAATATATCGTTCTTCGGCAGTTAAGGATATACCGTGATTTGATCGCTTGATATAACTAATCAAAGATCTTTGATATAGCATACGGTAAAAACGTTCAAATTTTGGAATTTCTTGAAACAATATATCGTAGTTTGCTCTAGATATTCCTAATAGTTCTGAATGTTCGGTTGCCTTAATATAATAGTTGGACGGTGTTTTTGTCATAAAGCTAGAGATATCACCCGTCCAATAATCTTCTATGGCAAACATTGAGATATGCGGGACTCCATTTTGGTCTAAGGTGTATACCTTTAAACACCCTTTGGCAATAAAATATTCATAAGTAGTGATCTCTCCTGCTTGCATTAGAAAGTCTTTCTTTTTGACTTTAACCTCTGTCAATAAAGAAAGGTATTTCTGTTTTTCTAGCTGGGTCAGATCAATAAATCTAGCTATATTATTGAGTATGAGCGTATGTGATGCCTTATTTGTCAATGCTTTGAATACTTTAATGCCCTTAATTTAAATAATAAAACTGAGATGTAGAAAGTGGCAAAGTTTGCAATGAGCCACTTAAAAAATAGCGTGTTGGTTTAGCAGGGTATTGGTTAGTCCTGTCTCCCATCTTGCCTCACCCATCCCCTTGCCCACACCCCCTTAAGTCTGTATCTTGAACACCTTTAGCATTGATAAAAGAAATGCGTAGTTATTAGTACTTAAATTACACCCATGTCACTCTCGCCAAAAAATAAATATTACCTCAAGCGTATTTTGCCCTTTGGGGTGATTTGGTTGTTGTTTGGGATGCTGTTTTTGTGGGTAGAGTATGCGGCTTTGGGCAATCAATACAACACCCCAGATTCGGCAATACAGCTTAGTAGCGATGTCTTAACTTTCGCCTTAATAGGTATAGCCCTAATAGGGCTTTTGGTGGGCTGTATTGAGGTTTTTTTGCTCGATAGGCTTTTTGAAAATAAACCTTTAGGGGTCAAACTTATTTCCAAATTTCTGATCTACGCCTTGTTTTTTGAGGGGGTCATTTCTATCACTTTCCCTATGGCGGCGAGTATCGAGCTAGACACCTCTTTTTTTAATACGCGGGTGTGGGATAAATATGTCGTTTTCTTTTTTAGTATCACGCATTTGAGCGCTGTTGTACAACTGTCTTTCTCTCTATTGGCATCCCTGTTTTATTCAGAAATGAGTCAACATATGGGCCAGCACGTCTTGCTCAATTTCTTTACAGGCAAGTACCACAAACCCGTAGTAGAAGCGCGTATTTTTATGTTTGTAGACATGAAAGATTCGACCACTATTGCCGAAAAACTAGGGCATAAAGCCTATTTTAAGCTCTTGCGATCCTACTATGCCGAATTTTCGGAAGCCATCATCAAAAATCAAGGTCAGGTGTATCA
Organism: Cytophagaceae bacterium; assembly: GCA_002712765.1. Lineage (GTDB taxonomy): Bacteria > Bacteroidota > Bacteroidia > Flavobacteriales > Flavobacteriaceae > Dokdonia. The sequence goes on along the minus strand of PAUP01000006.1, from coordinate 11,212 downwards.
GTATGTGGGCGATGAGATCGTCATTACTTGGCCGCTAGATCAGGGCCTTAAAAACAATCAATGTGTGCAATGTTTTTACGATATGCAAAACGACTTGTCCAAAAAAGAAAGCACCTACCTCAAAAAATACAAGCTTGCCCCCTCTTTTAAGGCAGCTTTGCATTATGGCAAGGTCACCACCGGTGAAATTGGTGCCCTTAAAAAGGACATTTTTTTTACAGGAGATGTGCTTAACACCACCGCCAGAATTTTGGGTTTGACAAGCACTTTTAAAGAAGATGTTTTGATCTCTACCGCGCTTTCGCGAAAGCTAAACCTCACTCAAAAATATACCCTAACACCCCTAGGAGCGCCGCCCTTAAAAGGGAAGGCTGATGCTGTAGAGATTGCTGCCATTCATAAGATATCATAAAACCAATAGAGAGTTTATTTCTTTACTGTGTGTATGTGTTTTACTCCTATTGCTGCGCAATACCCAAAGTAAGGTCTTGTTAAGTACTGGTCTTCTTTACAATTTTTACGATGCGATTGCGTATGATTTCTGTCAAATTCCACAAGAGCAAATCATCATCGGTGGTGTTATTAAATACCACTACCACCGTATCTATATCTTTGTGATAGGTCGCAAAACTCTGATAACCTGGCACCCATCCAGCATGTTCATAGTTGTAGATTTGACTATAAATTTCTTGTTCTCCATCTTTAAAAACCCTACCCTCATTTAAGGCTCTTACAAAGATGCCAACATCTTCGGCCGTAGCTAGCATCCCAAATTCTTGTGGTTTAAGATCAGGCTTGTATCCTTTGTGATAGCCACTCATAACGGTAGCGGTATCTATTTCGCTTAAAGCGAAATGGGTATTTTGCAATTGGAGCGGTGCTAGAATTTGAGCCCGAATATAGGCTTTGTGATCATAGCCCAAAACGGTATCCATAAGCATGCCCAGAAGTAGGTAATTTGTATTGGAATATTCATAATCTTCTCCAGGTTCAAATAGGGCGGGTTGATCGAGGGCGAGTTCAAGAGATGCTTGCGCTCCCTCTGGAGGATTTGCCCAATAGCCTTCGCTATCTGTATAATTAGGGATGCCGCTTCTGTGTTGCACTAACATTCTTAGGGTGATGCTATCGGCATTTTCGATCCTTCCTTTTAATTCAGGGAAGTAATGCGTTAGTGACTTATCCAAAGACAAGCTATTATCACCGGCGAGCTTCGCTATGGCCAGGGCTACATATAATTTGCTAATACTCGCAATTTTAAACAGCGCATCGGGCCTTGCTGGTATTTTACTGTCTCGATTGTGCCAGCCAGCTGCATAAAACTGTGGGGGCTTGCCTGCCTGGTCTATATAGACGATCATACCATCCAAGTTGTGATCTATGGCTTGGTTTACTTGTTCTTGCACAGTGTCAGGTAAGGGCATTATCCAAGCCTTGACCAAAGTCCAGGGCACAAACCACAGCGAGATAATAGTAGCTGTAAAAAGTACTACTCTAAAAATATTCTTTTTCCGTTTCTTAGTTAAGTCAGACATTGATTACCCCTTCTACTGCGTAAGATGCATTTATTTACAAATTGTAATTTCAGTATGAAATATATGACAATTATGACGAGTATTGACTATGCAGTGGCGCTTTTACCCTATTTAAATATTGGTAGCATAATGCTACTTTGTCCTGTAAACGTTAGTTGAAGAGGCTCCTTTGCGTCCTTAATACTTTCAAAATTCACCTCCTTTCCACTACCATAATTAATTTGAGCATTATTGTTTTTATTGACGTTCATCACTACTACAATGCGACTTCCTTTTTCTAATTTTTTACTGATGAGTTTTGAATTGTCAAAATACACCTGTGTTTTTTGATTTGGTATGATTAAATTTCTGTGTTCTCGATCTTTAGCATAACTCGCTCTACCGATATAATAACTTAAATGAAAATAGTTCCCTTCTGGAGTCAATTGATATACGATCACAGAATAATCAACATCTCTTTTATTGATCAAAAATTCAAGATTACCTAAAAAAGAGCCATTCATAATTACATCTTCCTTTAGCGCTTCAGATTTAAAAATCAATCCATCCTTTAAATTGATATTCTCTTTTTCTAGTGGCCAAGGATAATAGTCTGTATTGGTCATACTCTTTCGATCTTTAAAATCAACAGACATTTGAATCTTGGAGGTATTTGTTTTTGATTTTAAGGCATAAAAATCGTTGGTCTTATCAGCACTTAAATAAAAGGTTAAGGTATCATTGGTCATGGCATTTAGAGTTGGTTTGTGCATCCATGTATTGGTTCCCATAACTTGGAAGTTGACCTTATCTTTTAAAATACTCGGTTTTGCTTTATCGTTCAAAATGTAATCAAACCATTGGTAAATTAGTTCTCCTTCGATGTTTATCAAAGCAGCTTTATCTAATTTGTGATTTCTTAGACGTTCTTCCGGTTTTGTTTGCGCAGTCCAATGGTCATAAGGCCCAACTAACAAATAATGATTTGGATTTTCTGCATATTTATTATGCTGAGTGTAATAATACATCGCGCCTCTTTGTGAGTCGTCATAATAACCTGTAATGGTTAAAATAGGAATGTCAATTTTAGCAAATTCTTGTTTGTACGGTATCATTTTTTTCCAGAAGTCATCATAACTAGGATGTTGCATATAGGTATTCCATAAGGTGTTGACTTGACCATCCAAACTATCTAACTTATTAAATGCTACGCCTGTTTTGTACCAGCTATTTTTTAACGTATTCCAACGCTTAAAATCATTTGAAGCTTCAAAATCTAAAAACTTGTTATTGGTGACATAAAAATTCCAGGAATACGAATAATTGTGTAGGACATTATTTTCCATCGGGTAATCAATTCCTGGCGCAATAGCAACCATGGGTACAATGGTTTTTAATGCAGGATGCACCTTGTGTTTCATAGAAGCCCATTGTGTAAAGCCATTGTAACTCCCACCGACCATGGCTACTTTTTGATTGGACCAAGATTGTTTACTAATCCAATCAATGACTTCATACACATCGTGATGTTCATATTCAAGTGGTTTTATGTCGCTATTACTCAATCTCTTCCCTCTTGTATTGGCAATCACGCCTATATAACCTTTAGATGCTGATAACATGGCCGTAGCTTCATTGGTTCCTGCGTAAACAGAAGCCACTAATACGGCAGATTTTTTAGCTGTTGAATGTCCCTTTCGTTGAACGAATACCATTGAAACTTCGGCGCCATCTTTCATAGGAATGATAATACTATCATTTATGACATATCTACGCCTATGATCTTGTTTGATTTCTTCAAAGAACATATCTCTAGTTGAAGCATATACTGTGCTTAAAAAATATTTTTTTAATAAGTCTTGAGCTGTAACATTTGAAATTTCTTCAGAGGTAATATTTTTATAGGTATCATTAAAATTCGAAATAAAATAATCAGTTCCATCTCTAAGGATTAAGGTTTTATCTAAATTAATGACATGAACATCATTAGATTCTATTAAGTAATTTTGATAAGAATCTTTAAAGGTTTTGTTGAAGTTATTAGACAATTTTGCTTCTACATAGTATCGATATAAATCCAAATAGATGCGTTCTTCTTGAGGTGTTTCTTCTATTCTTTTTTGAATGGTATGTAATGCATCCTCATAATTACCTCTAATTAACTGGAATTTAAACAGGTCTAATTCTGATAAATTTTGAGTATCACAGATTGAGGCTAATTGCTGCATTTGATTTTCAAGGGCTACTGAATCTGATAGTTCCACCTTTTCAAATGGCAATTCTTGTGCAAAAGAAGTCGTGCTAATTGCGATTAAAAATAATATCAAGACTAATTTTTTCATTGTATTGTTTTTGATAGAAAACGAAACTATTTCTAATTGGGATTTACGTACTTGATTAATTCTTCATTATATACAAAGCCGTCTTGAGTTTGCGTCATTTTAATAAAGTTTTTTAGTTCTGGTGCATACAACCAAACTTCATCGGTTTGTGCGTTGTAACCTCTAGAATTTGAAACCGTTCCCTTGTATTCTATGGTGTACGCCATAAAGGTTCCAGCGTCTACGGTCTCTTCTTTGTAGGATAACACTTTTGCATCTTGGCTTTGTGTACCTGTGGTACCATCTTGACTTGTCCAATTTTTCTCATATTTCCACTTCTTTCCCACTTCTAAAGGCCATTTATATCTTGGTGTTTCGCTTTCTTCTGGCTTTACAATGTCTGAAACTGGAATCGTATCTTGGGCAATCACCATACCTAAACCACCATTCATATTAACTATTTCTCTTGTGTCTTCGCCTTCTGAACGTACTTCGCCTTCAGTGGTTACGCCTTTATATTTCCAAGTCCATTTTTCTCCAACTGTATAATCAGATAGGATAGGTTGTTCTGCTACTGAAACAGTGTTTTCATTACAAGATATCAACACTGAAATTAGCACGAGATATCCCATTTTTACTGTTTTAAATACTTTTTTTAAATACTTCATAATAAGACTTTTAATCAATTATACTACAAAGTAAAAGCGTATGTTTCTATCAAAAAAGGAAAAGTACATGAGCGTAAATAAAAGTCAATGAACGTTAAAAATCTCAGCGATTTCCTCTTTATAAACTATTCCAGTTTTTAAACTTAACAGACTGTCTGCTAGACACTTCTACTTTTTTGCCAGTGGTTAATATAATTTGCAATTTATTATTGAAGTAGGGGTGAATCTCTTTGATGTAGTGTATGTTAATCATTTGACTTCGATTCACACGGAAAAAGACTTTAGGGTCTAATTTTTCTGCTAATAAATTTAAGGAACGTTTTATCATTGCTTTATCAGAGCCAAAATAAAGACGTGCATAATTTTCTAAAGATTCAATAAAATAAATATCTGTGAGTGGAATAAAATGACATTTTTCACCATCTTTTATAAATATCTTTTGATGCATCGGTAAGGTGGTAGGCTCTAGTTTTACCCTATTCGACAATTCTTCTTTTACCTTTTCAATAGTTTTAGAAAAACGTTCATCTCTTAAAGGTTTTACCAAATAGTCTAAAGCATTCATCTCAAACGCTTTTACAGCATATTGATCATAGGCCGTTGTAAAAACAACGTCTGGTACATTTGTTAATTCTTCCAGTAAATCAAACCCAGATTTTCCAGGCATATGGATATCTAAAAACAATAGGTCTGGTTGTAAGTCTTCAATTAAAGTTATGGCTTCATCTACGTGACTAGCTTCACCTATAATTTCAAATGCTTTATGTTTTTCTAATGCGCGTTTTACTTCTTCTCTCGCCAAACGTTCATCATCAATGATTATGGTTTTAAATCTTTTCATCGTTTATACGCGTTGGAATTATAAGTTCTGCACAGACATGGTTTTGTTCAGTCTTTATTAAACTAAAATCAGCCTTACCCTTGTATTGAATTTCTAAGCGTTTTTTTAAGTTTTCTAGACCTAAACCACCACTTTTATTTTCATTAAGTANACCAGGATTCTCGACTGTAATATGAATATGNCTATCCTTCTTTTTAATTTTTAAGTTAATAACNCCACCACCAACTTTTAAATCGATGCCATGTTTAATGGCGTTTTCTACTAACAACTGAATACTTAAGGTAGGTATCTTATAATGAATAACGTCTTCTTCAATACTAGTTCTTAGCTGCAGTCGTTCTTCAAAACGCATCTTTTCTAATTCAATGTAATCATAAACTAAAGCCAATTCATTTTTAATAGGAATTAGATCTTTGTCCTTTTCATATAAGGATGACCTCAGCAAATCTGATAATAAATCAATAGCTCTTCTAGCAACGTTTGGGTTCTCGATGACTAATGATTTAATAGAATTTAAAGAATTGAATAAGAAATGTGGATTCAATTGCGCTGATAAATTATCTAACTGGGCTTGTTTTGCGATTAAGGAAAGTTGAGCATTCTCTCTTGCCGTAACCACTTCCTTTTGATAGTAATGATACAAGTGATACGCCAATATCCAAATAGACATTAGTCGAAGTCCTGTAAGTAAAATAGGATCCCAGTATATGATGGCTTCAAAGAAAATTTTATCCTCACCTGCAATAAAAGTCCAATACGCATACCATTTTAAGTTGTTTATTAATACATATAGAAGCGCTAATAAAAGTATACTTGGAATAACACGAATAAGTAACTTTTTAATTGGTAATTGACTCCAGTTTGCTCTTAATGCATAAATTCTATACATATGCGTCAAGAAAATTCCAATTGCCACATCTAAAACATAATTTAAAAATGTAAAGAAAATCCCATAATTATCTCTGGTATATACAGTGTATGCCCAATAAGTTGATACCAAGCACCAGCCCATCAATTGGCAAAGCCAATACAAACGGGTTTTTGATATTTTCTTCGTATGACGTAGACTCATATGAACAACAAAGCAACGTATTTTGATTTAAAATAGGAAAAAGAAATACATGAGCGCCAATAAGTAGCGATAAGCGTTTGTTATTTATTTTAAGAATTTGCCTATTGAATTTTTAAGGCTTGGATTAATTCTAAAAAAATACAGATTGAAGACAAAAGAAGTTATGACTTAAATATTATCGCTCTTCATGATAGTTTCAGCACAGAATTGCGCTAAATTTTTATATATCTTCTACGTAGGAGTTCTTGTTTAGTTCTCTTAATTCTTTTATAACCATCGTGCTAACCCAAAAAATATCTACATTTTCAAAATCTTCTGACCCTACATTTCTACTAAAGAAAAGGTATTTACCATCTGGTGTTATACTCGCAGAAGCTTCCCAAGCGCTAGTGTTTATTTTATCACCCAAATTAACTGCATTACTCCAGGTGCTATCTTTTTGTTTAAAACTGATGTAAATATCTGAATCTCCATAACCATCTTCTCTTTGAGCATCGAATAATAAATACGATTCATCTGGTGCTATAAAAGGATGGCTCAAAAAGGTTCCTTTATTTATTGCTTTGGGTAAGGCCTTGGGCTCTTCATGTTTTCCATTAATTAAACGTGAATAGCGAATTGGAAAAATTGAATCGTTTTCTTTATATGTATCAAAATAATAGGTGCCATTTGAAGACGAAGAAAGGCGCATAATATACATAGAATCATTACTTATGGTAGGAGGTTCTAGTTTTTGTAATTCAGACCATCCAGATTTAGTTCTTTGTAGATATCTGTCACCTAAATGCATGGTTTGTCCATCTGGAGCTATTACTGGTCTTCCTATCCATGGAGATGCTATTTCAGATTTTTCCCATTTCCCATTTGTTGCATTGTATTTGTATTCGTAAAAAGCTGATTTTTTATGTTCTTCTCCTCTTCTAATAAAATAAAACGCTTTCATATCTGGAGTGAACGCACTATTGACTTCATACAAATCTGTAGATACAAGACCTGGAGCAAATGGAATAGGATTTAATCCTGGTGGTTTTTGACCAAGATATGGTTTTTCAATTCTTAAAGAATAATTTTCTTTTACATTCGAATTATCAGTTTTACAAGCACTTAAAGATATTATAGATAGAATTATTGAGAATTTCATTTTGACATTTTTCATTTCTAGTTAGTTTTAATATTTCTTTTAAGGGTTTATAACTTCAGCTTTAAATTTTGTTGAACCATCTGATAGGATTAACTTTTTGTCCAATACTGTTATTTTCAAATCTTGCATGCCACCATTTTGATGACCATTGATAAAAAATTCATTTTCACTTACAGGTATTAGTTTTACAGTTTTAATACTGTTTGTTTTTATGTCTTCATCCATAAACATCCCTTGAATTTTGTTTACAGCGTTAATCCCTAAAACAAACCCAACATCTTCTTTTTGAAAATGAAATCTTACATGTACCTTTTTAGGGCCTTCATTTCCATCAACTTTGTAAATATTGTAGGATTTAAATACTCCAGCCTGTTTTACAAAATACTCCCACATTCCTTTTAACTGATTGACACCTTCATCTGAACCTAAAAATCCCTTCATATCGTCATTCCCATAATTGGCAAGGCCTTCAAAATTTTGAGTACTCATAGCTTTGGCGAAAAACAAAGCGGCTTCACTTGCTTTATTGTTTTCTTCAGCATTTCTTGAAAATTGATAAGTAAAAACTGACCAAGGTTCTTCACCTGAAGTTTCAATTGAATACATATCACCTTCTTTAGTTAGAACTAATGAATGCATACCATCTAGCTTATAGCTTCTGCTGAAGTCTGCCGTATTTTGGCCCTTATTGATAGCTGCTATTGGCAGTAGCATTGGCGATTTACCTTGTAATACAGCAATAACGTTATCAATTATTTCTCCATCCACAAATTGGCTCTTTCCTTGAAACTCATCTTCTGTGATTAGATCTGTAGTAGTAGCATTTGATAGGATGACAATTTTTATATCATTTTCTGGTAGTAATCCTATGATGCTAGTATTACCAGGAAGTAAACCAGTATGGTTTATCCATTTCTCTCCAGTTTTATTTTGAATTCGCCATCCTAATCCATATGCCGTATCATTATAACCTATAGGTTGTGTATAGCTATATATTTTATCCACAGATTCAGGTTTTAATATAGTCCCATTTTCTAAAGCTGTCATAAAGCGATATAAATCTTCGGAAGTAGAACTAATATTACCAGCACCCTTTATCCATGAGGGGTGAATTGAATAGCTAAGTTTTTCAAACGTATTCAAACCTAAGCCTATATGCGGGAATGCTCGGTTGTTTGCCTTTTTAAAGGTGTTCACGGCTGTATTTTTCATGTTAGCTGGTATAAAGACAGCCTGTTCCATATAGGTAGCGTAAGATTGTTTGCTTACGTTTTCAATAATGTATGCTAATAGGGTATAACCAAAATTATTATATTCATAGCCTGTTCCTGGTTCAAATTTTAGTTTTGAATCTTTAAATTCCTCAAAAAGCTCATGTAATGTAATTGGGTTTTCCCCAGGCATTAAGCCATTTCCTTGGTCATCAATTCTACCTATATTGGCTTGCATTCCAGAACTATGGTTTAAGAGGTGACGAACTGTGATTTTATTTGAAAAATCAGGAATAAAATTTGGAAAAAAAGTACAGATTGGTGTTTCTAATGATAACTTATCTCGGTCAACTAATGTCATGATACCTACAGCCGTTAAGGGCTTGGTAACAGATGCAATGCTAAATATAGATTTTTTTGTATTCTTTTTGAGCTTATCAATATCTGCATAACCAAAGCTCTTTTTGTAAATGATTTTGTCATTTTTACTGATCAATACGTTCCCTATAAAACGGTTATAATGCGCATAACTTTCAAATACGTCGTTGATACTTTTTTCTAATTTCGAATTAGAACTTTGCTGACTAAACCCTTTTAAAGCAAGGATGAATAAACTTATAACTAATACTGTCTTTTTCATTTTACAATTATTTCATGACTAATATGAAGCAATAGTAATACGCAAAACCAGTAGTAAAAAATAAATGTGACAACCTTAGACATTCACGTTATAGAACTTCTAAAAAATGTGAGATAAGCCAAACTTCACAGCAACATCTAATTTGGTCACTTCAAGTGTGCCAATTATCACTTTATAAGTTATAAAGACGATGAAAACGCTACTTTTGAGACTTAAATGCTTAGAATGAAAAAATATTTAGAACCATTAATCCACATTTTTATTTGGGGAATAGGGTACTATTTAATTATAAATTACACCTCTACTATCGGTGACTTTAGGAAGGATAGAGGCCCTTATTGGGTTGCGTTAGGGTTTGGAACATTAATGAATCTCGTAATATTTTATACCACTGCATTTTCATTAGTTCCAAAATTTTTACGATTAAAAAAAAACAAGGCATTAATCTTTTCTTTATTAGGGTTATTCCTCTGTATTAATTTATTCGAAAGCACTGTAGATTATAACTATCTAGCAAACTTTTTTTCCTCCGCCAATGAATCTTTTAGTGTTTATTTAGTCTACAATTCGGTGATTAGTTTTTTCATTTTATTAGTTGGCCTGTCTTACGCGTTAATTAAATATTGGATACAAAATGAAAAACTGAAAAGAGTATTACTAGAAGAAAAGCTTTCTACAGAAATGGCTTTTTTAAAGTCAAAAATCAATCCTCATTTTTTATTTAATGTTTTAAATAGTTTCTATGCCAAGTCTCTAAAGCATAATGTGCCAGAATTAGCTGATGGCATTGCCAAACTTGCAGAATTGATGCGTTATATGGTATATGAAACAAATGAAGATAAAGTATCACTTGAAAAAGAAATTCATTACCTTAAAAATTTTGTTCAGGTCTATCAATTGCGTCTTGCAGAAGAAGATGAGGTATTTGTAAATTTCGACATTCAAGGAGAAATAAACGCTGCTAAAATAAGTCCTATGCTACTAATTCCTTTTGTTGAAAATGCGATTAAGCATGGAGTAGATCCTCATACAAAATCAATAATCGATATCTCATTAAAGGTGGTACAAAAAAAGCTTTTCTTTCGGGTTAGAAATACCATACGTCAAGGCACTTATGGTTTAGAAGAGGAGTCTTCAGGATTCGGACTTGATAATTTAAAAAAGAGACTTTCGATTTTATATCCTAAAGCATATACTTTGGAAACAAAGGAAGAAAAAGGATATTTTATATCTTTACTTAGTCTACAACTTGATTAACTATTCTGATGAATTGTGTAATAATTGATGACGAACCCGCGGCTATTGAGGTGCTTAAATTTCATTTAAGTAATATCCCATTTGTCACGTTACGCAAATCTTTTAGAGATCCTTTGAATGGTCTTGAATTTCTTCAAAAACACGAAGTTGATCTTCTTTTCCTAGATATTAACATGCCTAAATTATCGGGCATTAGTTTTCCTAAGTTTTTACAAAACCCACCACTTATTATTTTTACTACAGCCTACTCTGAATATGCTTTAAAAAGTTATGAATTAAATGCAGTTGACTATCTATTAAAACCTATTGAATTTGATAGATTGCTTCAAGCAGTGATGAAAGTGAAACATATTCTAAATAAAAAGAATGACGATATAATTACTAGTGCAAACACCGCTGAAGATATTTCTGATCAAACCATTTTTATCAAAAGTGGTTCCGAATTGCATCAATTGTCCATTCAAAATATTAAATACATAGAGAGTGATGGTAATTATGTGACTTTTCATACCGTAAAACGACCTATTTTGGCTCGCTATAAACTATC
>PAUP01000005.1 GCA_002712765.1 Cytophagaceae bacterium | reverse complement strand
CCTTTATTTAATGTCCCTCCTTGCAAAAAGTGAATGGAAACAATCTCATTGGGATCTAGGTCCTGTGTGATAAAATTGCCCTGAAGTACTTTAGTAGCGTTCACGTTTTTTCTGCGCACTAATTGTATTTCTTCGGCATTAGAAAAGTCATGCTTCAAGGCCCGTGCCCCCATCACATCTGCCTCTCGCTCTAAACCTACGTCATCGTTAATAGTAAATTTTCCTTTTAATTGCCTCGTGGGCTTTACCCTACCTTGTTTTTGTTGGACCACATGCCAAGCCTCGTGAGGTAAATGTTTTTCTTGTCCAGGCCCCAGATGTATAGCGCTACCCTGTGCATAGGCGTGCGCATTTAGTTGGGCTGGCTCGCTTGAGTTGTAATGTACCCTGACATCATCCATCGCATAGCCAGATATGCTTTCTATACCCGCTTTGAGATTGTCTGGAAGACCTGTATTGTTTGGGTTTGATGGTGCTGCGACTTTTTGTACACTTGGTCTTGTAGCAACGTTTGTCTTGATCAAAGCTTCATCCCCAGATGCCTTTTTCTGTATCAAATTGATAGTAGAGGCCATTGCTTTACTCTCTTGCCTATTGTCTTCGAGATGAACCCTTGGTGTAGCCTTATGATTTGTCTTTGACAGCATCGACGACGATTCTAAAGTATTGGCCTGTTTCGCTATAGGTGATCTCATTGGGCTTATTCTTAATTTACTTTCAACAATACATACTTGGCAAGTACTGAGTATTTTTTGATAAAACGATATTTAAATGTAGCCAAAATATCAACCAAACGCCCGTAATTGACTCATAATCAGAATGGCACACTAATTTTCTTACAAATTTTGAGAATACTTGCGCTTTCGCGAAAGCGTAAACATCACAAGGCCAACCTCCACTATACAACATCGAAAAACCCATAATAAAGACTTGAAAATTAGAGTGTTAAAAAATTTATCTACTTTAGATCCTTTCGAAATGGAAAATTTTAAACACATCGATCTTTAAAAACTTTCAAATATGAGCACTAAAAATGCTTGGCAGATTTCGATTGCGATCTCAGTGATATTTGTCGCAATCCTCTCTGGACTGTGGTGGCAAATGGCTCGGTATGACAATAGCGATTCCCTTTATGATACAGATTGCCACAAGCGTTGTGCAGGTATACCGCTACAGGATTGCAACTGTATCGAGCAAAGTGCTCAACTTAAAGATCAAGCAACGGTCACGCGATACCTGAAAAAGGTCATGGCAGAAGACGCTATAGCACCGCTAAAAAAAATACCAACAGGTCTTTTTATACAATCCTTAAAATTTTATAATTCTAGCGAGGTGAGCCTCACGGGCTATTTATGGCAACGATATGATTATTCGGAGTCTAATGCCTTACGATTGGAAGAAGGCGAAATAGGCTTTATTTTTCCAGAACAAGTAAATTCTGGTAGCGATATCACTCCAATAGAGGTATACCGCGAAAAGACAGCTCAGGGTGAACTCATAGGTTGGTACTTTGAGGTGACTGTAAGACAGCCATTTGACTATTCGAAATACCCCTTTGACCACAAGACAGTGTGGCTGCGTATCTGGCCTAAAGACTTCACCAAAAATATTGTACTTACTCCCCACTTAGCATCCTATAAAGGTACTGGGATCAAAGATCGGTTTGCCTACGAAAAAGCTATTGTTTTGGGCTCTTGGTCACATCAGGACACTTATTTTAATTACAAGCTAGCTACCTATGATACAAATTTTGGCTTTCTGCAAAATTTGGGAGATACGCGCAATGACATTGTGGGCTGGGACAAACAGTTCCCAGAACTACATATGAATATAGTAGTAAAACGCAAGTTTGAAAATGCATTTGTGGTATATCTATTGCCACTATTTTTAATTACCGCGCTGCTCTTTGGAGCAACCCTCACTATTAGTAGTGAGAAAAAAACTAAAGACAGTCTTGGGTTTAATGCCTTTGGGTTTATAGGAGCTACCTCTGGATTGTTTTTTGTGCTTATGCTTGCCCATATACAGCTTCGGCAAGAATTTGAAGGTACTTCTATTGTGTATATCGAGTATTTCTACATTTTTATGTACATCTTTCTGGTACTTGTCACAGCCAATGCCTACTTATTTTCTATACGGTACAAAGGTGGAAAAAACTGGATCGTCTACAGAAACAATTTACTCCCAAAATTACTGTTCTGGCCTATTTTTACTTGTGTTTTGGTGATTATAACCTATTGGATTATGTAAATCTGTTGCCTCAGATTTTCTATAAAAAGGGTCGTTACAATTAGCGCTAGATCTTAGCCTTTTACTTTGCCTGAGACTTTACTGGGTAGTATCCCAAAACGCTCTTTAAACGTTTTGGTAAAGTAAGATAGGTTAGAATATCCTACACTATAGGCAACTTCTGATACACTGAGTTGATTTTGTGAGAGCAATTCATGAGCTTTTTGGAGTCTCATAACACTAATGAGCTCACTTGGCGATTGATTGGTAAGTGCTTTTACCTTACGGTGTAACTGTGATCTACTAAAACCAATATGCGCACTTAAGCGTTCTACCGAAAAAGATTCATCCTCTAAGGACGCCGTAATGGTAGTAAACACTTTTTGTAAAAACTGATTTTCGAGTTGAGGTAGGGCTATATCAGGAAGTTTGGTCCCATTTAAATTTGAAAAATAATCCCAAAGTTGTTTGCGCGATTGTACAAGATTACGCACTTGAAGGATGAGCTCCTCGCTGTCAAAAGGTTTGGTGAGATAACTATCTGCTCCAGTGTGTAAGCCTTCCAACTTGTAATTTTGGGTCACCTTGGCTGTGAGCAATACTATAGGAATATGGCTAGTTCTTGGATCATTTTTTAATTCGTGACACAATTTAATACCGCTTTTTTTAGGCATCATTACATCACTTACAATTACATCGGGTATGCTTTCATAAGCCAGATGCAACCCTTGAAGACCATCTCGGGCTGCAATAACTTCATATTCTGATTCAAATAACTCCTTGATATAGTTGCGCATATCGTCATGATCTTCTATGAGCAATAATTTGGGAAGCTGCAGTTCTCCATTGTCTTGAGCTATCACCTGATGACTTGGCGCCTTTTGCTCGTCTTCTTCCTGCTGTTGTACAAATGGGGCTGTTTCGTGTAACACATGTTCTGGCAATCTAGAAAGGGTAATGGGTAGTTTTACAATCATCTTGGTGCCTTTACCCTTATGACTCTCAACTTCTATACTGCCGTTTTGCAAATTAACTAGTTCTTTTACTAAGGCCAAACCTACACCAGACCCTGGGGTTTGAGACCCTTCAACGCGATAAAAACGTTCAAAAATATGTGATAAAGCCTCTGGCGCTATTCCTGGTCCATTATCGGCAATAGTGAGCAAGAGATCTCCATGATGTATACAGATATCAATCAGGACCTGGCCTCTTTCTGGGGTAAACTTAAAGGCATTAGAAAGTAAATTGGAAATGATCTTGTCCAGTTTATCGGCATCAAAATAAGCCAATGTTTGGTCGGTATTGATTGCTACTACAAGTTGGATTTTCTTTTGATGGGCAAAATTTTCAAACCTCGCGCTTACCGCTTTGATAAACGAAGTGATATCGGCCTTACGAAGGTGTAGTACCACCTTACTATTTTCGAGTCTAGAAAGCTCCAAAAGCTGATCTACTAACTCTTTCATCTTAAAGGCATTATTTCGTACCATCTCAAGAGTCTTTCGCGATACATCGATGATTTGGTCCGAACTATTTTTTTTAACGGCTGCTTCTAATGGGTCAATAATAAGCGATAAGGGGGTTCTAAACTCATGACTAAGATTGGTAAAAAACTTGGTTTTTATCTCATCCAAATCTCTGATACGATCCAATTCTAATTGTTGCCGCTCGGCCGCAAGTTTTCGGGTTGCGGCAGCTTTGGCTATTTGTTGTTGTCTGTATCCAATCCCAAAAGAATAAGCGATAATCTGAGCAAGCATCCCGTAGGTATACGGATCAAAAGGAGGTTGAAACCACTGCATCGACCACATGGCACCTACCCCCATACCCACGGTGGCTAATATAGCTCCTATGCCAAAATAGCGTGCAAATGGGTCTTTTTTAAAGGCCAGAATAACAGCGAGTACAAATCCTGCTATAGCATAAATCAAAATCACTTCAAAGTGACCTGGAGGTCGTAAAAAGGGGTTATCGCTTTTCGCGAAAGCATATAAAGACAATTGCACCGCAGTATTGATAAACATAAGTGTGGGCAATGCCAACATAAATTTATCTAAGAGTGGAAACTTCTCTTTAGAATTGGTAAAAGAGCGCCCAAAGAGCCAAAATGTAAATAGCATACCATTGGCAATAATTAACCATAGCGGATAACGCCATTGGGGATTTCCAGACAAATAGGTGTCGCCGGCAATTCCTGAGGCCAAGGTCTGGGTAATAAAACAAAATAACAACCACAGCGAAAACCAAAGAAATACAGCCTGACGCGCATATAAATACTGAAGTAGATGGTATAAAAAAATGATAAAGGTGACCCCCAACATAAAAATATGTAATAGCGAACCATACGGAAAAGCAGGATGAGAATCAGAGAATTTTGGATTTCTAATATTGACATTAAAGTAGGGAGGAAATCCAAATGCATTGGCTGTTACTTTGATGACCAAAGTATACCTTTGATTGGGCTCAAGATCTAATCCTACCCTGTTTAACACCCAATGAGAATTTAGATCGCGCTCTTGTTTGGGATAGGCGACTCCAGTTTTTTTATGTGCGTATAGCTTTGAGTCTTTAAATAGGTATACATCTACTTTTCCATTACTTCGTATCCATAAAATATTGTCTTTGAAGGGGTCATCAAGATCGAGAATCCATTGATTTACTGCTGCGGTAGCTTTCAAATCAAGCCGCCCCCAATAGGTATGTAAAGGATTTAAATGACGGCCAAAGGCCGCCCGTTTTGAAAAGGCAGCCTTTGGTTTATCGATGATTTCTTTGGGTGTCAACAGTGCCAAACTGTCTTCCAAAATGAGAAGCTGTTCATCCAGATCATGTACTGGATAAGCGGTATCCAATAGATAAAAGTCCTGCCCCTGTCCAATATACCCACTTAGACAAAAGAGTACTAAAATAATCTGACGCAAACATATCATAGTTCTAATATGGTGTTTCACTTCTTGAATTTAAATGAAAAGGTATTCATTTTTAGCCAATTCGAATGCAAAGCAAATCGCGGTGTCAGCATATCCCCTCATTTTGAGGATGGTTAGTACAAGACCCAGACAGCAGCAAGCTCCAATAGTGAAAATGCCAAAGAAATCATCCCCCCATTCGGTATTAGTCCTTTTTATACAGGGCTGTAAGCAAAACCGTGTATACTTGATTTTCGTCGTCAAAAGTAACGGTATATCGTTGCGGATAATATCCTGACATTTGCCAATCTGATGGCTGGCGAATTTCTTTATTTACCGCTGTTCTGGTTTCTAAAAATTCTCTGGTAATCATAGGCTCAAGGAAATTGATGGCTCCATCAAATTTTCCGTAGATAAAAGTGTGGGTAAAAGTACCCGTACCCGCAATTTCTGGAGAAAGTAAATCGATGATGTGTGCCCCCATTCTAGGTACACCTCCAGGTGTTTCAAGATACATAGGCGGAAGATAATTTGCGGGTAGCGGCTCATTAAAACCTTCTGTAGATTCTGGAGTGATGGCATCTCTCTCGGTTTCTGACATCATATAAAAATGCAAATCAAAATGTGCAATATCGTATACTCCAGGAGGCTCGTGACCGTGTTCATTCCAATCTACAGTGAGATGATCGTAAGGTGGTACTTCTATTTGCTGTGGCAATTGTACCATAAACTCATGTGCATGTGCACCCCCTGTAGGCAAATTTTGCATCGCAGTGGCATCAAATGACACACCAATGCTCGTAGGCGTACCATCTGCATCGGTATTGACGATACTCCACACCTGCCCGTTGCCCATAGCTACTTTTTCTCCAGTAAAATTAGTGGGCGTTGGTGTTATAGTCGAAGTCTCGTCAGAACTACATGCTGTCAAGAGACTCAAGGCGAAAATTGCGATAGGTAAGTAAATAGATTTCATAGTAAAAGGTTTTATAAGATTGATTCCAGCTCGATGAAGATCAAAATTGAATATTATCTCTCTAGAGTACTGTTATTTAGGTCTTAATTACTAACACTTGTGTAGTATAGTTGCGCATTGCGACCAGAATCATAGTCATTGCTACCGTAGCGTTAAATGCAATGAGCTTCTTACTACTAGCTTTATACCTCAACGTTTAACAACCTATAAGATGAATAGAAAGACCTTTATTACTCGTGCGGCTGCATTGACCGCAGTAACCTTAGCAGCACCTCAAAAAATGGTAAGTTTTCCTATACCTAGCGCCGCTAAAAACCCGAAGATTATAAAAGATAGCGATGGTGAATCACTTTTTGTGATTGGAGATCAAATGCAACTTAAGCTCGACGCTACAGACACAGATGGTTTATTTACCGTTATCGAATCCCAAAGCGATCCTGGAATGTCAATTCCTATGCATGTACATAAAAATGAAGACGAAATGTTTAGAGTACTAGAGGGTCAGGTTTCTATTACTGTGGGAGGAGAAACTACTATTTTGTCGGCGGGTGATACCGCTTTTGCTCCTCGCAATATTCCGCACAGTTGGACCAATACAGGTGATAAGCCACTCAAAATGATACTTACCGCCGTACCATCAGGTATAGAAACCATGTTTCGGGAATTAGACAAATTACCTCCAGGACCGCCAGACTTCCCAAAAGTTGCGGCCATTTGTGCTCGTTATGGGGTAAGCTTTGTCTAAACGCAAGTCAAGTGGTGTTGCGGGTTACGCTTTCGCGAAAGCACAATACCTCCAAAAAAATTTATCTGTAATTTGTAGAGTAGAAATGTAAAAGATAGTTCAGTGATTATAGCCCCAAGGGTTTACATTATTAGACCCCCGAGGGATATATAATTTGAAATATTTTGCTAATTTGGTATATTTATGCTAAATAAGTATATCTAATGAAACATTGTCCTAATTGCGCTTCTGAAAACCATATAAAAAGCGGTATCGTCAATCAGCGTCAACGGTACAAATGCAAAGAGTGCAACTACTATTTTACAGTAGACAAAATCGGAAAAAAGATAGACGATTACTATGTAAACAAGGCATTGCAACTCTACTTAGAAGGATTGACCTATCGAGAGATCGAACGCATATTAGGCATTTCTCATGTCAGTGTTATGAATTGGGTCAAAAAGTATCGGATAAAACGACCCTACAACACAAAATACCACCCTTCTTACAAAATACTAAACGCCTCAGAGCTAGCTAGCTATTTCTCAGAACGAGAAAACTTACGTGGTGCTGGTGCGGTAGTTACTGAGCTTGGCGATAAATTTATGCTTATAAAATGGGAGCGTTTTAAAGATTAAAGCTATTGTATTACCAATAAACTATATTAAATTTTTAGTATCATAAGTTTTTGATGAGGTTAGCTGTGTGAAAGAAACTCTCTTTCAACACATTAACCAACCAAAACAAAAACTTATGAAAAAAAATGTTCTCATTTTACTTTCATTCATTCTAGTAAGCGCTTCTTGTTGGGCTCAAGGCGTTACCGAATATACCGGAGGAATGAAAGTCAAATTGAATGAAGACGGATCAAAATACTTCCGCATTATTACCTGGGGGCAATTATGGTCGCAGTACAATGATACCGAAATACGCAATAGCTTAGGCAATGAAGAGAGTCAACTCAATTTCTCGGTGCGCCGAGCTCGTATCCTCACCTATGCCCAATTATCGAATCGTTTTCTTATACTCACGCATTTTGGTCTTAATAGTCAAAATGCAAACAATCAAAACCCTGTGGGTAAAAATGAATCTTCTCAATTATTCTTTCACGGGTTTTGGGGGCAATGGCGCTTAGCCCAAAAACATGCTGTGGGGGCTGGCTTGCATTATTGGAATGGTATTTCTAGACTCAACAACCAGAGTACCCTTAATATGCTCACCTTAGACAACAACAGACAAAGCTGGTCTACCCTGGGCCTTAGCGATCAATTTGCCAGACATATCGGGATCTATTTTAAAGGTTCGGTGGGCAAACTCCAATACCGGGTTTCTATAAATGAAGCCATCACTAATGGACTAGATGTCAATGGAGAACTCAATCCCAATGCGGCTACCTATAACGGTCGCAACATTTTGGGAGGAAAAGATGCTGGAAAAAACGTAGCAGGTTACTTTGACTACAATTTCTTAGATCAGGAATCTAATTTTTTACCCTATAAAGTAGGATCGTATTTAGGCAGTAAAAAGGTATTTAATCTTGGGGCAGGTTTTTTCTATCATCCCAATGGCAGTGCCATCTTGGGTAGCGACGGAACCGTTGAAGGCCGTGATGTTGCACTGTTTTCTGTAGATGCTTTTTACGACGCACCACTAGGAGAAAATGCCGGTGCTATCACAGCATATGCGAGTTTTCAGACCAATGATTACGGTACTAATTTTACCCTGGGGCAAACCTACGAAACCGGAAGTTTTATTTATGCACACGCAGGTTATATGCTTCCTACCACTAATAATCACCTTAAAATTCAGCCGTATATATCCTTTAATAACCGATCTATAGATGCTTTAGACGATAATGCATCACGATTGGGCATAGGGGGTAATCTCTATTTTACAGGCCATCACTCTAAACTTTCAATCGAATACGCAAATCAAAAATATGGCAATTTGGATGCAGTTAACGTATTCACTGTTCAAGCCATGGTTTACCTATAAACGCAACATATTATGTCAAAAAAACAATCAAACGCAACGGCGTATTGGAAAGAAAACCTACGCTATTTACTCCTACTACTACTTATATGGTTTGTAGTTTCTTATGGCGCAGGCATCTTGTTCAAGGAGGCGCTAGACAACATAAAACTAGGTGGTTTTAAACTAGGATTTTGGTTTGCTCAGCAAGGCGCCATCTATGTTTTTGTCATACTCATCTTTGTCTATGTTCGTCTTATGAACAAACTGGATAAAAAGTATGGCTACGATGTAGATTAGCTTCGGTCATTACTAATACTGCTTTCGCGAAAGCGAGACAAAACCAATTAACTAAAAAAAACAAAATTATGGATGTTCAAAATTGGACTTATATACTCGTAGGAGTCACCTTCGCACTCTATATTGGCATTGCCATCTGGTCGCGTGCGGGCTCTACAAAAGATTTTTATGTGGCAGGAGGAGGCGTTTCGCCTCTAGCCAATGGTATGGCCACCGCTGCAGACTGGATGAGTGCCGCCTCTTTTATCTCTATGGCCGGAATTATCGCCTTTGCAGGTTACGATGGTTCTGTGTATTTGATGGGCTGGACCGGCGGATATGTATTACTTGCACTACTGCTGGCTCCCTACCTTAGAAAATTTGGAAAATTTACTGTCCCAGATTTTATTGGAGACCGCTATTATTCCAAAACAGCGCGTATTGTGGCTGTAGTATGTGCACTATTAGTGTCGTTTACTTATGTTGCCGGTCAAATGAGAGGGGTTGGTGTAGTGTTCTCACGCTTTCTCAATGTAGAGATCAACACAGGGGTTATTATAGGAATGATTATCGTTCTCTTTTACGCTGTTTTGGGCGGTATGAAAGGTATTACTTATACGCAGGTGGCGCAGTATTGTGTATTGATTTTTGCCTTTATGGTACCCGCCATATTTATATCGATACAAATGACAGGTAATCCCATACCTCAATTGGGAATGGGAAGTGAAACCCTTGACGGTACTGGATACCTGCTAGATAAGCTAGATGGCCTAAGCACAGAACTGGGCTTTAATGCCTATACCGATGGGTCAAAATCTACCATAGATGTCTTTGCCATTACCCTTGCCCTTATGGTTGGAACCGCAGGGCTACCTCATGTTATCGTGAGATTCTTTACAGTTAAACGTGTAAAAGATGCAAGAAAGAGCGCAGGATGGGCACTATTACTAATTGCCATCCTTTATACCACGGCACCTGCAGTTGCAGTTTTTGCCAAAACTAACATGATCGAAAATGTGGTCAACACTCCGTATAAAGAGCAGCCTAGCTGGATTAAGAGTTGGGAAGAAATTGGCCTGATAGGCTGGACAGACAAAAACAATGATGGTGCGATCCAATACGGACCTGGTCCTGCCTTTGAAGGCAATAAATCAAAACCCATTTTTGATGCCAAAAATCGCACGGCTATTGGCAATCGCGCCACCACAAACCCAAGTGCTAACGCCAATGAACTCTATGTAGATAGAGACATCATGGTACTGGCCAATCCAGAAATTGCAGATTTACCAAATTGGGTAATCGCTTTAGTTGCTGCTGGAGGGCTTGCCGCAGCTCTATCTACTGCTGCAGGATTGTTATTGGTTATTTCTTCTAGTGTATCTCATGATGTGATCAAGAAAACGCTTAATCCTAATATTTCAGAAAAAGGAGAGCTTATCGCTGCGCGTTTGAGCGCCGTAGGTGCTGTTTGTGTAGCGGGGTACTTTGGTATTAATCCTCCAGGGTTCGTGGCTGCTGTGGTGGCACTCGCATTTGGGCTGGCTGCAGCTTCTTTCTTTCCTGCTATTATTTTAGGCATATTTTATAAACGAATGAACAAAGAAGGTGCTATAGCTGGAATGGTGGTAGGAATTATCACCATGTTACTCTACATGATGAAATACAAGCTAGGCTGGTTTGACGATGTACTCCCAAGCAGTGATCAATGGTGGTTTGGAATTTCTCCAGAAGGTTTTGGAAGTATCGCCATGGTAATCAACTTTGTGGTAAGTATTGTCGTTTGCCATTTTACAGCGGCTCCACCTAAAGCAGTTCAAGATATTGTTGAAAATATTCGCATACCATCGGGAGCTGGCGAAGCAACTGGGCATTGATTATTAGCCATACAGCTGCGATGTTACAACATGTCGCAGCTGTCTTTTATTGATGAGTACGTGTACGCTTTCGCGAAAGCGTAATTCCCCCCATTACTCATTTAATTGCTAAAAATATATGGTAATATTCTTACCTTGAGAACTATGAAAAAAAGACATCAGCAAAAACTGGTTATCCTCTCCATCGGGCTGCTTATTTTTTTAAACATTCCGATTCTGCTCATTTTCAATACTACGGGTGCCATTGCGGGTATACCAATGTTATATGCCTACATTTTCTTTATCTGGCTTTTTAGTATTCTGGTCACTTATACTGTAATTAAGAAATATGGCTAATTATGTAATCATACTTGTCATTGTAGGGTACTTAGTCTGTCTTTTTGGTCTGGGTATCTGGGCAGACAAAAGATCTGATTCGCGCTGGGTACACAATCCTTGGGTTTACGGCTTATCGCTTGCGGTTTATTGCAGTGCTTGGACCTATTATGGCAGTGTAGGTATAGCCGCTACCGATGGGGTAAGCTTTCTTACGACCTACTTAGGGCCAGTCATTGCCTTTCCTTTATGGATCATCATAGTAAAACGAGTGGTGCTAGTTTCTAAACAGTATCAGGTCTCGAGCATCGCCGATTTTATATCGCTCCGATACGGCAATAATAGGTCTATTGGTGCCTTGGTTACGATTATTTGTGTGGTGGCGGTCTTTCCTTATATAGCGCTCCAACTCAAAGCCGTATCAGAAACCTTCGATATCCTATCAACATCTCCAAAGAGCACCTTCCTGTTTACCGACAGCACCTTTTATATAGCCATACTTCTGGCAGTCTTTGCAGCCCTATTTGGCACTCAAACCACAGACGCGTCGAGGCGGCGCAGTGGTTTGGTCTTTACCGTGGCCATAGAAAGTGTGTTAAAGCTAGTGTTTTTTCTCGTTATCGGGATCTATGCAACTTTTTACCTCTTTGACGGGACTAGTGATATTTTTAATAGGATGACTGCCTTAGAAGGGTTTGAAACCCTAGCGACTTTCGAAAACATGGAAGCGAGTATTAATTGGTATTTTATGATTGCCCTTTCATTTTTTGCCATTTTCCTACTACCTCGACAATTTCATACTAGTGTTGTCGAAAATACAGCATCGAGCCATCTTAAAAAGGCGAGTTGGTTATTTCCGCTTTACCTGTTGCTATTCAATGTTTTTGTCATATTTATCGCTTGGGCGGGTAAGCTGCTTTTGAGCCAGGATCTCAATCCCGATTACTACACGCTATATCTACCTCTCCATGAAGGACACCAGCTACTAGGGCTGATGGTATTTATAGGGGGATTGTCTTCTGTTATTTCTATGGTCGTAGTAAGTGCTCTCTCTCTAAGCACAATGATTAGTAATAACCTTATAATTCCCTATGGATTTTTAAAAGTGCTCAATCAGCATGATCCTTCAAGCAATGCCCAGCGTATTAAAAACATTAGGCGTATCGCTATTTTCATTCTGATCCTAGGAGCTTATTTCTTTTATGTCAATTTTAATATCGAACTCTCACTATTTAGTATCGGGCTTATCGCCTTTGTTATTATCGCTCAACTGGCTCCGGCATTTTTTATCGGGCTATTCTGGAACCGAGGTAGTGCGGTAGCGGCCAAGGTTGGTATACTCGTAGGAACTATTATCACCTTTTACACGCTAGCGCTTCCCTTTATTACCGATGTATTTATTGACGGTAGTACATTTACCACTGCAGGGCCTTTTCAAATAGCCTTGCTCAAACCATATGCGCTTTTTGGGTTGGATTTTATGCCGCCTGTAACCCATGCCTTTTTCTGGTCTATGGTTTTTAACTTGTTGTTTTATTTAGTGTTTTCGGTGACGCGCAAAGGCAATTACAGAGAACGCAATTATGCCGAACTGGTCGTGAATGCGTCTCGTTATGGACAGCTTCAAGAAAATGCATTTGTCTGGAGGGGCGAAGCCTTTAAATCTGAAATAGAGAAGGTGTTGGTTCGGTTTTTGGGTGAGCGCAATACAAAACGTGCTCTGGATCTCTTTTACCGCAAATACGATCTCGATCCTAATCAGGAAAAGGTAGATGCACGACTTGTCAATTTTTCTGAAAAAATACTAACGGGATCTATAGGCGCAGCCAGTGCCAAATTAATGATAAGTAGCGTGGTCAAAGAACAACCTGTTACCTTACCCGAGGTATTAAAAATTCTTGAAGAAAATAAAAAGACTATTAGCGCCAACAAAGAATTACAACAAAAATCTTATGATCTCAAACGACTTACAGAAAATCTTAAAGTAGCCAATGATGCCCTTGTAGAAAAAGACAGACAAAAAGACGAGTTTTTAGACACCGTGGCCCATGAACTCAAAACGCCTACAGCCTCTATTAGAGCAGCGAGTGAAGTCTTGGCCGAAAGTGAAGATATGCCGCCACAACTCAAACAGAAATTCTTACATAACATTGTAAACGATGCCGATCGTCTCACAGTGCTTATTACCAATATCCTGGACTTAGAAAAATTATCTAGCGGCAGAGAGGTAATGAATAAAGGCAATTACAATCTCAAACAAACCATAGAAAAAGCAGTAAACGGAATTTTTCAAATAGCCCGAAAAAAAGGAGTACACATCAGTACACCTAATCTACTGGAGATCACCTTACACTATGATGAAGATCGCATCCTCCAAGTCTTGACCAATATATTGAGTAACAGTCTAAAATTTGTTCCAGAAAACACAGGCAGTATACAAATAGACACAACCAAAGTAAAAAACCAAGTGCACATCGCTATCGCCGATAATGGCAAAGGTATTCCAGAAGAGGATGTGCCATATATTTTTGATAAATTCTATCAATCCAATAATCAAAACCTTAAAAAGCCCGTGGGCAGTGGTATGGGTCTGGCTATAAGTAGACACATTATAGCGCATCACAAAGGTCGCCTCTATGTAGATACCACACACAACCAGGGGGCCAAATTTATTATAGAACTAAACACATAAGCCGTATGAAGAAGCTATTGATTGTAGATGACGAACCCAATATAGTGATGTCCTTAGAGTATGCCTTTCAAAAACAAGGGTATCAGGTGTATATCGCTAGAGATGGCAGTGAGGCATTAGTCATTATGGAAAAAGAAGTTCCAGATCTAATTATATTAGATATTATGATGCCACAAGTAGATGGCTATGAAACCATTCAGATTATTAAACAAAATCCCGCTTTCGCGAAAGCAAAAATCATATTTCTCTCTGCCAAAAGCAAAGCTTCTGATATCGACAAGGGCCTGGCACTAGGAGCCGACCTCTATTTTACCAAACCCTTTTCTGTAAAAAAACTAATAGGGGCCGTAGAGGCGCTCTTAAATCACTAATTACGAATTACAAATCACATCTACTATGAGCAATTATCACATAAAACACCTCGAAGAATACTGGCAAGTGTATAGAAAATCGGTACGCAATCCTGAAAATTTTTGGGAAGAAATCGCCGAAGAGCATTTTCTATGGCGCAAGAAATGGGACAAGGTGCTCTCTTGGGATTTTAAAAAGCCTGAGGTCAAATGGTTTGAAGGCGCCCAACTCAATATTACCGAAAATTGTATCGACAGGCATCTAGCGACTCGTGGCGACAAAACCGCCATTCTCTTTGAACCAAATGATCCCGATGAAGGGGCTCAGCATATCACCTACAACCAATTACACAAGCGGGTATCGACTATGGCCAATGTTCTTAAGGAACAGGGTGTCGCAAAAGGAGATAGGGTTTGTATTTACCTTCCTATGATTCCTGAGCTCGCTATTGCCGTGTTGGCTTGTGCGCGTATTGGCGCGGTACACTCTGTGGTTTTTGCTGGATTTAGCGCCACGGCATTGGCAACCCGAATTAATGATTGTGATTGCAAAATCATTATATGTTCGGATGGGAGTTATCGCGGCACAAAAACCATAGATCTTAAATCTATAGTAGACGAGGCATTAGACCAATGCCCGGGCATCTCTACCAGTCTAGTAGTAAAACGCACAGGTGGCACGGTCTCGATGAAAGCGGGTCGAGATAAGTGGCTAGCTCCACTACTGGAAACCGCCAATAGTGCATGTAAAGCAACCATTATGGATGCAGAAGATCCTTTGTTTATTCTTTATACCTCGGGTAGCACAGGTAAACCAAAAGGGATGGTACATACTACGGCAGGCTATATGGTGTATTCGGCGTATAGTTTTAAGAATGTCTTCCAATACAGAGAAGAAGATGTTTACTGGTGTACCGCAGATATTGGATGGATTACTGGCCATAGCTATATTGTCTATGGGCCGCTGTGTAATGGAGCGACTACCCTTATGTTTGAGGGAGTGCCTTCATATCCTGATTTTAGTCGTTTTTGGGAAATTGTAGAAAAACACAAAGTCACTCAATTTTACACAGCTCCTACCGCCATTAGAGCCCTTGCCAAAGAGAATTTAGATTATGTCGAAAAACATGACTTGAGCTCACTTAAAGTTTTAGGCACCGTAGGCGAACCCATAAATGAGGAAGCCTGGCACTGGTATAATGATCATGTAGGAAAGAAAAACAGTCCTATTGTAGATACTTGGTGGCAAACAGAGACAGGTGGTATAATGATAAGTCCTATCCCTTATTCTACCCCAACCATACCTACCTTTGCTACCCTACCACTTCCTGGGATACAACCCACACTTATGGACGAAAATGCCCAAGAGATTAAAGGGAATCAGGTAGAGGGCAGATTGTGTATCAAATTTCCTTGGCCTTCTATAGCACGTACCATCTACGGCAATCATGATCGTTATCGCGATACGTATTTTAGTGCATATCAAGATATGTATTTTACCGGAGATGGTGCGCGTAGAGATGCCGTTGGATACTATAGAATTACCGGGCGCGTCGATGATGTCATAATTGTAAGTGGTCACAATTTGGGTACCGCACCTATAGAAGATGCGATAAACGAGCACCCCGCGGTAGCCGAAAGTGCCATTGTTGGTTTTCCTCATGATATAAAGGGGAATGCCCTCTACGGTTATATCACCCTAAAACAAACAGGAGAAGCCCGTAATCAGGACAACCTTCGCAAAGAAATCAATCAATTAATTACAGATCGTATTGGTCCTATTGCCAAGTTGGACAAAATTCAATTTACCGTAGGCCTGCCTAAAACTCGAAGTGGAAAAATCATGCGGCGCATCTTACGCAAGATAGCCAGTAAAGATACCAGCAATCTGGGAGATACATCTACCCTACTCAATCCCGAGGTCGTGCAAGAGATCATAGATCAAGCCCTGATTTGATCTGAGGTCGATATAGCAAATAAAAAAAGCCTCTCACTGTGAGAGGCTTTTGCCTACCTGGTGTTAATTGCCCCCAATCAATACATTCAGGCAGACATAATATCCCAAGGAGGAAGACATGACGCAAACCATGATGCGCCCATCTTCGCTCCTATCAAACTAACCAAACCACTATCGTTGTTTTTTCTTTAGACTAAAAGCCCGTGATATGTTGAACCCTAGAAAGACACTTCCATCTGCAAAGTCTCCTCGTGCTTGTCCTAAAAAGCCGTTTTCGTAAATCGCTTGACTGTTGGAGACGTGTAACTGAAAAACGTGACCGCCAGTTTCAATTTCGATGCCTAAGGCCATTGCATTATTAAAGTCAGAATTGTCAACGCGATTTAAATGATATCCGTAATCTGCAAGTAAGGCAAAACGTTTGGTCAACTTAAATCGTCCTCCAAACCCCAAAACGTATTGACTATTATCTTGCCCGTCTTCTAGGACGGTATTGTCATGAAAGTAGGTTGGAGCTACTTCAAGCGAAAGCCAATTGTTAAATTTTCGCGAAAGCAAAAGTTGATGCGCATACCCCAACCGATCTGTAAAGGTCAATTGCGGGAATAAATCCTTATCTAAGTTGGTATTGACATTGATTAGGTGGTACCCTACCACATTAAATGGGAAGCCATCCTTTTTTTGTTGCAGCAGGCTGTATTTTGCCGATAGGTCAAAGGTTTGATTAAAACCTGAACGCGAGGCACCAAGGTTAAGCCACTCTGATGGGGCATAGATAAATTGGATACGCACCGAGGCATCATCGAGACCAAAAAAGTTGTCGACCCCGTCTTTTAAACTTCCAAAACGGTGGGCGATGACAAAGTAGAGTTGGTTTTTTCCTATGAGTTTGGTCGATTCAAAATTGATGATTTTAACCCCCTTAAAGACCGCAGATACCGCTTCTTTTTCTGAAGAAACTTCATTTTCCAACTCGTTTAATAAATCGTCTTGTGCTAGCACTACTGCTGGTAGTAATAACAGCAGGAATACACTTAGTTTTAATATTTTCATGTTGATTAAATTGGTTAGTTGATTATGGTTGCCTGATCAAATTTTATCTCGTTTAACAGGCTGTCATAGCCTATACAACGTCCTTTGACCCTAATGCGACCTGATGTGGGTTTGGATGATGGTTTTGGTGTTTCGCTTAAAGCGAAAAATAAATTGGGGCGTATCATCGCCGTCATCCCCTCGATGACACTAAGTGTTCCGGCCACCTGTATAGTTTGGTTGAGATAGAGCTTGGTAGCCTTTTCTTGATCTGTCTCAAATGCCTGTGACAGGGCTTCGGCTTCTAGAGTAAAGGCGGGAGCCTCACTCGCGATATCACGATGATCTTGATAGATATAATTATACATCAAGAAGACACTAAGTAGGAGGATCAGGCCAAGGCCAATACTCCATTTGGTTCTCGTTTTCATAAGTGTTTATTTTTTGATCAAGGTCAATACCACATCGATATTGATTTGTTTAGATATTTTCTCGCTCACTACACTTGGGATTTCAATCCCAAAGGTTTCTGGGGCTACAGAAAATGCAGTCTCCAAAACATGAGTACTTCCCTCTGGTCTTAGCTTGACCTTAGTGGTAATCTCTTGAGACTGGCCGTGAAAATTAAGCGTGCCATTGGCGGTGTATGTCTTAACCTCTCCTAAATCATCTGTTGAAAAATTGGCCAAATTACCTTTAAAAGTAGCCTTAGGGTATTGATCACTCTCGGCATAATTCTCATTAAAATGCTCTTCCATTAAGGCATTGCGAAAACGAAAGCCCTTGACAAGCGCCAGGATGGCAAGATCTCCAGTATCTGTATCGAGTATAGCTGTTACGGCTTGATGAGAGGCTTTGACAGGTTCAAATGCAGCTACAGAGGCTTCAAAATCTATTTTTCCTGTTTTGGTATAGTATTTTTGAGCAACCCCTTGGGCGCAAAAAAGTAATCCTAAAAGGATAAGTATTGGTTTCATAAGAGTTGTTTTTTTAGTTTTCTAATAGACCGTCTTCTATCCAATCCAAAATGTCTTGGATAATAGGATCTGGTAAATTACCACTAGGTGGCATAGGACTTGACGAGCTGGTCATTCGGGCTATCATACGACCGCTATCTGCTACTGCTCTGGCATTGGCATAGTTGTGTAGTCGTACCCCGCCATTGGCATTGGTTGCATTGTGGCATTGCACACAAGCATTGTCTAATATGGCTTTGACCGTATTGTTATAGGTAACCGCATCGGCTGTGCCTTCCTCTTGGCTATCTGGATCTTCATCAGGATCTTCTATGCTTTCATCTTCTAGTAGCTGTGATAATTCGTTGTCTTCACAACTGCTAAGTGCTAGCGCCATTAGGCAAAATATCACGGCATATACCTTAAGTGATAATTTGGATGTAAGTGCTGTTTTCATAAATATGGTTTTAATAATCGTTTGGTTTTGTGAATGCAAATATGTGATTGGGACAAGCCCTGGGCCCTATAAGAGTAACTCAAGCAGAAATTTCTATGACTAATCCGGAATAGGTGATGGTTGGTTTGTGTAGAGCCCGGGCAGCAATTTAACATCCCGAGCTCTGGCACAAATCAATCAAAACTAATTCTCCTTTTTCAATCTATAATGCTAATAATACCTGTCATACTGCCGTGAAATTCGCAGTTGTAATACAACTCATCTGGCGCCGTTTCGGGTACACTAAAGCGTATCGTTCCCTGGGCAGCTCCGTTATTGGTCACTCCGTTCATATACATATTATCTGTACCCGTTGCTTGAACACTATTAATCAGAAATGGATGGCCCGGTGTGTCAATAACAAACTCATAGGTTTTACCGCGTTCTAGTGTCAAATCAGGATTTACGGTATCATCAAAGGCTTCCCCATTAAAAATATAGGCGGTGGCCCCTTGATTAGTAATGGTGTAGGTGGCGGCTATGGTCTCATCGGCTGGAGGAGCTTGGGCTGTCTCAGTATTGAGAATAGGCCACACTCCTGCTGCCGGAAATCCTACCCCGTAGTTCTCTCCTCTATCGGTATCTTGTCCAAAATAATACAAAGGCCATCCTTTATAAGTTAATTGCTCTCTACCAAATACGGTAATAGTCCCAAAGTCGCTGCGATCAAAAATGCTTGGCACTTGTTGAAGGTTGCGTTCTACCATGGGCCACACCCCATTATTACTTAAATCGGGCGCCGTAAAAGTGTTGGTGTTGGCCTGATCATTACTAAAACGGTACATGGTAATCCCATTGGCATTGGTCATAAAGGTGGTTGCCTCATCCCCTGGCAAATAATCACTGGTGAGATTGGTCTCATTGCCATTGGCATCACGCCCTATGAGCTGGGCCTTAGAAACCATAATTGTATAATCGGGTTTGGCTACAAACCAAGTGCCCCCAGCCCCATCACCCGCGATAGTTGATGGAGCGTCATCGCTGGCAAAACGATATAAGGGCCATCCTTTAAAGGTGGTTTGCTTACTGCCATCGTCGCGATCTATAGACCCAAAGTCACTAAGTGATAAGGCGCTGTCCAAACTGAGCTCGGCAGTATAAAAAGGTGGCCAGCTCTCTGCGCAGCCTCCATTACAATTAGATGCCCCCTTGCTATCTACGGCAAAGAAGTACAGGCTAAAACCTTCGGCATCTGTCAATACCGACCCAAAGGTGGCATCATTGCGCACTTGTACGGCATTTACGGTTTCTACTGGCGTTGTCCCGTCATCGTCAGAACTGCCATAATCATCGTCACTACAGCTAAATAATAGTAGTGCTACTAGTGGTAAAAAGAATAGTTTTTTCATTTTGAATAGTTGTTAAAAATTATATGGATTGCATTATTGGTTGAACCGTATGATTGGTCATTTGCCCTTGTCCTGCATAAGTAGTCTTATGGTTGATGTGTTCAAGGTGATGGCAAGCTGCCCAATACCATATGGCATCTTTTGATACAGTCGTCTCCCCTTTGGGCGGAAAACCCAATTGAATTAAGCTGTTTAATACCTCTGATATCTGAAAGGCAGTATTAAAGCCAAATACCACAAGTTGCTCTGATGGATAACATTTGACATTTTTTATAGCCTTTATTTTACCTAGCTGCGTTGTGATTTTTTGACCACAACGACAACAAAAAGGATGTTGCAATTGTATTCGTGCTGTTCGAAATTCCATTATAATGTAGCTTGTATTTGTGCATATGAAAGTGTAGCGGTAACACTCACTATCCATAAGAGAATAAATAAGACATACTTTAATCGAAGGTTTTTTAATTCGTACATAATAGTTTGTTTTTTGAGGTTTTTAAATTGTATTGTCGTTGTTGTTCTATTTGTTTTTGTACACCACAAATCAACGACAGCAGCAGCGCTTATGACTACAAAAAGTGCACGAAGGGGATAATTTGCGCCTAAAAAGGAATAATTGACTGTTGAGAAATATGGAGAGAATGGCGCTGAAGCCTCTTTAAATAGGACACTTAAACATACAAGCGACTTTTTTTGATAGCATAGTACTACCTAACCCAGCAATTGAAGGCTATGTCTTTTAAAGAAGAGTTAAGCTAAGCCGAAAGAATGAATATGGGGCTTTTGGCTAGATCAAATTGCGCCAATTGGTCAAAGGAGTTTTGAAGGTATCCGCTTTCGCGAAAGCGAGCCTTGGAGGTTCTGACCCAAAGAAAGAGCCAAGCAATAAAGCGCACCCTATACAACCTCCTATAAAAAAACCGATATCGCATCGGATATCGGTTATGTTCTATACCATTTAAATTTGTGAAATCAGAGTTGAATAAAGTAAGTACCCTGAAATCCAAAGAAGAAATTTCCATCTCTAAAATTAAAGTTTCGTCTTGTCTGAGTGATAAAAGTATCTTCGGTAAAGAAAGGGTTATTGGTCATTTTAAATTGCAACATGATATTGCCTACTTCCCAATTGGCTCCTAAAGAAAAAGCGCCAAAAGTAGCAATACTCGAAAGCTGTTGAGGCACATAATAATACTCTGACACCACAGAGACATGATTGCTCACTTTGTAACGGCCGCCAAAGCCCAAGGCAAATTGAGACTGATCATTGGCAGGGTTTTGCACCGAGGAGCGATACACAAAGCTAGGGGCTAGTTGTAGCGAAAAATTGGAAGAAATCTTTCTGGCAATTAATAACTGGGTCGTAAAGGCGGTTCTATCCATAAAATCGTCTCGACGTTCTATCCCATTGAGTTGAGTGCTGCGATAGGTTCCGGTTTGAACAAAGGTTAGGGCCACAGGACTGCCGCTATTATCTATCTTTTGTTGTAATATGCGATATTTAAAAAAGGTATCCCAGATCCCGCTTGGAACCGCAGCACCTACACCCACGGTAAACTTATCGCTTATGGCATAATCTACTCCAAACCTCGCCGACATACGATCGGCGATAAAATCATTACTCGTAGGCTGAGGCGTATTCCAGTATCGGCTCATAAATGAAACTTCTAAGGCCCCTTTTTTACGAGTTTCTACAGCGTGCCCTATTGATATTCTGGTCGCCTTAAAGGTAGACATCACATAGCCCGTTGGGGCTGACGCGCTTTCCTTTGCCAGCACCGCTTCTATATCTTGAGCTCCTACGGTCCAAGACCATATAGGGTAGCACAGCAAGACAAAAAATAATCTCCTCTTATTCTTCATAAGGCGTGTGTTGAAAATTAAACGAAATTTTAATCTGTTTGGCGATATTGGGCGAGAGAAGTTTTGGAATTTTAATGTTGTAATCGTCTATATTGACCTGGGTTTCTCCGCTTATTAGAATACTGTCATTAAGCTTTTGAATACTTACTTTAAAGGAGAGCGGCACGGTTTTGTCCTTCAGTGTAAAAGTGCCCTCGACGATACGCGTTTGGATCTCTGTCGCCTCGGGGTCAAAGTCTTTTATTCGCCCTCTAAACTTGGCCTTGGGGTATAAGTCTGATTCGATATAACTTTCGTTAAAATGCTCGCGCATCAAGGTCTTTTTAAATACAAAAGCCCGCATAAGAATGTCTACGGCGATCTCGCCAGTGTCTAGCACCAATACACTTAATGCCTGATTATTGACGGCCTCAATATTTTCGGCAGCAGTGTAGGAAAAGAAGGTGACCTGCCCCTGTCGGGCCAATAACTTTTCTCCAGACTGTTGTCCCAGACAAACTGAGGTAGCCACAAGTATTAAAAGTAAAATGCTATACTTCATAGTTCATTTAAGAATATGCAATTTAATAAAACAGCGTCTTTTAGAAAGCCTTTAAAAACACCTTTCACCGTTACCGTATCGCCCACTTTATAGTTATTTACAGCGCGATTTTGATTGGGCTGCATTTGGCAAATGATAAAGGTGTCCTTCTGATCTCCTTGAAGTAAAAGACTGTAGGTACCTTCTCTGTATTGTATCTGAGTAATTTGACTTTCGATAGTAATCGCTTTTTCTAAATACTGATTAAAGGTACTGTCTACTTTAGTTTGCAAAATAGTGAGGAGTTCGCCTTGTTCAATATGGGCAACTGCAGTTACGTCTCGGGTATCTTTTGGAGTCTCCATAAATCGATACACTCCATAAAGCAGCGTGCATAAGCCGATGGTGAAGACCGTTAAAAGGAGACTTTTTTGAAGGTGTTTTGACGTCATTACCCTTATTCTGATAAAAAATATTGGATTCAAATGTACTGTTTCCCAAAGAGTAAGCCTTTGTCAAAAGGGTACAATATATCTATAACGGAATAATTAGGGTTAAAAAGGAATTCTAAACTACCAGAATTAAATATAGACTAACCTAATATCTTATTTTTACTCAAAACAGTACTCGATGAAAAATTTTAGATTCTATTTCTATGTAACGATAAGTGTTATTATATTTTTCATTCTACTTTCGGTAGTAGCAACACCTTTAGTGGTCAAAAATCAAACGACCCAGTTTCTCGATCATCAAATTGAGGCCACCCGGCAAAATGCAAAAACCCTAGCTAGTCTTTGCGGAACCTTTTTTGACGAAGAAAATGGAAAAAATAGGGTCTTAACCGGTGTGCAAAAAGGAATAGGCAATAGCTTTGAACAGCCAATTTTTAATTCGGTTATCGATTGGTCAGGACAAATATTGGCACATCCCGATATCACTTTGCTTGATACGGCAATTGATGAAGATGAAGCCCTCACCTCTCGTATTGATAATATCGTCACTGGAGAAAAACTGTACGAATATGTCATAGATAGCGCCTCTGAAAGCGATGGTAGCAGCGCAAGACCATCCAATATTATTCATTTAGAACTAGTGCCTCAGTCTGACCTTATCATCGCCACCCATCTCAACATTAGCGTAATTGAGACTATAATGAATGACTATGCGTATCAAACCTATATGATATTTTTTATCACTGGTTTACTTGCCCTGCTTTGTTTATTAATGACCACTCGTGTCTTGAGTAGTTATTACGATGCACAAATAGCCATAAAAACAACTAAGATTGAGGATAGTGTTGTCAATCTAAACAAACTCAATACCTCTCTAGAAAAATATCAAAAAAATCTACAAGACCTTAAAAGTAGTCCTGTAGAAACAGCCCAAGACAACAAACCATCAGAGGCGGTCAAACAACGGCTACTTACTTATGTGCGTAATGAACTCGTACCTATTGCGGTAGAAGAAATTGCCTATATCTATGTCGAAAACAAAATTACCTATCTCGTATGTCGTGATGGCAAACGCTCTACCTCCAACGAGAGTTTAGATCAAATCTATTCTTCGCTTGACCAGCGCGCTTTTTTTAGAGCCAATCGTCAGATCATTGTAAGCATACAAGCCATCTCCAAAATCACAAAATACGGCAACAACGCCCTAAAAATTCAAACCGACCCCATCTCAGAAGTCGATATCGTCATCGGTAAAAACAAAGCAGCACAATTTAGACAGTGGCTCGACTTGTAAAATACAACTACAATGTCCCAGTGCTCTTTCTGGGTAAAATAAAGTCTCTAATCGCATTTGCTGTTCTATTTAGGGAATGGCTTGCGCCAAAATTTGCGATCGCGTCTTAGCGCTTTTTGAGGTGCATGATTTGCGTTTTTGAGTCACTCTATAATTCTAGTTATTCTAATCTTTGTTATTAGATAGTAACGTATCTTAATAAAACAACCTCAAATGACTAAAACGATCAAATTAATTCTAATTATTACTGGAGTTGCCCTATTACTATATGGTAGTTTTAGACTTGTTACTCCAGAAGCTTCTGTAGATCTCGGCCCAGTGGCACTTGAAGCCCAAGACAATACCAATGCCTACATCACCATTATCTTAGGCTTTATGGCTCTTGTTGGTGGTATATTCACCCCTAGAAAAGCCTAAATTCATGAACAGAAAGCTATGGACCAACGTCTTCCTTGCATTGTATTTGTTAGTGCCTATTACTATAGGCGCTCAGGAGTCCCTTACTAGCAAGGCAATAGAGCACCTCGTAGAACAGTATAAAAAAGACAGACGCGGCCCCTATAGCGGTATCAAGTGGTTTTGCGATGATGGTACCCAGCGCGCCCCTCGAGACCCCTGTCCAGAAGAGACGGGTGGTGGTATACAGCATGCGAGTTTTAGACAGGATGCGATAGACCTTCGCACATCAAATCACTTATTTTTTGGCGAAATCCTCGCAGGTCTTGCACCTTCAGAATTTTTGGATCGGCAAAATCACTACAGCCGTTTAAAACAGTATCAACTCAATAAATACCTCGCAAAGGTAGATGACGGATGGGTTTTAAGACGCGCCCAGTATTACCGTGGAGCCTTTCAAAGTGAAGATGAACAGGCCTGGGGCAACGACTTTTTTGAAGCTGTTTTAAATGATGATAATTTTTTAAAGGAGCAATATTATCTCATTGGTCAAGCCCTTAAAGATATTCCGCATAGTGGTGATACCAACCTAGCCCAAAAAATGCGCGTCGAGTCTAAACTTCTGGCCGAGGCGCATCCCTCGTTTATGGATATTCGTATTAAGATTCACGGGCAACCACAACAAAGCGATATCGACTTAGTCAAAGCATATCTCTCGCAAAACAAGGCGTCATTAGCTTCTGCATCTTTGCAGGACTTTGAAGAATTAATCAATACCATGCAACGCTATTATGCCGCTGTAGATGTTGATAGATTATACGATGAGACCACGCAGATTTCTGAACAACAACAACTTACCAAAGAGATTATCGTTTTTCTTGAATCTTATAGACAAACCAAAGATTCAAAGCAGTTGGTGGTTGCCCTTTCTCACCTGTTGTATCGTATTAGACAAGATATCCCGCAATTTCAACAAGCATCAAACAGACTTGCGCTACTAGACCTTTCTAATGAATTTGAAACTATCTTGCTCAGAGAGGTGCAAAATTGGCAACCAGATACACTAGATGGCCTACTTCAAAAGATACATGCACTACTATGCGCGGCGGCGGGTACTGGTCTTCTTGAAATTTGGGAATACCAAGCTATACAAGATCAACTTTCGGCTTTCCAATTACAAGATACGCTTACTATCGCGCAACTTAATGAGCTTTTAAATATGGCTAGAAGCAGTGTCGAATGGAGCACCGCTATGGTCAAATCGAATTATGAAGAAACAGTACAAACCTATGCGCAATTTGAACCCTTGGCCTATGGATTTATAGACGATAGCGTACGTAGTAGTGTCGCTTTACCTCTAGGAGAAACGGTTGCAAGATTAGGACAATTTGTAGCAAGGGTGTCTCAAATGGAGAACAAAGTAATGGGCATCCCAGCCCAGTCAA
Organism: Cytophagaceae bacterium; assembly: GCA_002712765.1. Lineage (GTDB taxonomy): Bacteria > Bacteroidota > Bacteroidia > Flavobacteriales > Flavobacteriaceae > Dokdonia. Next base: position 27,019 of record PAUP01000005.1, on the reverse strand, counting down.
GTATCAGAGGGCTTAACCCAGGATATGCCTATGGTAAGCTTATTGTCGTCGAAGGCAATCCCGATGCAGTAGATGTGAGCACAGAAAATATCTACATCTTTGAACGACCACCTTCAGACCTCAAACCCGTAGCCGGAATTATGACTGTATCTGAAGGAAATCTGGTTTCTCATGTCCAATTACTCGCTAGAAATTTGGGCATCCCAAATGCCGCCCTATCCCAAAAAAATCTTTTGGCTTTAAAGAAATACCATCAGCAAATGGTATTTTATGCTGTTTCGCCTAAAGGCAATGTCATTCTCAAACAAGAGAACGACATGACACCACAAGAGCAGCTTCTTTTTGACCAGAAAGAGCGTAGTCAAGACGTTATCGAGGTACCCACCCATGACATCAAACTCAATGTGCAAAAAGTGGTTAATATGCGCGAGGTAGCTGCCAGTGACTCTGGAAAACTCTGTGGCCCAAAAGCTGCCAATTTGGGGGCATTAAAACAATTATTTCCAGAACATGTCGTAGAAGGCCTCATTGTTCCTTTTGGCGTTTTCAGAGCGCATATGGAACAGCCCATGCCAGGACAAAATACCTCCTATTGGGGTTTTTTAAATAACACTTTCGCGAAAGCGGAAACTATGAAATCACAACAGGCCGCAGCTCAATCAATAGTTTCATTTCAATTAGAACAGCTAGAGACACTACACAAGGCCATATTAAAGATCGAATTGGATCCTGGGTTTGTTGAGGATCTTAGACAACAGTTTGAAACCGCTTTTGACAAAGAAATTGGCAGTATCCCTGTGTTTTTGAGAAGTGACACCAATATGGAAGATCTCAAAGAGTTCACGGGTGCTGGTCTTAATTTGACGTTATTTAATATTCGGGACGAAAAGACCATTCTACAAGGTATTAAACGTGTATGGGCTTCGGCATATACAGAGCGTAGTTTTAAATGGAGGCAGCAATACCTTTCCAATCCAGAAAATGTATTTCCGTCAATACTAATTATTCCTAGTGTGGATGTAGATTATTCTGGGGTAATGATCACCAAAGGGATTAACGCTGGGGGCGAAGACGATTTGACCGTAGCCTTTAGCCGCGGTGCTGGAGGTGCTGTAGATGGCCAATCTGCCGAGACCCGTCTTATTACGGCAACTTCTACCAGACTTTTGGCGCCAGCGAGACAACCCGATTATATACGTCTTCCTGCATCTGGGGGCACCCGTCATTATTACACTTCATTTGATTCGCCCATTCTCAATGCTCAAAATATAAGCGACATTCGAGAAATAGCTAAAAAAGTGAGAGCCAAAATGACCAGTGATACTGCTAATAGTCATCAGGCCTTTGATGTCGAATTTGGGTTTAAAGACGATGAGTTATGGCTATTTCAAATACGCCCCTTCGTAGAAAATAAAAATGCAAAAAGCTCCGAATATCTGAGTACCATCACACCATCGATAGCAGGTCAAACCACTATTGCTATTCAAACATCACTCGAATAATTATGAAAAATCTATTATACCTTTCTATCGGCTTTATCCTTATCGCTACCCTCGGTATTAGCAACTACCCTATCGATGGTTATGAGCGTACAGGTATTAAGAGGCTTTACCAGCTCAGACAGATGCAATTGGATAGTGTTCCTTACAACCGCATTCCTTACGGCGCTTATAAAAAACTAGATCAAATAGCGCTTAACTTAAAAACGGTAGACCAAGATAGTGTTGCACTTTTACTCAAAGAAGACCCAGCATTTAGCCGCGCTATTAAGAGACTTATTCCTTCTGGAGCCTACTCTGTGGCTGTACTAGACATGACAGATCCCGACCATTTAAAATATGCCGCTCATCGCGAAAATGTTGGTTATCAGCCCGGTAGTGTTGGTAAACTTGCAGTACTCAACGCTGTTTTTACCCAAATGGCTAAGGTTTGTCCAGAATCCTTCGAAGAACGAGTAATGTATCTCAAAGATATTAAAGTATCTGCGCGGTATTGGGGTACGGGAGATCATCATACCATCCCTGTCTACGATATAGAAAATGATAAGTTGATCAAAAGACGTGTTCAGGCTTCTGATGTGTTCTCACTTTACGAATGGCTTGACCACATGGTTTCGGTTAGTAACAATGGCGCAGCGAGTGTGATGTATAGAGAAGCCATGCTAATGGCGGCCTTTGGGCCAGAATATGTCGATCTAACCGAAGAACAGGCAGAAACCTATTTTAAAGAAACACCACGCGACTCGCTAACCAATCTAGCAAACACAGTGGTAAATGAGCCCCTAAGAACACTGGGAATTACAAAGGACGAATGGCGTTTAGGGGGTATGTTTACCCGCCCAGCAGGAAAGTACGTAGGGCGTAAAGGAGGCAGTATAGGCACCCCAAAAGGCCTTATGAAATTCTTGGTCAAACTAGAACAAGGTAAGGTTGTTGATTATGCATCTAGCCTTGAAATGAAACGATTGCTTTACCTTACAGACAGACGTATTAGATACGCCAAGTCAAATCGTTTGGACAGTGCTGCAGTGTATTTTAAATCGGGTAGCTTTTACAAATGTGATCGAGAAAAAAATCCTGATTGCAGTAGTTATGCAGGTAATGTATTTAATTATATGAATTCTGTGATCACTGTCGAACATCAAAATGGCACCAATTATATTGTTTGTTTGATGAGTAATGTACTCAATAAGAATTCGGCTGGGGCACATATGTATCTCGCAAGTAAAATAGATGATCTCATCACTAAAAACAACGCAAGTACGAATGAGGTCATCGACGAAAACTACGACGATGGGCAAGACGATGGAGGTTCAAATGAGTGATTCCCTACTTGCTAAGCATAGCGAGTGTATTTTTGACTTGAGCTCGAACGGCGCTATTGCGATGATTTTGTAGCGACTTGACTAAAGAACGATAACTTGGATCCTCAAATACACCTATGAGTTCTAACACTTTTAGCTTTAAACGTTTGCCTCTGCTTCTAAGTAATAGCGAGAGATACCTTTTTTCGGTAAGCGCCTTATTTTGGAGTAATTTTAGATTTGGATCGTTGGCAATATAAAAGTCAAAAATTGGAATGAGCCTATATTTTAAAGGCCCCTTTAAAAAGGTGTCTAAAAATTCTAGGGCATTAATGCGAGTCTCTTTTTGATCACTTCTAAGTCCCGCATACGTGATTCTCATATCATCGGCATTATACAGAATACCTAATAGATTAAACATAGTTTCCAAACTGGTTTCAATCTGTTCTCCCAGTATTTCGACAATCTCGTTTCTGGCCATGTGCTCCTCAGACTGAGTCGCCGTGTTAGCAATCTGTGTATGCCTAGACACCTTCGCATTCATACCTTCCAGATAGTGCTTAACCACAAAGGCATTTTTTACATGACGTGACTCGTTAATGACAACGGCCTTTAAACGTTTTGTAGTAAACCTAAGATTTCCAAAATGCGTGTATAGATGCAATAATGAGGTAGATGCCTGTTGCCTAATTACAAAGTCATTGCTCTTGAGGAGTCGCATCAAAACCCGGACAGCCTCTTGAGACTTAAACGATTCGACAACCTGAGGTATATAGCGCTTTATCTTGTCATTAAAGTCTTCAGATTTATCCAATTTGATTATGGTAGTGGTGATCCCTGGCCCATAATTGCGCAAGGCTTTTATTGCCTTAGGGCGAAATGTTTTAAAGGCGAGTTGTTGCAAAAGCACAGCAATAAATGGCGGATGCATACTAATCCCTGCAGCTTTTATCGCATGTTTTCTAAGGTAGACATTATCGCTGTTTAAATAGGTTTCGATAATGGGATAAAAGCTTGAAATACGTGCATAACCTATGGTGATTAATAACTCGGCAAATTGGGTATCTCTTAACTCATGGTCTGTATTTTCTATGCTTTCCATGCGTTTTTGAAGTCGCTCTTCTAGTTTGAACTGAATGGCCAGTTTTTGGTTTTGTACCGATTCTTTTGACAAACACAGTAGTGCAGCATGCGCAATAAAAGGACTGTGATGATCCAAATATGCTTCAAAAAAGTCAGTGGTATTGATATCGTGATGATGTAAAAGAAATTCCATCGCGGCAACCACCAGATCATCGTTCTTTTCGTGAATTAATAATTTGACCGTTTCCAAGCTAAGTGCCTGTGGGTATGCAACCAAAGCACCTAAAGCTGCTACTTTTATTTCGGAGGCTGGGTGGTCAAACAAATCGACGATTGAAGATTTGAGCGCTTTGATTTTATAAGATTCCAAACGATCTAACAAATTGATGATCGCCTGAGCGTCGCTACCTCTTAAAATACGCCTAGCAGCTGTGATTGTTGTTTCACTTTTACCACTTTCATTAAGCACATCATCTCGTTTTAAAATACTGTCTTGAATATTGGCACGGAATGACTCATAATAGGCCTCACGTAGTTTGTAAATAAATAAGATCCAGACAAAAACAAAAAAGATGACTATTACTGTTACATAAGCTGTGCTCAAATCGAGTTTTCTTATGACAAACAGCAAAAGAAATCCTGAAAGACCCGTAGCCACACTATCTACAACCACGTCAATAAATGATTTGGCCTGATTTTTAATGTTTAGCGGTATGGGCATGATAGATAATTCGAAAGCTGCCTTATTTACAGATTGTTTAAAACTGCCATCTATTCCCTTGATCGCTATAAGCACCCCTAAAAGTGGAAAGGTTAGAAATACCAAGCTACCAATGGCAATTCCCAAGGGTAAAATCAATAGTGTAGACGAAACACCAATCTTGCTTAGCACTCTGTTGGTTAAAAATAATTGTAGCAATAAGGCGATGACATTAAAGGTTGAAAACCAAAATCCAAAAAAGGAGGCCAAGTCTTCAGGGTTGGCAATGACGCGATGTGCAAAATCGCTAAATTGAAAATCGACGAGTTTAGCAACCACAACACTTACCCCCATAATAATGGCCAGATAGGTAAGATGTTTGGATTTTGAAATTATTTTCCATGAGGGTTGTTCTTGAGTGACCTCATTCATTCTTTTTTGTTTGCGCACATAGGCATTCATAATCCTAATACGCAACTGCCATATTTTTAATAAGATGGGTATACAAATTAACAAGAGAATTGCGGCTATAGCAATTACGACTTTGTTCCCAAAGGCAGCCGCAATCAAACTGGTTAAATAGCCTCCAAAAATCCCACCAGCTATCGCACCCGCACCAATAAAACCAAATAACCGTTTGGCCTCCCTCGAATTGTAAACCATATTGGCCAAAATCCAAAATTGAGAAGTTGTGACCACGGCAAATAAGGCTACCGCCAGATAATAGAAATACAAGGCCCAAGGCGGTACCTGGCCCCTATGCAGTAAGACACTTAACACAAAAAAAAGACTACTACAAATTACTAAGGTGGCATTGATCAATCTCACTAGTGAAATCTTACGCACGGCCTTATTGTAAAAATAGGCAGATATCACCGCTGTACATGCTACCAAGAGATAGGCGTATGGCAGATGGTCGGCGCCTAAGGCAGAGAGAAACAATGCATTCACCGTAGGTTTGACCATTAACAAAACAGTAATGATTAAAAAGATAAATAATTGCATTAAAAAAGAGATGGACAATTCTCCATCTCTTAATCCAAAGGTCTTTTTGATCATTTTCTGTACCATAAAGAGCAGTCTATTAATGTATGGCCTTTGATGCCTGTAACACCTTATCTAATGGCCTCACCAAATTGCGGGTTACTTGCTCTCCTAAACCATCTTCGACCAGAGCGACAATAATATATTGGCGTTGTGGCCCCCAGACCAAAGCCGAATCCGAATGATAATTCTTCCACGATCCCGACTTGCGATAGATTTTGGCCTTTGGAGCCAAATTGTCTAGCACGCTTACAAATTTGTGATGCAAAGCAGGGTCTTTCAAAATTTCCAACATCTCTTTTGAACGCTTTTCTGAGACCAAATTGCCCATAACTAATTGATAGTAAAAACTACAAACTTGTCTTGTAGTTGCTGCATGACTTAAACCTTTTAAAGGGTCAGGATGTCTCTTTCCTCCGGCCGCATATCGTTTGCCTACCCACAACCCACCACCTACAGTTTCGTCGTATAACTTGGTTTCAGGAGCGCGTAAGACGGCTTCAATTTTGGCATATCCCAAACGGTCTATCATACGCGTAGATGCCCGGTTATTTGATTTACTAATCATCAATCGTAAATCTTCACGAATTTCTTTGGTATCGGCTAGTTCTCCATTTTCTATGGCGTCCATAGCGGCCAATAAAATGGCAATTTTGGGCAAACTTGCCGCGTACATCATATAATCGTCATTAACACCAGCATATCTTACATCTTCTGGGTTACTCAAATCGACTATACCAATAGATAACTTTTTATTTTTAATAAGTCGCTTCCACTTCTGATTAGAATGTAACTGCTGTAGTAACAGTTGTTGTAACTGTTCATCTTTTAATTCTGAAATAGGTGTCACCTTCCCTTCCACCCCTACGGGTATTGGATCTTGGGCCACTGCTTGATAATTAATAGCTATTAGTAATACTGTAAAAAAGAACACGCTCATGCTCATTCTTCTTTTCAGATTCATTCTCATTCTCATTCTCATTCTTATGTTTCTTTAGTTTTTTGTGTTGTAAATCAATAGGTGTACCAGAATTACATATCTGGCTAACAGACTATTCTGACAAAACAATATTGTCATAAAGAAAATAACAATAAAAGACTAGTTCCTTGTTAATGTTGACCTAAAAGAACTTGATTGGCGCTATATAAAACACTGGATATACGTAGACGGCCTTTAGGTGGCTTGCATTCTAAAGGAAATGGCAAATGCAATTACTGATACAATTATCCCAATTGTAAATATAGTATAGGTAATACGCAAAATGCGGTATTTCTCATTGAGCACCTTTCCCAAAAAGTAGAGATCTTTTGTTAAGCATGTGTAGATAAAATCCCGTTCTTCGAGCATTTCTCCAATGGCCCACTCAAAATCTTTTAGTTCCATTTTATGAAAATTACCAAAGAAAAGAAGGTTAACTTTTTTATTTCTCACGTCTTCCTTTGTAAACTCACCTTGGGTCACATTGGGACGAGTGGCATGAATACTCAATATAATTGAAGCAATACAAAAAAGCACAAATATGATCGTAGGCACAATCATGTATTGATTTGAGGGATTGTCTAATTTGGATATCAAGTTAGACAGTACCAACGAAATGATAATCGCATTGACCGATAGCAGTATGTTAGCTTTGGTGTCGGCGATATCACTTAGTTTTATATGATTGCGTAAGGCCACTCGAAATAAAGTCTGAATCCCTCTTTCTGAACTTTCATTTTTAAACTTAGCCTTATACTTGGCTTTGATGATCTCTTTTTGCTTTTTGGAGCGCTTCTTCAACTTTGCCTTCATCAATTTGGCGATGTTTTTACGTTTGCGCTGGGACCATTCTTTTTTCGCGTAAGCGGTATAAAACTCATGCTCTTCTGTGAGCCACCCCAAAGAATTTTCTCGCCACTCGGCCTTGGTGTAGGTTTTGGTACCGGTAAGCTCCAATTCCATACGTAGCAACTCGCTGTATTTGGTAAAGTCTTTGGTGCCTACATGTGCTGTATCTGCATCCTTGATGATGGCTTCCAGCTCATTTTCTGGGGTGCGATCGTGCTTTGTAGCGCGTATCAAATCACAAACAGACTCAATAGTCTCTTGAGATAAACCTTCATTGGTCAAAAAGGTGTACGCCAGTTTGACACTTTCTTCTTCATGACCATCGCGCACTTTGTAATAGCCAATGTCATGTAATAGTGATGCTATTGATACTAATTCTGCTTCTTTAGCATCAATTTCAGAGTTCTCTATTATTTCTTTTGTATTTTCCCATACCATCAAGGTGTGATCGATGTTGTGATAGGTAAAGGTGTTTGGAAACTCTTCTTTAAAAAGCGCTTTAATATATTGTAATGTAGAATCGATTATTGCTGACATTGTGATAATTGTTGTTATAGTCTTAAGATGGTATATTATAAATATAATCGTTTACTTTTAATATGCAGAATTATAAATTAGCTCTTATTGTTTTTATATGCACTCTATTCACGAATTGTGCGTCTAAAAAACTGCAGTATAGCGACTTAGAATACGCCCTACCCGATTTACCTAGTAAGGACATTCACCGCCGCGTATTTTTGGTAGGCGATGCCGGAAAATCACCTCTTGGCGGGATGTCTACGGCCTTAAGCATTTTTAAAAAACACCTTCAGAAAGGGCACGCTAAGGATGATTATACAATCTATCTAGGCGATAATATTTATCCAGCTGGCCTTCCGGCGAAAAATAATAAAGGCTACGCATATGCCAAAAATCACCTAGATGCTCAAATAGACGCAATCACCGATTTTAAAGGAACGCCTGTATTTATTCCAGGTAACCACGATTGGTATGCCAATGGTTTGGAGGGCTTAGAACGGCAAGAAGAATATATCGAAGAGGCCTTAGGCAAAAATACTTTCCTACCAGAAGAAGGCTGCCCACTTAAAACCGTTGAAATAAGCGAGGCTGTAGAACTTATAATAATCGATACGCAATGGTATTTAGAAGATTGGAACAAAAACCCTACAATCAACGACCACTGTCCCATAAAAACAAGAGCTCGATTTCTACAAGAATTAGAAGGAGAGTTAAAAAAGGCGCAAAGTAAACGCGTTATACTAGCGATGCATCACCCCATGTTTACCAATGGTTTGCACGGCGGGTTTTTTTCGGCAAGCAAACACCTCTATCCTACCCAATCTAATATTCCTCTTCCTATTCTTGGCTCATTAGTGGCTCAAATAAGGACTCAAGGCGGTATTTCTATTCAAGATCGTTTTAATGAACGTTATAACGAATTGATGAAGCGCTTGGAGACCTTATGCTCAGAATACGACAATATCGTTGTGGCTTCGGGACATGAACATACCTTGCAGTATATCGAACACAATCGTATCAAGCAGATAGTAAGTGGTTCTGGGGCAAAAGAAGCCGTAGTTGCCCTAAATAATGATGGCCTTTTTGCCTATGGGAAGCAGGGCTTTGCACAACTTGACATCTTTGAAGATGGTAGTGTTTGGGTCGAATTTTATGGAGAAAAACAAGGTGAACCCCAACTGTTATATCGCAAAGAAGTACTTCCTAAAAATAGAGATCTTTTTGACATTACTACCCTGCCCAGCCTATTTCCAGAGCAAACACAAGCCTCTATCTATTCTGTAGATGAAACAGAGAAGTCTGGCTTTCATGAGCTGCTTTTGGGAGAACGCTATAGAGACCTGTATAGCACGCCAGTTACTGCACAAGTGGCTACCTTAGACACACTTTATGGCGGTTTGGAAATTGTGCGAGAAGGTGGTGGGCACCAAACCAGGTCATTGCGTTTGCGAAAAGCCGATGGGCGGGAACTAAACATGCGTGCGCTTCGCAAAAGTGCAACGCAATACTTACAAACCGTTTTATTTCAAGATACTTATATCGAAGACGATTACGATAAAACCTTTATCGAAGATATGATACTCGATTTTTACACGGCAGCACACCCATATGCTTTTATGGTAGTTCCTAAATTGTCTGATGCAGCCCAAGTATATCACACCAATCCAAAATTGTTTTATATCCCAAAACACGCCTATCTAGGCGATTATAATTACGATTATGGGGATGAGTTGTACATTATAGAAGAGCGACCCGAAGAAAACTACACCAACGAACGTAATTTTGGTTATGCCGATGATATAGAAAGTACGCACGATATCATCTCTAAGGTAAGAGAAGACGAAAAGTACAAGATAGATGAGCATTCTTTTATAAGAGCTAGGCTCTTTGATATGCTTTTAGGTGATTGGGACAGACATCAAGATCAATGGCGCTGGGCGCAATTTGATCAAGATAATGGCGATAAGCTCTTTAGGCCCATCCCGAGAGATAGAGATCAAGTGTTTTCTAATTTTGATGGGGCCATACTAGATGTGATGCGAACCCTATCTGGCTCGTCCAAACAATTACAGGTTTATGATGCCACACTTGAAGATGTAGAGTGGATCAATAAAGCGGGGGTCAAATTGGATAAAATTTTGATTCAACAATCAGGCGTAGACGTATGGCTAGCAGAGGCGCAATTTTTACAAGAACAGATCACACAGACCGTTATAGATGAGGCCTTTGCCACCGTTCCAGAAGCCGCTCAAGATCAAACGCTAGCCGAAATTAAAAGCGCTTTTGAAGGCAGGCTACAAAACATAGAAAGTATCGCGAGGCGTTACGCCAACTACTTGAATGAACTAGTCATTCTTACTGCCACAGACAAAGACGATTATATCGAAATAGTGCGCAGCGGCAACAAAAAGACCAATGTCAAAATTTCAAGAATCATCGATGGGAAGAAGGCCGAGGTCATTGTAGATCGCACCTTCGACAAAGATCAGACCAAAGAATTGTGGATATATGCGCTTGATGACAAAGACGTTATCGAAGTACGTGGTAAGGCAAACAATCCCATTTTTACACGTATCATAGGGGGTCAAGATGATGATACCTATATCATAAAGAGTGGCAGACGCATTCGAGTCTATGACCACAAATCAAAAAAGAATACGATTCAAGAAAACAGCGGGGCAAAAATTCAGTTGACAGACATTTATAAAACAAACCTTTTTGACTTTAATAAAAATATTGAAAAAAGTGGGGCATTGACGCCCAGCATTGGGTTTAATCCAGATGATGGCCTCATATTGGGATTACAGAAGATCTCTACAAAAAAAGGGTTTCACCGCAACCCATTTACTACCCAGCATATCATAGATGCCGGATATTTCTTTGCAACCAATGGATTTTCGTTAACATACGAAGGAACTTTTGCACATCTATACGGAGATTGGAATTTAAAAGTAAAAGGTCGTGCGACCTCAGATAGTTTTACCAATAACTTTTTTGGCATTGGCAATCAGACCATTAATCCTGACCAAGAGCGTAGTTTAGACTTTAATAGAGTCAAAACTAGTATCTATTCGGCACAGATAGGAATAAGTAAAAAAGGTAATTTTGGGAGTGACTATGGTTTTCTGATGGTGTTTGAAGGGATAAAATTGGGAGAGTCACCAAATCGATTTATCGAAGATTTTAGGCCTGCCAATGTCAATGCGTCATTTTACGATCGTCAATACTTTGCTGGAGTAGAGGCCAATTACCGCTATGAAAGTTTTGATTCGCGCATTACTCCCACTCGAGCAATGACCTTTTATACCACTGCTGGAGTAAAAACTGATATTGGCGATACCAAAAATACCTTCGGGTATTTTAATGCCGATCTTGGATTTTATAATGCCATTTCAAAAGATAGACGTCTGGTACTTAAAACCGATCTGAGGTCTCAATTTAGAATAGGCAATGAGTATTTATTCTATCAGGCTGCGACCATAGGAGGAGATTCAGGATTAAGAGGTTTCCGAAACGAGCGTTTTACAGGTAAGAGCGCACTAGTAAGTAGCGCTGATCTAAGATATGCTTTTGGAGAATTTAAAACCAAATTTTTACCCTTACAATTTGGTATGTATATAGGCGGAGATCTTGGCCGTGTTTGGACACCCCAAGAGTCTTCCCGAGTTTGGCACAATGATTATGGTGGCGGGTTATGGGTTACTGCTGCCGATGCTATTCAAGGTAATTTTAACCTGTTTAATAGCGATGAAGGCCTTCGGTTTACCTTTGGTTTTGGACTGCGGTTTTAAAGCGGTTGATAAAAATAACGCTTTCGCGAAATAGTTCCTGACTCATTGACCATTAGTCATCATAAATAGTAGCTGTGCGTGCGAGAGTAGAGCACAAGGCAAACGTAAGTTGATTAGACTGTGTACGACTACTCTAATTAGTCAGAACTTCGCCCTGGCAAAGGATTTATTTATGGGTCTAATCAAGGCATCATAGTCATGATATAATGGTTATTTTACCTTATGAGTATATAAGAACAATCAATGCAATCTAATTGCAATATTAACGTTTACCAATTAACTTTAAGAAAAACTATCAGTATGGAAATTTTGAATGAAGCCCTCGCTTTCGAAAACGCCAAAATGAGTAATATGTCTACTAGCGACCGTGTATCTGCCTCAAGAGAGGCCAAGCGTCTCATATTAGCGATTAACGAAATATATAAGCAGAATAAGGATGCAAACCTTATGGATATGATGAAACGATTAACTGCCAAAAAGCGCAAAATAGAAAAGCGCCTTCACGGCAAACCCACACAAGTCATTTAAAAAGCAAAGCCCGTTAAGTCGGGCTTTTTTTATGCCCTGTTGGGATGGAGGTGAATTAGTCTGTAACCGGGTCGGCGATGCCAAGGGCGTTGTACAATTTGGCAGACGCCAGCAAACGCTTGATTTGTAGTAGATTTGCTTTCAGACGGGCATCTATAAGTTTTTGCTCTCGTGAATTGATTAAAAACAAAGAACTTTCGCCAATGAAGAATTTGCGCTCTTCGGCTTGCACCAGTGTGGTATAATCGGTCACGATGGCGTCTATTAGTACATTTTGTTTGTCTAGTGACACCAATTCGGTTTGTATGGCGTTAAACTTATTCTGAATCGTTAAGGCTGCATTGGTTCGTTCAAAATTGGTACTTTCAAGTTTGACATTGGCCAGTCGCAAATCACCCCGCTCCTTTCTCAAAAACAATGGGAAACTAAAATTGACAAAAGCCTTATAGTTTGCTGTATTTAGGGTATTCAGTCTATCGCCGTCTGGTGTTAAAAAATTATATTGCAAATCGAGTTTAGGCAGTAATTTATTTCGCTTTAAAGCGCGATCTACCGTAAGTCCATCAATCTTGGCATCTAAACTACGCAACTTGGGATGATTGACTAATAATTCATCCATAGCATCGGCTCCGATCAATAATAGAGAAGCCTCTAGTACATCAAGCGTAGGCCGAACAGGTATCACATCAGGTTGCAGCTCCATCGGGATCGTATTGAGCCATAAAAAATTGCTCACTTGCAAGGCAGATTTACGTTGCTTTAACTGGGCTGCTTCCAGACTCAAAGCACGATTTTGCACTGCGATACGTGCTTCTGTAATATCGATGGCAGCTTTGTCACCTTCGGCGACACTTCGAGTTACCGCATCTAAACGTATTTGTGCATTTTCTAAAAACTGCTCGAAGATTCGTAATTCATTGGTGGCTTCTAACCACTCAAAATATGCTGCACTGGCTTCAAATAATAAGTTATTGACAAGCAGATCCCGGTCTGCTTGGGTCTGATCGAGAAAAAAGCGTGCCTTTTTCAAATCGGCCATCCGATCATTGATCAAAAATCCCTGAGCCAGCGAAAAGGATACTCCTGCGCTGTACAAACCACCATCGGGGACCGTCAGATCTGGATTGAGAAAGGCTCCAGTGTTTTCTTCAAAATTTGCCTTAAATTCGACGCCATACCATGTAGGCACTTTAAAAGTCGCATTGAGCTGGTCAAAATACTCGGTGCTTTTAAATTTCTTTCGATCATAGTCAACTTCTACCTTGGGATCAAATCCTCCGCGAGCACGCAAAAGGCTTGCTTCTCCTACACTTAAGGTAAGGTTGGCCTGTTTAACTAAGGGATGGTGGGTCTTAACATAGGCCAAATACTCCTCAAAGGTCATGACCTCTAGCTGATCTGAGGGTTCAACTTGGGCTAATCCCGCTTTCGCGAAAGCAAAAACAAAGCTTATGACCAATAGTCTCACAAATGTAGTCATTACTTTTTCTTTTGATCTTTAGTGGCATCGTCTGGACGATAATAATTAGGAGGAAATCCATTGAGTTTACGCCATAATTCATACCAAATTGGAACATCTTCTAATAATGCAATGGTATAGGCACCAGAACCTACTCGAACCTGGTCGGGCCATGGATTCTCTTCTGGATCGGGAGCGATAAGAATTCTAAACTTACCGTTATCACTAATAAAGCGCTCTATAGCTACTACTTCACCGGCATATGTACCAAAAGATACATTGGGCCAGCCGCTAAAGAAAATTGCAGGCCATCCGTCAAACTGAATGCGTACTTCTTCACCTAAATGAATAAGTGGTAAATCGATAGGATCGACAAAGGTTTCTACCGCGACGTCATAATTTGCAGGCATAATACCTACTAATTGTTGTCCTTCTTTAAAGGTTTCACCTATTCCCCCAATGATAGCTTTATTGATAAAACCACTTTGCGGGGCCGTGATATAATAGAGATCATTTCTTATCTGGTAATTTGCAGATTGATTTTCGAGTTTGGTCACCTCGGCTTCTGTATTGGCCTGATTGGATTCGGCAGTAAAACGTTCACTACTCGACTTGGCAATTTTATCGGCATACTCTGCGGTAATACGTCCTATTTCCAACTGGGCATTGAGTACCTCATTTCTACTGGCCAGTAAATCGTTTTCTTGTGAGACCAATTTGGCTTGCGTTTCTTGTAGTTTCAAGCGTTTGGCCTCGACATCTGCCACAGATTTTAAGCCTTCATTTTGTAGGGTTTCGGCACGGTTAAACTGACGCTCTGCAATTTCAAAATTAATTTTGGCCGCCTGAAAATCGATACTATCGCTGGTTACCTTAAGTTCGGCTTGACGCAACTTATTATTGGCCTGAGACTGCTTGAGCGCTCGCTCTTGGCGCAAAGCAGCAATCTGATTTTCTAAAGCATCTATTTTAGAACTATAAGAAACCACAGATCTGCTCTTGGCATCACGCTGCTGATTGGTGCGTGCTACCAGTTGCGGATCCTGATACTCATTTTTAATTTCTGAAATGTATAAAATCGTATCTCCTTTACTAACAGAATCACCTTCTTTGACAAACCAAGCCTCTACCCTTCCAGGAATTTGAGACTGAATGGTCTGTGGGCGTTGACTAGGTGTCAAGGTGGTCACAAAGCCATTACCAGTAACATTTTGGGTCCAGGGAAGAAATAGAATCACAATACCTGTAAGCGCAAAGATCTTCAAAAACTGATTAAAGTATTTGTAGTGGGTATTCCTGAACGCCTTGGCGTGTGCTTTATAGGGTGCAAGAGTCACCTTTTTATTGAGCTGATTATTCGAAATATTAAGCATGATTTCCGTCTTTTACAATGCCGTTTTCTATAATGAGTTGTCTCTGGCACATATTACTCCATAATGCATTTCGCGATGAAACGACTAACGCCCACGGACGCTCAGGGTCACTGATAAAACTTATAATTTTACGAGCCTCCTCTTGATCAAAATGTTCTAGCGGATCCTTTAATAACAGTAATTGTGGTTGGTGAACAATAGCTCGAGCCAAAACAATCTTTTTAGAAATCGTGTATGGGATTTGCTGTCCTTCGGGATAAATCATGGTATTTAAACCATTGGGCTGTCGTTTAACAAAAGCCATGAGCCCTACATTGTTCAAGACTTCCTTGAGCCAGTCTTGAGAAATTTCAGGATCTCCAAAGGTGATATTGTCGATGATAGAACCTTCAAATGGGTACTGCTCTGGTAATACCTGACCTACTTGTGTCCGATATCTATTGGGCCATATACCTCGTATCGAGGTATCATTTACGTAAACCGATCCAGCTGTAGGTGTAAGCAATCCTGAGATGATCTTAAGCAGTGTTGTCTTACCAGAACCAGAGGCTCCTGTAAGGACTATACGCTCTCCCTGAACGATAGTAAAAGAGGCAGACTCTAAAACCTTAAAATTATCTTTGGTCGTAAAGGCTACACCTTCTAATTGTATGTGTAGCGGTTTGGAAGTTTCGAATGGGTCTATCCCTTCCTGCATCTCTAATTCTTTATCGACCACTTGTCCAATTTTTTCTAAAGACGTTAATACATCATAAAAAGTTTCCAAGCCCTTAATCAACTTCTCCACAGAACCAATTATTAAAAGGATAATAATTTCGGCGGCAACAAATTGCCCAATATTCATTTGTTGATTGAGTACTAAGAGTCCCCCTATAATTAATAGACCCGCAGTAACTAAAACCTTAAAACCAATCATCTGAATAAATTGGATCACAAGAATCTTAAAATGGCTCTCTCTCGCCTCGAGATACTCTGTAGTGAATTGATCATTTCTAGACATCGCCCATTGAGTGCGCCCAGACAACTTAAAGCTTATCAAGGTCCTGGCTACTTCTTGTATCCAATGAGCTACTTTGTACTTACTTTTTGATTCTTTTAAACTCGTTTGCAATCCCTTCTTAGCGGTAAACCGAAATACGACAAAGATCAATAAGACCAGTAAAATGCCGTAAATGATAAAAAAAGGATGATAAAACGACAGAAGAATAATCCCAAAAATGATCTGGAGCGCTGCCGCTGGAAAATCGATTAAAATTTTAGATAACCCTTTTTGAACGGTTAACGTATCAAAAAAACGATTGGCCAATTCTGGAGGGTAATAATTATAGAGCTCGCTCATCTTAATCTTGGGAAAACGATAGGCAAATTCAAATGAAGATCTGGTAAAAATCTTTTGTTGCACATTCTCCAAAATTCTAAACTGCATAAGCTGCAGACCCCCTTGAAAAGCTACCCCTAAAGTGACCAAGATCACTAATACGATCCAAGAGGAAGAAATTTGAGCGCCTTGTATGAGATTAATTATCGCTTGGATACCAAGAGGTAACGATAAGGAAACAAGCCCGGCAAAGAGCGCATAATAAAATATTTGTTTGATATCCCGACTATCAATTTGTAGCAATCCTACAAACCGTTGCCATGGTGACATAGTTTCTTTCATGATTGGTTATTTACATATATGAATATGTACACTATAAATTTAACAATACTATTTCTTTAAAGGCAGCTTCACCATCTATAAAATCTATGCTGACATCTATTTTGACAAATATAATAGTAATACTATCGGGCTTTGATAGTTTAACTATTTTTTATGATAGTTCTTCGTTTAACGCAATATCTTTAATACACCTAAAAACACCTGCCGCATGATGACCTTGCAACTCGTATCCGATCAAAGGGATCTCCTTGAGGAAATCGCTACCTTTTTATTGA
Source organism: Cytophagaceae bacterium (assembly GCA_002712765.1). Lineage (GTDB taxonomy): Bacteria > Bacteroidota > Bacteroidia > Flavobacteriales > Flavobacteriaceae > Dokdonia. The sequence continues at coordinate 9,956 of PAUP01000005.1, read as the reverse complement.
AAAATAGATTGATTGCCAATGCTATGATTAGCGAAACACAATTTCTAGAATTGGATGAAGATAATCCCGATCAATCACAAGTGATGACGCATTCAAAGTACATCTTAAAAGGTATTTCCAAATCCTTATTATTTCACGCGATTAATAAAGAATTAAGAGCTTCATATGCACACAATATGCCCTTGGTATATTCAGAACCTATTATTTTGATTGACCCAGATCAAACCGAGCGTATTATCACCAGACTGCGTCAAGTTTAATCAGAATAGCTCATAAAAAAAAGCGGTTTAGAGACTAAAAACCGCTTTTCTCGCATTCGTCCAGTGGGATTATTTTGACAGCGCTCAGGGACGTGAGAACTATCCAAATATCTTACTCATCCACCTCAATCAAAATGGTACTGGTCATGCGCAATTTTTTACCGTCAAGTCTGGCAGTCTTTAACAACTCCTTAGATCGAATTTGTTCGGCGATCAGCTCGTCTATTCTTCCATTGTCATATTGACAACTATCTTCAACATTACCTTCGGTACGCGAAAGACGTTGTAATTTGTGGAAATTGATTTTAACATCGAGAACAGCATGAATTATATCGGCCGCTTCTGAGGCTGTAAAACAGCCGTCGATTAATTTAATCTTTTGATTAGTCATGTTGTTTGGCGTTGTGATTTCTAAAGTTTCCATAGGATCTTGTTCGTTTTATAGTACAAAGATGAATTTATTTTTTCATTTATTTTTATTTATATTATATATACCTAATATAAGTTTTACTTATATATTCTGAATCACGTACAAATAAAGTGGCATACCTAGTGTAATATTAAATGGAAAGGTAATCGCTAGAGCCATAGATACATACAAACTCGGGTTAGCTTTAGGCGCTGCTAACTTCATAGCTGCTGGTACCGCAATGTAGGATGCACTAGCCGCAAGAATGGCTAGCAAGAAACGATTACCTACACTATCACTCCAAAGCCCACTTAGCACAGCTACTATCAATCCATTGACAACAGGAATTACAATAGCAAACAATACAGCAAAGGGACCTTTCTTTATAAAATCGGATAATTTTTTTCCACTTACAATACCCATATCCAGCAAAAATACCGCTAGAAAACCCTTAAATATATCGGTAGTAAAAGGCCGGATTCCTTCGGCTTGCGCATCGCTTGCCAAGTAACCTATGACCAAACTACCTAGAATAAGCATAACACTGCCATTGGTAAAAGCGTGGTGCAATACTTTCTTTGGAGATACGTCATCCTTTTGTTTGTTCTTTTTAAAAATGTGAATTAAAAAAAGACCTACCATAATCGAAGGCGCTTCCATCAGCGCCATGACAGCTACCATATGACCTCCAAAGGATATTTGTTCTATGTCTAGAAAGGATATCGCGGTCACAAAGGTTACCGCGCTCACAGAGCCGTAAGAAGCGGCAATAGCGCCTGCGTTAGACACCGAAAACTTTCGCCTCAGAATAAAATAAGTATACATAGGTATTAGAATAGCTAATAAAACCCCAGCTAATAGCGAAAAGTAAATCTCTGAGGTAAACTCACTATGCGAAAGCTCTTGCCCTCCTTTAAAACCAATAGCAAATAAGAGGTATAAGGAAATAAATTTGGAGGAAGATTCTGGAATGCAGAGATCGCTTTTAAGCTGAACGGCCAATATGCCCAAAAAGAAAAACAATAACGCAGGGTTGGTCAGGTTGTCAAATAGTAAATGTAAATCCATAGAGTAAATGAGTACGCTGTTAATGCTAGCAAATAAATTAGATGGTTGTAGCAGCAGATAATTTCCACTTTGCTATGAGTAAACCTATAACGGCTCCTGCCAAAAGCAATTCTTGAATAAAAAGCTGACCATTAATTACCGATAAATAAAGGGTGGTTGCGTACCCGCCTAGAAGTAACATACCTACACAGCATTTGAGTATAGGTGCCTTTACCAGTTCCAATTGTGGTAATTGAATAACTTGAGGTATGTTTTTAAGATTTTTAGAAGGAATCATTTGATTATTTTTTTTGCAAAGATGTAGGTTCTTTGCTATATATTTTTATTTATATTTATAATCAATTGTATAACTAATAATTATGAATTACACCCTCCATCAATTAGAGATTTTTTATAAAATCGTTCAGCTCAAAAGCGTCACAAAGGCCTCAGAAGAGCTGTTTCTAACCCAACCAGCGGTTTCTATACAACTCAAAAAGTTTCAGGATCAATTTCATATTCCGCTATTTGAGGTGGTAGGAAGAAAAATTTACATCACCGAGTTTGGTGAAGAAATAGCCCTTGCGGCCAAAAAAATTTTAGATGAAGTCTCTGCCATAAATTACAAGGCACTCTCTTTTCAAGGCGAATTGGCCGGTAAACTCAAAATTGCCATTGTATCTACGGCCAAGTATGCCATGCCTTATTTCTTGAGTGAATTTACTCAAAAGCACAGCGGGGTCGATTTAATAATGGACGTGACCAATAAAGCAGAGGTAGTACGTGCTTTAGAAAATAACGAGATAGATTTTGCCATGGTATCGGTTATACCAAAAAAGCTTAAAATAGAGCGGGTACAATTGATGGCCAATAAGCTCTATTTGGTAGGAGGAAAACAGTTTAGTATGAACACTAAAACCTTGAGTCATAAAAAATTTGAACAACTACCCCTCATTTACCGAGAGCAAGGCTCGGCAACAAGAAATGCGATGGAACGGTATATTTCTTCTCATAAGATTTCGACTTATAAAAAAATTGAACTCACCTCAAACGAAGCCTTAAAACAAGCGGTTATAGCAGGATTAGGCTTTTCGATCATGCCCCTAATCGGAATCAAAAATGAACTCAATACGGGAGATCTTCAAATCATACCAGTTACTGATTTACCTATTGTCACCAATTGGAATTTGATTTGGCTCAGCTCAAAAAACTTATCTACGGTAGCCAAAGCCTTTATCGAGCACATTAATGAGAACAAAGACAACATTATGCAACAGCATTTTAAATGGTATGACCAATATTAAAATCGATTTTATGGCATTTTTACTGTTATAACCAACGCTTTCTTTTAAACAGATACAAGAGAATGATAAAGAGCACAAACATGACACCCAACAATACAAAATAACCGTAGCGATACTGTAATTCTGGGATATATTCAAAATTCATCCCGTAAATACCTGCCAAAAATGTAAGCGGTATAAAAATCACAGAAATCAAGGTGAGCAATTGCATGACTTTATTCATTTTATAGCTAACTTCGGTCATAAGTAAATCTTGAAGCCCATTGAGCACATCGCGATAGGATTCGACACTATCCATAATTTGGATGGTATGTTCGTATAAATCTCTTAAAAAGACTCTGTTTTCATCGGCGATCACATTACTATCCGTTTTGTAAAAACGCCCGATGGCTTCACGCAAGGGTGCTATCGATTTACGTATGACTAATAATTCCTTTTTTAGCGCGTGAATTTCAGATTTATTGGTCATTTCTTGTGTGGAGGTAATATTATCTTCTAGCGCTTCAATGACCTCCTCAACTTGATCCATGACCAGAAAGTAATTATCAACTACAACATCAACCAGCGCATAGGCGAGGTAATCGGCTTTTCGGCCTCTTATTCTACCTTTGGCCGTATTGATTCGCTTTCTTACACTTTCGAAAACATCACTCGAAGTTTCTTGAAATGTGATTAAAAAACTTGTAGTAAAATACATCCCAATATGCTCTTTATGGATCTTTTTGGTCTCAGCATCAAAGGACAGTGCTTTTACAATTAAAAAATTACCCTGAGAATACTCTTCAAATTTTGGACGTTGATGAATATCTACAGCGCTTTCAAGTGCCAAGGGATGTATCGAAAAGGTTTTGCCCATCAATTCGATAAGAGCCGTGTCGTGCATACCTCGTACATCATACCAATCTACTTTATCGGAGTTTTCAGGAACCAAGCGTATCCCTTCGCGATTGTCGAGTACCTCTTCTAGCAAGTTTTTTTTATCGTATTGTAAAAAATGAGTTTCGACACGCTCTACCGATCGGTCTCCAGTGTATTGTATCGCNCCNGGTACCGATCCTATCTTTCGCTTTCTGTTNAGCTTAGCTCTTATCATTCTGACTTGTTTTTNTAGACCAACGTACGATGCGGAAATGGAATTTCTATACCCTCACTGTCAAATCGATTTTTAATACTTTCCAATAAATCGCAGCCCATAGCAAACGCATCGGCACTGTCTCTAGCCCAAGACCAACCTCTCAAATTGACCGAGGATTCTCCCAAAGCAATCACCCGTACAGGAACTTGTTCTAGGCCTTCTTCGATTTGGGCTGGGGTCCGGTTGTCCATATTCATAGGATGCGCCAGTATTTCTTCTCTTATGATAGCTTTCGCGAAAGCGAGATCTGCATCATAGGCAATACTCACGTCTATCCACTTACAGATTTTATCATCCCCAAAATCGGCATTGGTGATCACTTCATTACCCATTTGGGCATTGGGTATGATGATACGTCTATTTTCGAAATCGCGAATAACGGTATGTCTCAAGGTAATATCTTCGACAACCCCTGCCTTATCGGCTATTCGCAAGCGATCATTGATTCTAAAGGGTTTAAAGATGATTATAAATATCCCACTAATAATATTACCCAAGGCTTGTTGAGAAGCAAAACCAATAGCAACGGCCAAGACTCCGGCACCAGCTAGCATACTCTTGGCCAAAACACGAAGTTGGGGCACGCTATATATCGCTATGGCAATACCTACGATATAAATCATAACCACCACAGCCCTTCGTAAAAATTTATAATTGGTTGGGTCGCTGTGCAGGTCTTCACTCATTTTGCGTATTTGCCGTTTAAATACGCGATCTGTGATATATCCAACACACACAGTGGCGAACAAGATGACCAGAGGAATGGCAATAGCCAATAATGAGGTATTCAATAAATCTTTCATAAACGGTTTCAAATAGTATATCTATTTAGTAACAAATATCGTAAGATATGCGATCGTCAAAACAATAATAGCCAACTATTTGTTAGCAAATTACAATTTCTCTACTCGAGTCAATAGCATTTAGCTTAGGTGTGCTAAGTCAAGACCAAAAAAAGCCAGAAACAAAGTTTCTGGCCTTCATAGCAATTTAGTCTAGGGGTTATTTACCATTGGCATCTTTGATTGCCTGGGCTTTCATATTTTCATTAGGAACAATACCCAAAGTTACTCGCCTGTTTGCAGCACGACCTTCTGGGGTAGCATTGGTCGCGGCAGGTTGACTTTCGCCATACCACACTGTGGTAAAACGTGAAGCATCTATACCTGATAACGACAAATAGGACGTCACGGCATTGGCGCGTCTTTTAGACAAGAGCATATTAGCAGCATCGGTACCTACATCATCGGTATGACCTGCTACTATAATATTGGTTTCTGGATATTCTTTCATCACTCCGGCAAGGTTACCCAACATTTTTTGAGAATCACTATTGATTTCCCACTTGGCGGTTTCAAAAAACACACCAGAATTTTCATCAAAGGTTACTACAATCCCATCGTCGATACGCTCTACTTGTGCACCTGGTATTTCTTCTTCAATACGTTGGGCTTGTTTATCCATTTTATTCCCAATAAGGACACCAGCAGTACCTCCAACTACACCACCTATTACGGCTCCCAATTCTGAATTGTTACCATCACCTGTATTATTGCCGATGATCGCACCCAAAATGGCACCAGAGGTAGCACCGATAACGGCACCTTTTTGTTTGTTATTCGCATTTCTTGTCGCTTCACATCCCACAAAGAGTGAGGCGCAAAGGGTGACAATAGCTACTTTCTTTATAATCGTTTTCATAAAATTATTGATTTTGTTGTTTCGTGAAATTCATTTTAATAGTAAAAGGCCTACCTTCTAGTTGCACCTTCTGTTGAATGACTAATTCGTCCTCAGACAAATAGGCAATAGACAAGCGAAAGCCCTTTTCATCCATCGTCGAATTCATTTTGGCATCGGTGGGTTTGAGAATAATATCGTAGGCATTTTCGTCTTCAGCAATACCGGGTAGGGTCCAAATAAAATAACGTTTTCCAGTAGGACAATTCGAATCTACGATTTCGTAATTTCCAAAGTTGTTGTTTGGAATAAAACGCCAGGCAGATCCCTCTAGACACTCGGCAGAGGTGTCATTAAAAACAGTCACATTAAATGTTCCAGCTCTGTCATAACTTATATCGTCAAGCGTCCACATTCCTTTTAAGACTTTTCGAGATTCCTTTATCGTTTTTGAAGGCCCACAGCTCCATAAGAACACAGAACACAATACGAGCAGTGCTATTTTTTTCATAATTAGATCATTTTGGTTAGGGTTGTTGACTTGCGCCAAATCGTCGCTCGATACGACATATACAAAGATGAATCTAATGTCGACTTTTAGCGTTATACAATTCTGAGAAGTGCTTACATAATTTGTAAGTGTATCATCTGGTTAAGACATGGTAGCAACCTATGGGTGAGCTGGTATAGCCCTGTCGGGAAAAGACAAGAGTTACTATACTATCGGTGTATTCTTGGGTAGATAGCGTTTGTTCTTTAGTGCTGTTGAATAGCAAACAACTCAAGTCTATTTATTCCTTCGACAACGCTCGCTACAGTATTTAACTTGTTCCCAATCCTTGGCCCACTTTTTTCTCCATCGAAAGGGGCGATTACAAACCACACACATTTTTTCTGGTAGATGTGCTTTTTTCATCATTCAAAAGAAGGGACCTCATCGACACGGGCATAAGGATAACGCGCCATTTTGGTAAATTCATAATAGGTGTTCAAACCAGAGATACCCACACTTTCTGTAATTTCGAGATTTACATCATCAGCTTGGGCTACTTTGGTGGGTAGTAATAGGTGTTGGATCTCCCCTATAATAAGCACAGTACCATTTAAAGGAATATCGATAGCCTCACAAAAACGCATTCCCATCTTAAAACCAGATTCTTTCACAAAGGGTGCCGAAAAACCTTCAATATATTCTTCGGTTAGACCGCAACGCTCAAATTCTGAAACCTCACGATCAAACTTGGCCGAGGTATAATGAGCATTTTTCGCGAAAGCGGGATGGATATGATTAATTGTATAATATCCGTTTTCCATGATATTGTTGTAGGTGTGACGTGGCACATCTGCTGTAGGTCGCATGATAAAACCAAGCAATGGAGGATTACTGCCCAAATGTACGACCGAACTAAATATCGCCACATTAGAAATCGCATCGGCGCTCAGGCTTCCTATCAAATTGGCAGGTTTGATCCCAGTTACGGCATTGATAAGTTTGAGCCTTTGTACTTTATCCATATCGGCTATAGCTCTAGAAGTATAGTGTGTTGTCATAACAGTATTATATTCGTGATATTTCCCCTTTTTTTACGCGCCGTATTTTTGTTTTTTAAACTCTTTTTTACATTTTTTCCAATAGGAGAAAAAAGATGGAAAATAACCTCTCACCGAAAACATCCAATCCCTTTCCTCTTGTATTCCTTGAAAATGCTGATTTGTGGGATGTTCTTTATAATACAATTGATTTAAATCGTAGGCACCCTTTAAGGTATCAAACTCGCCCACATAGACTTGAATATCTGGGATATTTTGACTTAACGCCATAATAAAATCCAAAGGCTTTTGCCCTATGGGATACTTTTCAAAGTGAGAAGGTTCTAATAGTAATATGCGGTTATACGCCTTATCATTGCGCCAGAGAGGATCTAGGTTGTAAGAGGTATAAATACAGCTATCCAATAAGGGATTTATGACCAAATCACTAGATACGGGCAAGGGTGTTGTAAGGGGTAAATCAATCGTTTCCTTTAATACAGCAGGTGTCTCCAATTGAGCGAGTGCCTCATAGCTTATATCCAAGAAACTACCTTGTTGTTGCGTATAGCAGTATTTATTGATATTTTCTTGATTGGCAATGTATTTTTTGTTGCTATTACTACCAGCAACCCATTGCCAGCTTAAGGCATTACTTGCCCAATCGCCATCTAAGAGATGGTAGTACATCCATTGGGCTGGAAGCCTCCAGTGACTCCCTCCCGTATTACAAGTAAGTGCCGCGATATACATACGCATATGATTGTGAATATACCCGGTCTTATAAAAGTCTTTCACTGCCTGGTCTATGGCTATGATGCCCGTACTACCTTCTGCGACAGCCTTGGGCATTTGCCAATGAGCGACGTCTTTTTGGGGGTGTTTTAAATCTTCATTTATGGCATCTCCTTTGGCAACCCATATTTGCTGCCAATAATCTCTCCATGCGAGTTCTTGAACAAACTTCTCCATGCCGTCTAGCTCCCAGCCTTGATCTAAGAGGTAGTGAAAAATTTGTTTGGTACTCATAAAACCACGAGAAATATAAGGCGACAACATAGTGACCGCTCCATCTAGAAAGTTTCGGGTGGCCGCATACCTTTTGGGGGCTATAGTTTCTAGTTTGGCCCAAATAGTCTCCTGTTGTGTTGGAAATACTGATGAAGTGTGTAAAGGGGCAGACATATTAACGCTTACTTATTTTATTCCCACTAATAGCGCGTTGACGCGTACACTTAAATCTCGAAATATCGGGATTGCGTTTTTTTAAATGCTTTTGGCTCACCCCACTGTTTACGCGTTTTCTCCATCTTTTGAAACTGCTTTCCTTTAAGTGCGTGCGCATGACTTTGATGACTTCTTTTTCGGGCAACTCAAACTGAAAAGCTATAGCCTCAAAAGGCGTACGATCTTCCCAGGCCATTTCGATAATGCGATCTAGTTCTCTCTCTGTAAAGGGATGGGTGTGATCTCTCATGTATTAGGCTAGGGCATCAATTTGTTTCATAATCTCTTCGGCCTCAAACATTTTTTGATCACTTTGTTTTCTGTTGGTCGTCGATAATTGATGTGCTTCTTTCATGAGCTTTTCATAGGTTTCTTGTAAACGCTCCTTTTTTGTCTTCTTTTTGAATATGCCAAACATAGTTTTGGTATTTTTATGTTAGATCACTACATCGCAAAGGCTGTTTATGATCGTGTGTTTTCTGACCCTGCTTTCGCGAAAGCGTAACCCAACAAGTTCTGGCATAAAAGTACAATTTGTTTAATTTAATTTTATATTCTTTAAACAGATTAACGAATTTTTAGGTTTTTGATCGAAGAATTTTATAACAGATCACTCTAATTGTATAAGCCGGCTGATCTGGATTAGAAGTACTTTTGTACACGCTAGCCTACAGTCATCCATAACAATCTATACCTAATGACTTCTAAAACATCTTATACAAATACCGCACAAGGAGTCATTGCCTTTATCGGTATCATATTTATACTCTACGTGCTCAAACCTCTCATTATGCCGCTTTTTTTAGCAGCGATCTTAGGCGTTATGGTATTTCCTATACAACGCTTTTTTGAACGACGGCTAAGATGTAATCGGCTATTTGCCACATTGTGCTCGATCACGCTCATTTTTAGCACCACGGTAGTACTATTTTTTATCATTGCCAATCAATTGCAAATGTTTATGAATAACGGTAGTGAGTATATCTCCAAAATCTCTGAGGCTTATGGTGCCATTATCGCTAATATTGAAGAAGCTTTTGATATTAGACACACCGGACTAGGAGGAGAACAATTTAATATTGGTGAACTCATCCAAGGAAATTTTGATAAAGTCTCTACTGTCTTGGTAGAATCGAGCTCTTTTTTTAGCGATTTGATCCTAATCCCGATCTATTTGTTTTTCTTTTTATACTACAGACGTTTTTTTAGAAATTTTGCCTATCGCCTATTCCATTCATATTCCAAATCTTATATCAATAAGGTGATCAACGAAGTCTATCATATCCAAAAAAACTACCTCAGAGGCTTGCTTACCGTTATTGCTATTGTAGGGGTTCTCAATAGTATTGGACTATTAATTCTAG
>PAUP01000004.1 GCA_002712765.1 Cytophagaceae bacterium | reverse complement strand
TTTTTCTGGGCGGTTGATATCGGTTTGCAATATGAGCCCTATGGTCAAAATGGCTGGTGGTATGAGAAAAAATTGGCCCTGGCGCGTAAACTTATCTTTTCTAAATGGAAAGAAGGTTTAGGAGGTAATCTTCAATTAATTGCCTCAGGTAGCGCGGCTCTACAACCCAGATTGGCACGCGTATTTAATGCCGCCGAGATGGGTATTATGGAAGGTTATGGTCTTACAGAAACCTCTCCTGTATGTTCTGTTAATGATATGCGCAATGGTGGCTTTAAAATTGGAACCGTTGGGAAGTTACTTCCTGGTGTTGAAGTAAAAATTGCCGAAGACGGAGAGATATTGGTCAAAGGTCCTAATGTAATGTTGGGGTATTATAAGGACAAAGAGAAAACCGACGAGGTCATTAAAAATGGCTATTTCCATACTGGAGATATCGGAGAGATTGACAGTGAAGGCTTTTTAAAGATCACCGATCGCAAAAAGGAAATGTTTAAGACTTCTGGCGGTAAGTATGTGGCGCCACAACTTTTAGAAAATCGCTTTAAGCAATCTCGCTTTATCGAGCAGATTATGGTTATTGGTGATGGTGAAAAAATGCCAGCAGCCTTGATACAACCTAATTTTGAGTTTTTAGAAGAATGGGCAAATAAAAAGGAAATTCCGTATCAGTCTATTCCCGAATTGTTAGAAATGTCGCGAATTCAGGATCGCTATCAACGTGAGGTAAACGATGCTAACGAAAGTTTTGCAAAATGGGAAAAAGTAAAAGCCTTTAGACTAACTCCAGAATTGTGGAGTGTCGAAGACGGACACCTTACCCCAACCATGAAGTTAAAACGAAAAGTTATTAAAGAGAAATACATTCACTTGTATAATGACATTTACGGTCATTAATCAAAAAAAATCCCGATGTGTATCGGGATTTTTTTTTGCTATTAACAAAGCGTACTCTTTTACAAGGGCGCAAGGGTAAAAGTTCTGGTTTGTGGTATTACGTGACACTCATCTGAGGTTACAGTGATCACATCGGTCACAACAGTTTGATAGCCTTCGCGCTCTACGGTCAGGGTGTATGAACCTTCTCGTTCTCCAGCACCCACATAAACACCCACGGTACCCGTGGCCTGTAGTATTTCGGAAAACCCTGGTTCTCTAGCTGTAATGACTACATCGGCCAAACCACTTCCTGTAGAGGCATCGTTAACGGTAATTTGTAAACCAAATACAAACTCTTCTGTACAGATAAAACCTTCATCTGTGGCGTCATCATCACTGCTACAGGATAAGACAAATAAGCAAAAGAAAAGGGCAAGATATTTCATAGACTAAGTTTTTGTCTAACGAAGATACACAAAGCCAGCACATATTGCCAACACCTTTTCGCTGTCATTAATTTGATTGCTTGGCCTATCGCTAGCGTCTCTCTAAAAATAGGGCCAGTATACTACAACAACAATGACCATCCACAGCTACTCCATCAATCCATTAGTGATCAACACCAAAAAGCAGGCCGTAGCCTGCTTTGTAATACGTACTAAACTCATATTTTAATTGCCATAAACTTGGTCAGAATGACAGTCGGCATTGACAAGGGCAGACTGAGGATCCCAAGAATAACTACCGTCTCCATTATCTACCCAAGCCGATACGTAGCCCCAGGCGTCGGCTAAGGCACGCTTAATTTTTTTCCATAAGCCAACGCGTTGTGTATCTCCACCTAAGGCATCCCAATACTGTATACTGTACTTTAAGATAGATACAATAGCGAGCATACTCGCGCCATCATTGGCATAGTGAGCGTTGAGATCAATTTGAATATCCTCGGTCGCTGCGATACGCGCCGATAAATCATCCAATTGGGCAGTAAATTCGTCTAAAGATAATCCTGCCTGCATACTGTTGTGTACAGTAGTGGCCAACTTATCAAGGAATCGTTGCATTTTTGGAGTCACAGACTCTTGGTTGGCCTGGTAAGTACCCGCTACTATCGCATCCATTTTGCGCATATGGGCTGGCATTCCAGCTACTAATTTATTGTAATCCACACCTACATCAAAGGAACCAAAAATGGGATCGACATAGGATTTTCCATATTCAAAACGGACTTTAGGATCTGTCGCTCCTGTGGCGTGTACATAGGCCAAATAATCGTTATGCGCTCGACCAAATTGGTCAAAATCAAATGCATCATCAAGATGTTCTAGATTGGACACCTCTAAAGATTCTTCGAGGTTTTCTTTTTCACAGCCTATTAGGCTTAGGATAAGGATGAATAGTGTTGCTAATTTACCAATGTTTTTTACGATTGTTCTCATGATTTCTAAGTGTTTATTTCCCAAATATTGGGAGGTTGTTATTATTTACAACCATATACACTAACTGCTCATTTTGTTACCCTTTTTTATTTTTTATCTCAAGGGCAGCATGAAACATCGATCGTGCTATAAGTTATCCAATTGATTGCTCGTCTTGTCATCACTGATGGTCCAGAAAAAACCAACAAAGAAAAATTGATCGGCGGCGGGGGTCAACGCTCTCCTATCAAAAGTACCGCCACTATTAGGCGTATTGGCGTATTGGTAACCATTGATATTGTTAAACCCAAGAACATTATTGACAGAGGCATAAAGTATCTTTTGGGCCGAGATCAAATAGGCCCAGTTAAGACTAATACTATTAAACGATTTGGTTTGTTCTTGCAAAAACCCAGGACGGTTGGGATTAGTAAAACTGCGTCCTGATCCATGTTGATAACTAAAACCTATTTGCGATTTCCAATTGGTGACAAAATACTTGGCCACTACCGAAATATTATGCCTATTGGCAAATGAGGGTGTTGCTTGTTGAGGGAAATTGAGATATTGTCTTTCACTGTCCAGATACGAATAGCTCACCCAATAATCCATATTTTTAATGGTCGTGTTATCCCTATAAAATAAATCAATCCCGCGGGCGTAACCATCACCATCATTGGCAAAGTTGCTGTCAAAACCAGCAAACTCGGTATCAAAAGTGACCAATTTGTCATAGGTTTTTAAAAAGGCCTCGGCTCTAAATATGCGTCCATTATCGCTGAATTGATAATTGGCGATATAGTGATTGGTTTGTTGGGGTTCAAAATTGGTAGAGAATTTAAGATAATCACTTACTGGATTTTGATAAAAATCTCCATATGCTACCGATAATTGACTATGAGCCCCTGTCTTATAGGCTAATGACAATCTTGGTGCCAGCGTAAAAGAAGTCATCAAATCTGTGTATTGGGCGCGCACACCTGCTTTTAGCGCTAGTTGTTTTGAGAAGATAAGATCGGTTTCGGCAAAAGCGGCACTTATACTACTGCGATAGCCATAGGTGGCATCAATAGTTTCGGCTCCAAAACTGCCTAAGAAGGCCTCGTCAAAATCAGTGATAAACTGCTCAACACCAAAACTCAACTTGAACCGGTTGTCAAATCGCTTCTTGAGACGCAGTTTGACATGAGCCGAATTTTCGGTAGCATCTATATCATTGCTCATCACGGCTATTTGATTTCGCGCAAGCGTATAACTCCCTCCACTACGTATACTCCAAGTATCCGAAAGTACTCCTGTATAAGAGGTATTGAGATAGAAATTGGTATTTTTTAGACCAAAATCAAGCCCATCTTCTAGGTTGATATCGTCTTGGGTTAGCTCAAAATTGCTACCGTCTAAAGCCGTATAAAGTTTGAATAACCCATTATTGGTTTTATATCTATACACTGCTTCGCCAGCAAAAGATTCAAAAGGTTTCTCCCAATCATTTCTATCGGGATAAAACGCAAGGTATGGTGCCAAATTGATATAAGAGGTGTTGATACTTAACGAACTTCTCTCCCACTTTCTGGTTAGTCCTACCCCACCACCTACAGACATGATACTGATATCGGTTTTATTCTGGTTGGGCTCATCTATAGTATTTAAAAGGAGTACACTCGAAAGCGCTTCACCATACTCGGCCGAGTAGCCTCCCGTAGAAAAAGTGATCCCATCAAAGAGAAAAGGAGAATACCGACCTCTAGTTGGGATATTGTTTGTGGTGGGGGTATAAGGTGTAAAAACGCGAATGCCATCGATAAAAATTTGGGTTTCGGTGGCATCCCCTCCACGCACAAAAAGTCGACCATCTTCGGCTACGGTCGTAGTGCCTGGCAAGGTTTGCAGTGCTCCAACAAAATCGCCCAATGCACTTGCTGTAGTCACTACATCTAGGGGTTTTAAAACAGATACTTTACTATTATCACTCGCCTCAAAAGTACCTGCAGACAAGACAACCGTCTCTAATGAATTCACATCTTCTCGCAGTTTGACTTTTAAATTTTGCATCGTAGTAACGTCTCCATAGTAAGAAAAGGGCTCAAAGGAGAGCATAGAAACAGTTAAGAGCTGGTCTCCAGTTTCTATAGTGGTAAAGGAGTAATGTCCTTTGTCATCGGTAGAAGCGCCATCATAGGTGCCCTCCAGAAAAACATTAGCTCCAAAGATAGGCTGGCCTTTGATATTGGTTACCGTGCCCGTTATGGTGGTTTGCCCCCAGAGTGTTAGACTACTACAAAAGAAAAGCGCAAAGTAAATGATTGGTTTCATTGTTCGTTTTTGATTGATGATGATTGATGATGATTGCTGTTGATTGCTATTGATTGACAGTTCAAAGATGCATTAGTACAGACGTATACAAGAATTCTCTTTACCCAACTGTTTATAATTGCTACTCAATTGCAATTTTTGTACATTTCACTATGACCAAGCACCAAAAACTAACCGCGTTCTTTGAGACCGATACTCCTTTTAAAGAGCCCTTAAACCGTTTGCGAAGTGTACTGTTGGAGACCGAGTTAGAAGAAGATTGGAAGTGGAATTTCCCTACCTATACCTATGGCGGCAAAAACCTTATTGCCTTAGGACGATTTAAAGAACATTTTGGTATTTGGTTCTTTCAGGGAGTTTTTCTCAAAGATCGATTGGGTCTACTGCGCAACGCTCAGGAAGGAAAAACAAAAGCCATGCGCGCCTTGAACTACGCCAGAAAAGAAGCCTTAGATATAGATATTGTCAAGGCCTATGTAGATGAAGCCATCGCCAATAGTAGTGCCGGTAAAGAGGTAAAACCTGATCGCAGTCCTAAAAAAGTGGCTATTCCAGATGAGCTTGTACACGCTTTCGCGAAAAGCGATATACTAGAAAACGCCTTTAAAAAGCTTACCCCAGGAAAACAAAGAGAATATTGTGAACACATTGGTGGAGCCAAACAAGAAACAACCCGATTGCGCCGCCTTGAGAAATGTAGACCTATGATGATAAAAGGGATAGGTTTAAACGATAAATACAAAAACTAGAACAGTGCTAGCCTTGCTCTACTACGCTAGCCTTCGTCTTAAAAATTTTACCTATGAGTTCTCCAAAAACACAAAAAAATGATGCTTCGGTAGCCGATTTTCTCGCTGCCATAGAACATCCTACCAAAAGAGAAGACTGTATACGGCTTTCTAATATATTAACCGAAATTACTGGGCAAAAGCCTGCAATGTGGGGTGATAGTATTGTGGGCTTTGATACCTATCACTACGTCTATGCCAGTGGGCGTGAAGGCGATTGGCCTATTACTGGATTTTCGCCAAGAAAGCAAAATCTCACCCTGTATATTATGCCAGGCTTTGACCGATATACGACCCTGCTTACAAAATTAGGAAAACACAAAACGAGTAAATCTTGTCTTTATATCAAAAAATTAGAGGATATCGACGAAACTGTTTTACGAGAAATCATTGCAGACTCAGTGGCCTATATGCGTTTAAAATATCCCAAAAAAAGATAGGCCTTATTGTCCTCGATAAAAAATGACCGTACTTATTGTTTTGAGTACTATGCCCAAATCCATAAATAAACTTCGGTGCTTGATATAGTAGAGATCGTACTGAAGTTTTTCTAGGGCGTGTGCCTCACTACTACCATAACTCCCCATGACCTGCGCCCAGCCTGTTAGTCCTGGCTTGACAACGTGGCGTGTCTCGTAAAAAGGTATTTTTTCTGACAATTCTCTTACAAATACCGGGCGCTCGGGACGCGGCCCTATTAAACTCATCTCTCCAAACAACACATTAAAAAACTGCGGAATCTCGTCCAGACGTGATTTGCGCAAAAAGCGTCCAAAAGTCGTAACACGCGTATCATTGGCTTTGGCCCATACGGCGCCGTCCTTTTCGGCATCTGTAACCATTGTGCGCAGTTTGATAATCTTAAAAGCTCTTCCATTTTTACCAATTCTACTTTGGGTATAAAACAAAGGGCCTTTATTCCAAATCAAATTGAGAATAAATATAAGAGGGCAAATCGCCAAGAAACATGTCAGACCTAGCAGTGATATGACAATATCAAATAGCCGATGAAAAAACAAATAGAACTTATTTTGATTACTGCGACTAAAGGGAAAATAGCGATAAAAGTCCTTGTCGACATATTGTACTGGTATGCGCTGAGTAATTTCTTCATACACTTGCATATATTCTCGTATAGGAAATCCAGATTCTAGCAAATTGATGAGTTGTGTATAGAGCGAGACTGTAACCCCGTCGGTATAATTGGAGGCGACTACAATTTCTGAAATACCATTGGCGGCCACAGTCTCTGTTAAGTGATCTATAGGGTATTTGGGAATATCCTTTGAGATGGTTGTGACGTCTTCTGGACGATCACTGGTATTGATAAAACCTACAATTTTATAATTTGGATCGGCACCTTCCAAATTAGACACGATGGTGTCTATTTCAAAAGAATCACCTACGACCAATACACGCTTAAAAAATCGGGGCGATGAGATGAGTGTTACATACAACCATCGCCAGAGTAGTATCCCTACTGTCATGGCCAAGAAAAAGTAGATAATCTGAAGGCGATTTTCTGGTAATACTG
Organism: Cytophagaceae bacterium; assembly: GCA_002712765.1. GTDB lineage: Bacteria > Bacteroidota > Bacteroidia > Flavobacteriales > Flavobacteriaceae > Dokdonia. The sequence continues at coordinate 13,935 of PAUP01000004.1, read as the reverse complement.
GAGTGTAAAAAGGGGTTAACAAATAAAAGAGCACCGTAACAGAAACCGTGAGTATGACGTTTTTTAAGACTTTTTGAAACTTGCTGGCCTGTTGTAAATCGTAGAGCTCGAATATGGTTCCGAATATGGTCAAATAGGTGGCTAGCACCAAAGGCCAGACCCAATGTGCCTCATTGATAATAAAATAATCGAATTCAAAAAAATTACCGACCAATTGCAAACACCCAAAAACAAAGACCATGTCCAAAATGCGCAACAAAACCTTGCGTTCAGAAATCTCAAAATGTATGTCTGGTAAAAGTGGCATAGGGGTCGCTTAATAACAAATATATTAGAATTTATCAGGATAATACCTTTAACCAAAGTGATTTGACACTTTCCCAATCATACCCTAGGGCTTTATCGCGCCCAGCCTCTGAGAGCTGCTGTCCCAATTTGGGCTCTTCGAGCAGTTTTTTGATAGCAGTAACCATCTGCTCGACACTATCTGAGGCTACCAGCAACGCCTGCTTTTGATCCTGTACCAAAAACGGAATGCCCCCTACATCTGTAGTTACAATTGGTAATCCTAGTGCCATGGCTTCTATAAGACTTACTGGGGTATTATCTACCGTGGTCGTATTGAGAAAGATGTCATAGTCTTGGGATAGGGCAATCCACTCGGCTTTGGATAATCGTCCTGTAAAGTCTACAGCTAGCTTGTGGGCAGTAGCATAGGCTTTACATTTTTCAAAACTCTCATCCTTTTTGGGTCCAACCATACACAAACGTGCCTCTGGATACTTTTTGACGATATTGGTAAATACCTTAAGGGCAAGCATGGGATTGTATATTTCGGCAAAGGCACGTACCCAAAGCAATCTGGGACGTAGGTCGGTTCTTTTTTTAAAGTGATAATCGGCTAGTGTTATACTATTAGGAATGTGGATGAGATTGTCAAATTGCGGTGTATCGCTTTGCGCCCCCTCTGGTTGTGAAGCTTGCAGGCTTGGTTTGGTAAAAGCGTGCATCAAATAAGAGGAAGGTGCGATATTGGACCGAGCACCCCCAAATAAACGCTGGGACTGCTGTGGGTTATTGACCAAACGCTTAGGCAGATCTCCCCCGTGCAAAATGGGATAATAAGGTATTTTAAAAAGCCTACAAAGCCGCGCCACCCAAACAGCATACCAGAAATTGGTGGTGCTATAAGTATCAATCAGTACGGCGTCTACCGTGTATTTGTGGGTAATGACAGACCAAAGCATATGTAGCAAACGTAGCGGTTTGGAGTGATAGCCCGACGCCACACTAACCTCAAAACCAATATCTCGCAAGTGTTGGCTTAGGGTGTGAATGGTTGTAGGGGTCATCCCTTTATGCCACAAGGCGTTTCCTATGTACAGCAGCTTTTTTCTTTTCATGAACAATATTTAGCAGACTAAGCGCATAGATAAAAGCGGGAGCTGCAATTCGCATCGACGAGTGATTGATGGTCAAAAACCAAAACCCTAATGCCGAAAGAAATAAATAATTACGCTTATTACGCATTCTATAAACCAAAGGATAAAACAGGAGTATCGCCAAGGCAAAAAATCCTGCGATGCCGTGTTCTGATAGAATACGACTTACCTCATTATGTGAGGCAGCAGCTACCCCTAGTTTTTCTTCGCGATACTCTTTAATTTTTCCCACCCCTACTCCAGTGACGGGATTGTCATAAAAAGCCTCCAACTCTGAAGATATTAAGACACCACGACCTGTAGAGACATCTTCTTTGATACGTCCAGCAGCATCCTTGTTTGCATAGCGCTTGTCAATCAGACCGTCTGTACGAGTAGAACTTAGCGCCCAGGTTAAAGCTCCTACAGCCGTTATAACAAGGATGACGATGGTTAACCTACTACGCGTTTGGGCTTTGGCCCCACGCATATATAAATATAAAAAAGCAGCACTTATAACAATGGCTGTAATTACTCCTCCTCTAGAAAATGTAACAATCGCACGATAACTCAATAGCGATAACATACTCAAATTGACTATGACCAAGAGTCTATCTTTGGACATGGTCACTAATTGAACTATCAGTAAAAACATCCCCAAGCCAAGAGCCGTCGCCACTTGATTAGGTCCAAAACCACCCGAAGTTGCAAAGTTTGACCCCGTTCCTGTAAGTGCAGCCCGAGTATCTGGGGTATAAAAATAGAGATAGACTCCCATGGCAATTATGGGCATTAAAATGGCCCAACACAATTGGATGAGTTGTTTGTAGGTAAGCTTTCTGTCTACACAATAGAGTGCCGCAATGCCCAAACAAAACGGACCACTCAAATTAAAAATCACCGCTTTTCTAAAATCGGTACCGTAGTCTAGGGTCATCGATGAGATAATGACCGCTGGTAATAAAAGCAAAAGGTATAACCAATACGGCCCTGATTTTCGGGACGTACCACTTAAAAAAAGACCGAGCAGTATAAAAAAGATCACCCCGTACTTCCCGGCTTCATAGGCAATTGAAGCTCCCGTCATCCTAAAGAGCACTTCTCCTCCAGCAATGTAGCCTGCTGCGAGTAAGGCTTCATTATTTCTATTTCCAGATCTGAGAATGCGATAGAGAAAATAACCACAAGCCCCCAGAAAATACACCTTGGCAAACGGCTTGACCAGATAGATCAAAAACCCAAATAGCACGTGTAATGCCAACAATAACAGATAAGGATTTTTATTTTTAAAAAAGGCTGCTTTCACTAGGTAAGCGATTGGTAAAATGTAAATAATTCTTGGGCACTCTTACCGGCATCAAACTCTTTTTGTATGCGATGGCGAAAAGCCATACCCATTTTCTTTTTCAATTCGGGTTGTTGGTGGTATTGCTCTAGATACCCTAAGGCTTCTCTTTGCACATTTTGGACTACAAAAGCGGTATCTGCAACCACTTCGCTACACATTCCTACATCTGTTACTATGGTTGGTAACCCGGCCATACCATACTCCAATAAGGCCAAAGGTAAGCCTTCAGAAGTTGACAATAGTACCGCAATATCCATCATCTCCAAAATAGCAGTACTATCAGGCCGACTACCATAGCAAAAAACTGCCTTTTCCAAACCAAGTGCTTTAATCGAAGTCATTATTTTCTGAGCATAATCATCCTTAAAATCTTTTCCTACTAGATGTAAGCTATACTCTGGGTGATTTTTATAAAAGGAAGCAAATACCTCTAAGAGTTCCAAATGATTTTTTTGGGGTCTCAAATTGGCCAGACAAACAATACGCTTCCCCTTTGTGCCAAAAATTTCGGTTTGTAAACCCGTAGTTTGAGGTACAGAAAAATTAGGTAAATACAAGCTTTTCTTTACACCAAGACGTTTGCTTGCCCAATCACGAAGCTTTTTATTACAGGCCACGGCTCCAGCCATAAACCTAGCAATTAACCCCAAACCCTTGGTCGAGCGCTTGTCTAATGCTTCACTCCAACCGTAGTGATCATGCCAAACCAATTTGACACTAGGTAGGATCATCTTAACCAGAAAAGCGGTGTAAATAGAGGTCGAATGAGCGTGTATAATATCGATTTGATGTTTTTTGACAAAACCTACCAAAGCCCGTAAGGCCCTAATATCACTTATTCGCTTTTTGTAGGTGATAAGTAGCGGGATATCGTTATTTAGCCCCGTAGCCAACGGTCCTCCAGCCCGGGTAGCACACAAAAAGGATCGGTAGGTATGTTGGGTACCTGCATTGGCCAAATTAACCGCCATTCGCTCTGCCCCACCGGCTTCTAGCGTATCTATAAGCTGAAGTACATTCATAATTTTTCGATTACTGCTCTTTCAAAGGCTTCAAGTGTGTACTGCCTCGCCCAGTCTTGAGCATTTTGCGCCATGTGCACTAGTTGAGACGGGTCTGATAACGCTTTCGCGAAAGCGGATACATCCTCCTCTAATACAAGGCTTAACAAGATACCACGATTTCCAGCATCGAGCATCCAGGGTACGCAAGAAATTGGAGTCACCAATGGGATGACACCCCAAAACATGGCTTCTGCAACAACTTTTGGCCAGCCTTCAGAACGTGAAGGCAAGAGCAAAAATTGTGCATTTTGATAGGCTTTTTCTATTATGGCTGACGGCTGGTTTCCATGCAAAGTAACCTGCTTATCCAAGTCATGCCTCTTAATAAATTGGTGCAGACCATCCCGTTCTACCCCATCGCCATAAATATCCAAACGACAGTTTATACCTCTGTCTATGCACATTTTTAAAAATTGCACCACATACATAGGACGTTTACCCGAAGATAGACTTCCCACAAAAAGTAAATGAATCGTTTGAGGGAGCTCAAAAGGGGGGGTAGGCCTGAGTTGCTTTTGGGTATAAGAAGCGGTAAAAAAGGGCGTAATATTTGGGCTCTGATTTTCCCATTGACCATATACCAGAACTTCCATATTCTTGGACCATTTGGGATGACTCAAAATACGCTTTTGCAATTTGTAACTCCAGGGCTGGCTAGCCTTGGGATCCCAATTGCCTGCATATTTGACCGTTTTTGGTTTTTTAGGAAATAAAATTTGAACAACCGCGGCGAGTAAACCGATATTACCAGGACAGCGCAAATGGATATGATCTGCCTTTTTCATAGCGGTAAAAATCTTAAAAAGCAATATAGGTAAGAGCACGGCGCTTCTCAAACTCTGAAACAGCCCATTGAGCTGTATAGCAGGTATGGCCTTTACCGTAACATCCTGACGTTTAAACGCTTTGGTTAGTAAAGGTGCATCGTATTGAGTAGGAGATAATAGCGTAACCTGATCTACATGAGCAAACCACAAATCCATCTCTCTTACATATGGCGCATAGGCTACCCAAAGATTATTCTCTTTCAAGGTAGGTGCATTTGTAATCACGAGAAACTTCATCAAATATATCCTTTTGACGAATTTGAACTCACATGGGCCGCAGGTACTCCCATAACAGTGGTAGCTTCGGGTACATTAGCCACTACCAACGAGTTGGCCGCGATAACCACATCATTGCCAACACTTATGTTGCCTGCTACAGTTGCATTGGCTCCAATGTATACATTGTCTCCTATAATAGGCACCCCACGACGTGCTCCTCTCCCGCTTACTCCTATGGTGACTCCCTGCGAAATATTGCAATTGTCTCCAATAACGGCTTTGGAGTTGATAATAATACCCCCAAAATGGCCAATATAAAAATAAGACCCTACCGTAGCGCTATAGGGTAGCATTATACCCGTGATAATTTCAATATGCTTTTGAATGAGCACCCCGATAAGAAGTAGGGGTGCTTTTACAACCTTTGGCCAGTCGCTACGATACACTTTGTTAAACAAACGATACCAAAACAAAGCCCATAGGCCTTGTTGTGTTAACAAGAGCACGAGACTGGATCGGCCGCTATATTTTTTATATTTTTTTAGATCTTTTGCAAAGCGCATACTTCAATGTAGCTTAGGTCGATTAAATATAAGACTTCCCCAACCAATGGTGCGCCCCAACCCTTCTTTTAAAGCCGCTTTTTTATCTTGGGAAGTAAGGGCGTTACTGTATCGGATAAGGGTAAGGACCAATGCTGTTGCATTCCATTTTAAACGTTGAGCTATAGAGGGTTTCGGATATTTGACACGCCAAACATACCACCCATTTCTCAAGACCATTTTGCCATACTTATAGTGATTGGGTCTACCCGATGGCTCGTGATAATGCGCCAATCTTGCCTGAGTATTCACAAATTGCGGCCCTAGTCTATCTACACGCAAACAAAAGTCGGCATCTTCGTAAAGACCATAGCCTTCAAAATAGGTCGAAAAGCAACAGTGCTCAAATACTTCTTTTCTAAAAGACATACTACAGCCCATCAATAACTGGGCAGGATAGGTTTTGCCTGTTGGAGGTAAATAGCCTACAGGACGACCGTGAGAGGCCGGTGGCATGATTCCGGGGGGAGTCTGGTCTAGCAAACCTAATTTGGCGCGTAACCTATAGCGTACACCTTCTTTTCTAGCAAAGCCGTCATAACAGTAATAGGCATTAGTATTGTGATGTTCTTGGGTGGCTGGCTCCCATACTACCTCATTGGTAATAAAACCACCCACCCCTTTTGCCTCTGGATACTGGTTAAAAGTATGTGCGATAGCCTCAAAATAGTTGGTCTCTAAAATGACATCATCATCCAAAAAACAAACAATATCTATTTCTGGAGCAACCAAAGAAATTCCATAATTGCGCTGGCGGGTAAGCCCACGGTGTTCTTTAGCGACCAGATGATAGTCAATGGGAAGTAACACTTTGGTGTCTAAGCACTCTTGGGTAGCCGTATCAAGAGAGCCGTCTATTACCAATATTTGAGAGGGTAAAACGCTTTGCTGGCTTACCGATTGCAACAAGGCTAGCATCGCCACCGGGCGTTGATAGGTACATACGATTAAACAAATTTTTGTTTGGCTCACAAAGAAGACTTTAGGGCATTGTGTAAGGTACAAAAATAGGATTCTCGCGTTAAATGCGTTTGCCACAACTGGCGATTTCGGGTTTGGATAGCTCTAAAGTCTGTATCGCTTATGGCTTGATGAAATTGATAGAGCTCCCTAGCGGTTGTAGCAGGAGTATCTATCATTACACAATGCGCGTCCCAATTGATCTGCTCAGGCAAGGGTAATCTCACATCGGTCTTGATTAAAACAGGGATTCGACCTGCCGCTAAAACCTCATAAAATCGCACCGAAAAATTACCTGCACCACGCATACAGAGTGTATAGGGGTTTTGAAAGATATTTTCAAAAAACTGGGCGGTGGTTTTTTGACGTTGCGCTGGAGCAATAGCCCCAGCCCTGTATTGATCGCGATGTATAAAGCTTGTTTCGATAAGAGGACTTTGCTCTAAAGTGGTAAGCACTTGTTTTCGCTTGTAAGCGGCTGGATAAAAACCTTGAAAATCGGTAGGATCCTTGCCTAGTAAACGCTTAAGGTTACCGTAATATGTGGCTGCCAAGGCTTTAGACCAAACGTTGAGCTTGGTACTTGAGAAGCCTACAAAACCAATTTGAGGCATCTTAGCTTTTTCTAATTCAAAAAATCTAGTTTTTTGAATTGAGCAAGGATCTGGAATAAAGGCTGGCATTATTTGGGTATTGGCCGTCAATAAAGAATCGAACCCTCCAAATCTAAACTGCCATATTTGCTCATCGTTAAGCGATATTCCATAATCGCCCTCGGTATAGGTCCATATAGGTTTTTGATGCGTTTTCCATTGTTGCAATTGCCGCTTGAGAGTTGTGACCCCAAATTGGGTTATAGCGCGATTAATTGCAATAGGATAGATCAGAATATCGGCCTCTTCTATAGGAGTTGTTAACTGGTAATGCTTTGATATTTTGGGATCGGGAGCTTTGTTATACCACAAATCAAATAAAAGCGGAAAGACGTGAGGCCTGTTTGCCGCTGTCAAAAGATTTTGATCTGTATAAATGTGAATCATAATGTAGCTGCCCAACGTTTACTGGCTTGCCATCTCGCCTTTGTTTTTTTATAAAACCCTATGAGCAAGAAGCTACCTGAACGCTTGTACGCCTTTAAAAATAGTACCAATTTGTATCCTAGCAATTGTTTGGGGGTATAATTTTTTTGACGGTGATACATAATTTGAGGAGAAGGTTTGGGTGCGGGTGTCGTCTTGTGCCATGCAAAAACATGAGGTTGTCTAAATCCTCCTACCGGAGCTTTTAAATGGAGCACTTGAATTTGAGGTGCATAAAGAATATCATAACCTGCATGTCTTATCTGCATCCCGTAATCTACGTCTTCGCCATAACCGTGTTCTAAGGCCATATCAAAACGCAGTTTACTTGTGATATCACTATGAACTATAGAGCAACCCGACCCAAAAGATTCCCACTGTTTGAAGGCTTTCATAGGTTCGACTTCACCTTGTTGTAAACAAGCAAAAGTGAGGGCTTTTACACCAGTCGTAGCAGTGGCACGCTGCAACTTTGCTATAAAATCAGAATCACAACGTACATCATCATCAAAAAATAATACCCAACCACTATCAATGCGATCAAGCCCGATATTTCTAGCATTGCAAGCACCTGTTTGATGTGTAAAGATATGTGCTATCTCAAAAGGCCAAGATTCTGAATCCAAATAGGCCAAAGCACTCTTGGCTGTTAGATCGGGGTTTTGCTCTACAATAATGACCTTTTGAGGTAAGGTCTCTTGCTGGGTCAAATCTTGTAATACCTGATACAAATAATCGGCCCTGCCCATCGTAGGAATTAAGACTGTGACCATAAACTCTGGTTGGGAGCTATCACTTTTGGTATGTTCTAAGGTATTAAAATCTAAGGCTACCTCATATTTTGAATAGGGTAACGCTTTCGCGAAAGCGAGAACAGCAAACTGTTTTTCATAAAGCATATGTGCCAAAAATAACAGCCATACCCATCTCTTTTTGTAGTGTCTTGCTACAAAGTGATAGGTCTGAGTTCTTGTCATCACCGAAGCTTGTGAGGTAGTTATTGGAAGGTAGATCCGGTAACAACAAAGGCCTTGGGGTCGTCCTATTTTGGCAACGCTAGCCAGCCAATAGGCAAAACATGGACTGTTTTTATAGAGTTTAGGAGGTAGTTGTCGTAACAAACTGCTGTGCAACACCCCGCTGTGATCTACCATTTGCCAGGTGGGATAACAATCGCTCTTGCCCTTGGTCAAAAATGGTCCATCTTCAACATATCCTATGTCACTAGAGACATAGGCGCTATCGTAGCCGGCAGCAGTAATCATGGTATTAGGATGCTGCAGATAAGGCGTAAATCTAGAAAACTGAGCCCCTAACTCCTTGGCCTCTCTACTAAAGTATATCCAATAGTCGTTAGTGGTATCTAGCTCTTGTAGTACTTTAAAAATAGGCTGATCTGTCTCAGGTAATGCTAACGACATCGCAGAAGTGATCTGAATCACAGTATCTTGTCTACTCAATACGATATGAACTAGCTTGTCTATCATATAGATTGCTTAAAAACACGAACAGGCTTGGCCGAAGCGATACGCTGCATAACCGGCTCAAGATCGCGAATAAATATAGTATTAAACTGGGTTTTATTATGCCCTGTCAAACGTTTTAGCTTGCGCGAAAATGGCTCGTACTGATAGGGATAAAAGCCATAGCTCTCCAATAGCGAAACCAGCTTTTGATCTGAAATACCAAAGGCGCTGCCCGAAGCATTAAGTTCTAGTATGATCACTTGGAGCACGGGATTATTAAGCCAAGAAGAAGCGCCTTGTAATGCCTGATATTCAAAACCTTCTACATCCATTTTAAGTAATCGTATGGGCAATTGGGCATCCAATTGATCTAAGGCAATTACGGGTACCGCAACAGCATCAGTATAATTGGCATCTACAACTCTGTTCATCACATCTCTATCGGTAGAAAAAAACAAAGATCCTTCTTGCTCGCCCACCCCAACTTGCCTACTGTCGATTCGATCCTCTAAGTGATTGATGCGTATTTGATCTTGCAATCGCTCAAATGTAGCTGGTACAGGCTCTATGGTAATGGTGCGACATTGGGTAATACCTGCTGCAAGCAGTGAATAATGTCCCAAATTGGCTCCTACATCCAAAAAGTAATCTTCGGCTCTGAGGTAATGCAATAAAAATAGAGACTCGTAACATTCGTACAGCCCGTAATAAACATTGCCTATGATACCCGCATCTCCTTTGTGAATTTCTAATTGTAAATCACCTATCCAAGAATGGCGATAATGCTCCCAAACGACAAAGTACAATTGCAAGTGTATATAGCGCAGCAAGGCTTTGTATGGTTGTGTTTTGGTCAAGGGGTGCACCTTCATCCTTGCAAAGCGTTTCTTTAGTTTTGATATGATACGCTTTGGACTACTCATGCCTTTAGGACTTCTTTGTAAAACGCAATATTACGTGCTATGAGGGTTTCCATAGCGAAATGTGCCAAGAGGTGCTGTCTTGCTGTCTGGCCCATCACTTTGGCTTGCTCTGGATTTTCTAAAAGATCCTCAAGTGCCGCTGCCAGCGCTTTGTACTGATTGGGATTGACCATAAGTCCTGTCTCGCGATCTATCATCAACTCTTTGGCCCATCCTATATCACTGGTGATCAATCCTTTTTCCATGGCCATAGCTTCAAGCCATGTCATAGGGAAGGCCTCTGCATAACTGGGTAAGCAAACAACCGCAGCCTTTTGAATATGGGAGATGACCTCATTATAAGGCACAGCATCGATAAATTGTACGCGATCATGAAAACGCGTTTCAATACTAGCAAGTATTAAAGAACGCGTTGACGTTCCTGTTTGTATATCGGTCACGTCATTTCCTAAAAAAATCAGATGTGAGTGATCAGAGGTCGCAGCAATGTCATTAAAGGCTTTGGCCAGTGCCAAAACACCCTTTTTTCGAATCACAGAACCAAAATTGAGAATGCGCCCAGCTATTACAGCTTGTGAACCGGGTTGAAACTTAGCCGTATCTATAGGATTAGGTAAGACCGTAAAAGAGGCAGAAAGACCAAATAACGACAGTGTACGTTGCCCCGTAAAGGCGCTCACAGCGGCTATTGCTGTAGCGCCTTTGAGCGCCATTTTTTCAAAAAAGTAGTTCTTCTTTTTTTGAGGTCGTCCTTCTAAATCACAGAAATAGGTGTCAGAGCCATGCAATCTGATCACTAGAGGAATTTTAAAACGCATAAAAGCGGTGATCCCTGTCCAATCTGGTGCTTCGATTACCGAAATATCTGATCGAGCAATGATGGTATTGAGATACGTATTGACCAGTTTGCGATACCGTAACCAACCTCCAAAGCGATAGGTTTTATGTGCAATCAAATGTAGGTTCACACCGTCACTATCTACCACCTTCGTATGTTTTTGACTATACACAAACACCGTTACCCTATGCCCCGCAGCCATGAGTCCTGTAGCTATATTTTTGATACTCGTGCCAATGCCAGCGCTATGNTTGACNTCGGGATGCGGATATTCTGGTGTNAAAAATGCTATATGCATACCTATGATCCTATTGCATTAATNTGATGCCATAAACGTTTAGAGGCTTCNTTGGCCGGCGGCACATTGATGGTTTCAAACCATTTTTGTGCGGCTTCTANCGTCTTTTCAGGATGGTCAATCANTTGTGCNAGAGCNTNGNCAATGGTATCGGGATGCTCTAGCCAAACCACTGCCTCGNGAGATGGCATTGATCTAAAATGTACAAAATCATAAACATATACCCCTTTTTGATAAACCGCTGCTGCATTCAAGTAATTGTAATTCATGTACGCACAAGGGGTGTTGTGGGTGACAGCGTCAAATACCATACTAGAACCCAGATTAATCACCCCTGCCGAATGATATAATATATTTACCTGCAAGTGAATATCTTCTAGTGTAGGTAAGACGGTGTTCCAGCCCTCTCCTATTTTTTTCCAAAGTGGCGGTAGGGCTACGATTTCGTTTGTATATGCTTTGAGCACCTCATCATATCGCTCTGAAAAATCGACAGGACATCTTCTAAATAAAATCTTGATGTCTCTGCCATTTTGATTTAATTGGCGTACGGCCTTGGCCACATCACGCAGATACCACTCATCCTTAGGAGAAGTGGTCCTGTCGTCGCCACTAAAACAGATAAAAGTGGTGGCTGGGTCAATACCGATAGCCTTAGCAAATACAGCCCTGTCCTGAATAAGGGCTAGGTTGTAATGCGGTGTAAACTGAGGAGTTCCAGTAACCATGATCTGATCCTGGGTGAGATAGCGATGATAATGCAGCAATTGATTTTTCATCAATTGACTCCATGCAAAATAATAATCGGTTTCTATGACCTTGGTGGCTTTGGGCACGTTGTCCCAAGAAAAAATAAAGGAGGCAGTAGGTATTTTCAGATCTTGGGCCGCTAATACGGGGGCAATACTGTGTACCGAACGTTGGCTTACACAAAACAAAAGATCAGGCTGTTCTTGCTGTAGTGCCTTTTTGCACCGTTGGTATTGCGTAGTTTGTCGTTCAGAATTTTTTATTTTTTGGCGTAAGCGGTTCAAGCCTTTTTCTGACCCATACCGCCAAGTGTACCATTGAATAATACCGCTTTTAATACGCGCTTTAATTGTTGAGTTAGCACGAGCAAAAACATAGCCCCTGTAAATAGGGTCCTGCTCTCTTTGTTCAAATAAACGCAATTCAATACGGCTGCGGGCCGCTTTCATAAGATCAGTAAATGGGCCTAGTTTGCCTTGGGCGAGTAAACGCTGAGCAAAACCCAAAGATGATAGGTCAAAAGGGGTACTATTCCAAAAAACAATGCGATGCCCTTCTTCGATGCCGTCACGATAAAAAGAAGTGTATGCAAAATTTCTCAAGCTAACTCCATCGGGCATTAACACCAGTACTTTCTTTCCCATGACTGTAATTATACGCTTTTTTGAGTGAGTAACAAACTCGTATTAACCCACTGCCAAATATGAAAACTACTATCCTGATCGCCATTCTTATAAGCATTCCAAGCGGCATGCAAAGCCTTCGGGTCAAACCAAGGATGGTCAGAAAGCAGCTCTAAATGTTGTGTCACCCAAGAAGATAGTGGGCCCGCAAGCCATTCGCGCATTGGGGTTTGTAAGGGACGCTTAGGAGCAAAAGACAAAGACGATGATAAGTGCTGATCTACGATCTGCCTGAGGACATATTTTTGAATACCATCGTGAATCTTGTATGCCATAGGTTGGGCAAAGGCAAACTCAACCAAGCGATAATCCAAGAAGGGTTCGCGCAATTCGGTACTGGCAGCCATTGATACTCTATCATTAAAACGCAAGGCCCTTGGAATTTTGGTATAGAACAAATCTCTGTATTGTAAATTTTTGACCCTATCGTCAAAGGGTTGTGGGTATATTGGTTTTACGGCTTTCGCCAAAAATGAGGCTTGTAATACATCTGGTCTAAAGGGTGATTTTTTGACACCCTGAATAGTAGTAGCACCAGTTTTGGTATAATAATCATATCCAGCCCATTGCTCATCCATACCCTGCCCATCCAATAATACCTTGACCCCTTGAGATCGTGCCTGCTTAAAAATAGCTGCATAGGCCATAGTCGGGATCCCACCATAAGGTTCATCCTGCATATACGCCATAGCCGCCGCCTCCCTACTTACCATACTTGAGGTATATAAAACAGGGGTTAAAGGATTATTGGTATGCGCCAAAAGCGCTTTTACCCAAGGCAGCTCGTCATATCGATCATTGCCAGTGTAAAAGGTATAGGCCTTAATATTCTCTCCTGCTGTTAATCGATTGACTAGGGTTAAGAGCGCACTACTGTCAAGCCCACCACTTACATTAAAACCGAGAGGAACATCGGCTCTAAACCGCATGGCGATGCTCTCATCCAATAAGCTCAAATAGCGCTCTTTGACAGTTTCTAAAGGAAGTACTGTAGCGTGTTTCTCTACGGCTTTGGCAAAATCATACCAACGCTTTATCCTAAGCTTACCAGCTTCCCAGCTAAGACTGTGTCCTGCTTCCAATTGTAAGATATCCTTATAAAACGTTTGGGTAGGCATGCCATAACTACCGTATACAAAATAGCTAGCCCATACGCTCTCCTCTGGCGAGAGTTTGATACCTGCTGCTGCTAGGGTTTTAATCTCTGACGCAAAATACAATACCCCATCCTTTAGGTGATAGTAAAATGGTTTGACCCCAAAACGATCTCTGGCCGCAAATAAGCGCGAATGCTCGCGATCCCAAATGGCAAAGGCAAACATACCATTACAATGCGAGAGGCATTGGTCTCCCCAATGGATATAAGCCGCCAGTAACACTTCTGTATCTGACTGTGTTTTGAAGTTATAATGCGGCGATAGGGTCTTACGCAGTTCGAGATAATTATAAATCTCCCC
>PAUP01000003.1 GCA_002712765.1 Cytophagaceae bacterium | reverse complement strand
GCTATAGTATACTTGCCATTTTGATCGGTGACCCCATAAGACTCTAAGGCGCTGGTCGCTTTATTGATCGCAATAACATTAGCAAGTTCTAGGGGCTGGTTGAGGGTGTCTTTTACTACACCTTTCATGCTCACTTGTGCCTGTGCTTGACAGAAACACAGGATAAGGGCAAGTCGAATAATTGTTTTCATAACAGAGATGGCTTGGAAAGCTTCAGGAGGGTGAAAGAAAATTTAGCTTCTTCTTCTACCTCGGTTATTTCTCATTTCCATCATCTTTTCTGTAATGGTTTCTTTGTACTTTTTCTTGGTAATTTCTTTGCCTTTTTTTGGTGCTTCTATATCGATGCTTTCTGAAGGATTAAGTGTTATTTTAGAGCATAACATGGTTGTGTCTCCAGCGCTTACCTCTAATATAAGTCCTGGTAGGCCCCAAAATTGCCCCGGTCCATGTCGTACAGGTATTTGAGGTGTATACCAAGCCTCAACTTGGGTCATCGCCACTTCTGGCTCACCATCTTCGCTGGCCTCGGTATTTCTTCTTAAATCACTCCAGGCAAAAGAGTACCAAGTCAGGTCTGCGGTAGGTACAGAGGCCGTGGCCTTAAAACACATGTATTGTCCTATTTGTTTGGACTCTTTGCCCATGACCCAATCAATTGGAATGAGCTCGTCTTTGACCAAGAATTGTTTCCCGTAAAACTCTTGGCTTTGTACAAGTTGATTTTCTTTGACATTTTTAAATTGCTCTCCAGCGGCAAAGTTTTGCCCCCAAGAGTCTGTCGCTCCAGACATAGCGTCGAGTTTTTCTTCTTCATCAAAAACCGAGGCTTCTTTGTTAAAGTTGAGCGTGTATGTTTTTTCTAATCTGTTTTTAAGACGTGCTTGTACTTGTTTTTTTTGTGCTTCACTCATACGTGCTCCCCATGACCCTAATTGCATGGTTGACTTCGAAAAGTAAACAGCTTGCCCTTGAAATTCTTGAGGGGCAGGCTTTAGAGTGGGTGACAATGATAGCAATATGGCCGACGACACAAAACTACAGATGATTAAAAATGACTTCATGGTTGTTGTCTTTAAATTAAAATGTTCATCTAAAGTATATAAAGATTAAACAAAAACACCTGCTTTATAAAAAGATTAACTTTTGTTCCTTAATTAAAATCCAAAAAATCTTGCTGCTCTAACATTCCGTAGTGTAGCAATAGCACAGGAGGTGGGAGGGGTCTAAATGCTTATTTGTGAGGTTTTAAAGCATACCTCTGGCCTTAATCTCCAGGTATTTATTGATGGTGTTGACCGTCAGATCTTGTGGTTTGGTCAAGATGGTTTGTATGCCGTACTGTTCTAAAGTAGCCGCCATTACTTTTTTGTCGTAGTCTGACTTTTGAGCAATGGTTTTGTGATAAATCTGTGGTATTTCATCTGCTGGGGTCTCCAGTAATTCGTCTAATTCGGTATTCTTAAAAAAGATGACTACCAATATATGCTTTCGCGAAAGCGCTTTTAGATACCCCATTTGCCTTTCCATAGCCGAAATGTGTTCAAAATTGGTAAAAAGCAGCAATAGGCTTCTTTGGGTTACTTTACGCTTTACTTGAGTGTAGAGTGTGCCAAAGTCACTATCCAGAAAATCGGTCTTAATATTGTACAGGATCTCTAATACGGTATTGAGATGTACTTTGCGACTACTAGCTGGAAGGTGATTTTTAATAGTCTCGGCAAAGGTGATCATGCCAACCTTGTCTTTCTTTTTAAGTGCAATATTTGAAAAGGCCAGTGTACTGTTTATGGCATAATCTAAAAGCGATAAACCTTCAAAAGGCATTTTCATAGCTCTACTCGCATCGATCAAACAATAGATGGGCTGTGATTTTTCATCCTGAAATTGATTAATCATCAAATCGCCTTGTTTGGCGGTGGCCTTCCAATTGATCGTGCGCACATCATCACCAATAACATATTCTTTGATCTGTTCAAACTCCATCGTATGGCCAATACGCCTCATCTTTTTCATACCAAGCAATGTGAGTCTATTGTCTAAGGCCAAAAAGGCATATTTCTTCATTTGTATAAAAGAAGGATAGACCTTTACCATACCATCTTTATCAAAGGTAAACCTGCGTTTTACTATGCCGTATCTCGAGCTTACATAGACATTTAAATGCCCAAAGATATACTCGCCTCGCTCGACAGGACGTAATTCGTAACTAAAGGAAGTCGTCTTTTTAGCAGGAATTTGAAGTTCTTTTAAAAAATCGCGTTTTTGAAACTGAACAGGTATTTCGTCAATAACTTCAACCGACACCCTAAAGGGATAGTTGTTTTTAAGTTGAATGCTAAGTTGATTGGCATCGCTATTCGAAAATTTTTCTGGTAGTTGCCTACTCGCTTCAACACTGTGATGACCTCTGTATAGGATGACTATATCTATCAAAAATAGCAGTCCTAGCCCCCAGAAAGCAAGCCATGCCAAAGGATATAACCCATGAAACCAATAGGAGAGAAAGAAAAGTAAACCTATACTACTTAGCGCATAAAAAAGGCGCTGATGTAGAAAAAGGGATTTTATAAATCTAAGGATGCTCAATTATCGAGGTATTTCTACAGATTGAACAATCATATCTACCACCTGCTCTGTGGTCATTCCTTCCATCTCTCTTTCTGGAGATAAGATCAAACGGTGTCTCATTACTGGTATTACAGCTCTTTTGACATCTTCTGGTATGACAAAATCCCTTCCCGAAATAGCTGCAAAAGCTTTGGACGCATTCATAATAGATAGGGACGCACGCGGTGAACCACCAAGATATAAATGAGGGTGCGTTCTGGATTTGATCACAATTTCGGCTATGTAATTGAGAATTTTTTCCTCTATAATAACATCTTGTGTTTGTTGTCTAAAGGTTGCCAACTTCTCTGGAGTGATTACAGCATTTATCTCACCTTGAGGTGCTTTTCCCTTTCGGTCGTGGTGACTTTGGAGGATGTCAATTTCTTCTTCTAGACTTGGGTAGTCTACTTTAATTTTAAATAAAAAGCGGTCCAACTGAGCTTCAGGAAGCGGATAGGTTCCTTCCTGCTCTACAGGATTTTGAGTAGCCAGCACCATAAAAGGCGCTTCGAGCGCGTACTGACTTCCGTCTATGGTTATTTGACGTTCTTCCATGACTTCAAAAAGCGCTGCTTGGGTTTTGGCTGGAGCTCTATTAATCTCATCAATCAAAACGATATTAGAAAAAATAGGGCCTTTTCTAAACTCAAAGGCACTGTCTTTCATGTTTAATACCGAAGTACCCAATACATCAGAAGGCATTAAATCTGGAGTGAATTGTAAGCGGCTAAAATCAGTGTCTAGTGTTTTGGCAAACAACTTTGCTGTTATGGTTTTGGCGATACCGGGCACCCCTTCAATCAATACATGCCCATCAGATAATAAGGCGACAATGAGCAACTCGACAAATTCATGTTGCCCAATGATGATCTTGCCCAATTCTGCTCTAATGGCTTCGGCTGTAGTTTTTAAGGCTTCAAGAGGAATGCGATTTTCAAAAGATAGCGCTTGCGTATCGACTGGATTTAAACCGCTTGTTTCGGGAGTTTCGCTCTGGTTAGAGACCGGTGTATTTAAAGTGGGCTCTTCAGGCTGCTGCTCATTTTTATGTTGCTCTTCTGCGTCCATAGTTATTTGTTTTTAAAAGCTTCTATTAGCTTATTTAATCGTTCTAGTTGTTCTTGAGTGACCGTATTAGAGGCTAAGATCATTTCAATAAAATCAAATAACCGTTTGGTCTCTTCTTGTGATTTGCCAGATTTGAGATGCAATCGCTCTATAAATGCCGCATCCCGTTGACCTGTGGCGATAAGTAACTCGGTGCGGAGGTAATCAAAGAAATAATTTATTTGATACGTGGCGATACTGCGGTGATCTTTTCGCTCTAGATACATTCCGGCTATGGTTTCTGTAAATTCTAGCGTTTTGTTGGGCAAAGGCGTGACTATAGGAATCGCACGTTGTTTGCGTTTGCCTTCAAAAATCACCCATAAAATAAGCCCAAGGATAAGCATATAGTAGGCCCATTTCATGTATCGGTTTTTTAAGAAAACGTATAAGGGAGAGGTTTGTATTGATTTGGCATTGATGTAATGTCTGTCCCAATACATGGTTCTATCTGTGTCTAGATAACTAAAGGCCGCAGCCAGATAGTCGATATTATCGGCTCGCAGGAGATTGTAATTTGTAAATAGTTCTGGCATTAAATGAATAACGATATCTCCTTGACCAAAATCTTGTTTGATAAAGTGAATTTTAGGCTCTTCAATATTCACCGTGTCTTCTTTACTAAGATCAAATTGCCCTAAAACAATAGTGTTAAGCGTGTCTATCTCAGAAAAATAACTGGCATTGGTTTCTATATCCAAATAATAGGACTTCCTTTTTTGAAGATTGGGATTGCTAAGGCTTACTATAGGATTGGTATAGAGGTTGTCTAGATCGTAGTAGTAAGTCGTTTCTAGATGCAGCGTGTCTAAGATACGAGAACCTATACCACTTCCTGCTACAAAAAGGGTATTGCCGCTGGAGACCCAATCTAATAAACGATCGGCCTCTGCCTCATCAAAATCAATCGAACTATTGATAAAAATATAATTGCCCGTAATCGCCTCACTGCTGTCTGCAAGAAATTGATAGGGCGGTACGCTAATGTCATTAATAGGAACATCAAGAGTTTCTTTTAGACTTTGATAGGCCACATAAGTGCCTAGGGGTATTTTATCACTTTTGGAATAGCTGGGAAACCAGTTTACGGGTTCCTTTTCTGTTGACTCGAGATATATCAATACGGCAAATAGAAAGAGAATACTACCTATAAGCACTTTTTGTTTGGTGTTCATAGGTTTTGGTTTAAGGTGTTAAATGCGCCTTGCGCTTTCGCGAAAGCGGAAGCATCTACGGTAAAATTTCCATACCAGATATAGTCGTACAAATCTGTCACACGTCTAAACTGATGGCGTATCGAGCTGTCTTTAATCTCGTAAATATAATCGTGATTGGTCTTTTGTGCCTGCCAA
This sequence comes from Cytophagaceae bacterium, assembly GCA_002712765.1. Lineage (GTDB taxonomy): Bacteria > Bacteroidota > Bacteroidia > Flavobacteriales > Flavobacteriaceae > Dokdonia. Next base: position 14,788 of record PAUP01000003.1, on the reverse strand, counting down.
TCAATGAGCTGTTTTCCTGACAGTTTTTGAAGCGTTAGCAAATAATAGTAGCGCACAGCTAATCGATAATTTTGATGCGCCAGCGCACTTTGAATCAAGGCTTCAATATCCTGATTTTGAATGATATCTTCATCGTCTCCTAGAGCCATTTGCGGGGCTTTTATTTTTTCAAAAGCCAATCTTTTGCTATCCATTCTTAAAAATATCCAGACGAGACCCATGAGTAATAAAGCTAATAGGACATAGGGTAATATTTGAAGAAATCCTCCCCAAAAACCTCCTACAGCCCCATCCCCAAAAAGCCATCTCAAAAATGACATATACAAGTCATTGAGCCAATTTTTGAAGCGTGTCCACCAATTGTCTGCATCTTCGGTTTCGGTATAATCAAAATCTGGATCACTTTGATATTGCTCAAGGGTCTTTTCGTCAAATGACAAGAGCTCCCTATTGCTTTGATCGTAGTGAATAGCATCGGCATTTGCTTCTTGTTGCAGGGCTACCGATGGCAGCAGCTTGGCTTGAAAAGTAAAACCAAAACTACTTGTACTAGCGCAAAAAATAAACAAAAAAATAATGTGTCTCATTTGCTTAATTGCCAAGTGTATCAATTTTGGCGAGAGAACCACTTTGGGTTTTACGCTCGTTCAAATTAAAAAAGATGAGGTTGTGTGTGATGACCAAGATGATATACATCAAATAAGAGATACCACTAGACAGGGTTTGTAAGGCCACAAAGCCCCAGTCAAACATAGATGACGGGTCAGAAAGACTGCCTTCTTGTGCCATGATAATGCCCTTGGCAAACATATATACAATAAGAGGCATTTGAAAGGCGATGCTTATTGCATACATCAATAATCCTTGTACGATAATCGTAGCAAATGTGATCCACCAAAAGTCTTTGATTAACCGACCACTTTCTGTAAAGGACGCAACAATTGTTGTATCCGAATGGGCCATGGTCTGAAAAACTAATAACCATCTTATCGCGAGGTAGATCACTGGAAAAATTCCTGCAAAGAATAATATGCCGCCCATAAAACCGGACGAATTAATAATTATCGCGCCAGGCAAAAAGGCAAGAATACACGCAAATATGATAAAGAACACCTGGGCAAAACCAAGACCGATATAGTTGCCCATTTTTTGTTTGAAGGCATTAACCACTTCATCTAAAATAGGAAAACCGTCATGATCAACATAGTTTTTTATGTATTCGGAAACGCTTCCATAAAGCGCCGCCGAATACCAAATAATACCTAAGAGTAAGGCGATAATACTAATGATAAATGCCCCCAAATCATAATCGCCTACTCCAGAGGGTTGGAGGCTAAGTGTATTGACTCCAGTCGAGGCGTAGGTATAATAGGCTACCGCTGCCAGCAAAACGATAAAAGGCAACATACTTGTGCGCAAAAACAATCGCCACAAACTTTTGCCATTTTTACGGATAAATTTAAACGTGTCACCAATAATTTGTCCTAACTCTCTCTCTTTTCTAAAAGTGATTAATTGTGAAGATTTCATAGGTCGTTTGCAGGCATTTTAGGAAGTTGTAGACTTAGGTTTTCTTGTTTTTTATATAGTCGATGTGGGTAATACACATAATAAAAAAGGATAAACCCTAAGGATAATAAGATGATCGTTATAGCGAGCCAGTCTGGCATTTCTGTATGTCGGGTGACAAAACCTTCTAAGAATCCCGCAACGACAAATAGTGGTATGGTGCTCACCATAATTTTTAATCCGTTTTTCATCCCTCGTTTAAACGAGGCTAAGCGCGTGTAAGTGCCTGGAAAAAGAATACCATTACCCAATACCATGCCCGCACATCCCGCTATAATGATCACAGAAATTTCTATAGTACCGTGAATCCAAATGGTTCGCATAGATTCCCACAATAGGCCTTTTTCATAGAAGAAATATTGAAAACTGCCTAACATAATAGCGTTGCTCATTAAGATATACAAGGTGCCAATACCCAGGAGCATGCCATAGGCAAAGGCCATAATAGCTACTTTAATATTGTTGATGGTAATTCCTATAAACATTCCCAATTCGTTGGCGTCTTTGTATACCGCCATAGGATCTCCTTTTTCTATGTTAGCCAGGGTCATATTGACATAGCCATCACCCAATATAGATCGCACAAATTCGCCATCGGTAGCCGCGCTATAGGCTCCTACGGCAGTAAATAGGCCAAAAGTGATAAATGCGATGAGCAATTGCCTTTGATAGTGGTACATCAGCAGCGGAAATTCTGAAGTAAAAAAAGAAATAAGACGTTTGCTAGGCTCTCTTTTGGTCTTGTAAATGATTTGATGAGACTGTGTAGCGAGGTGGTTTAAATAGTCAAGTGTCTTACTTTCAGGGTAAAAAGTTTGCGCATAACTCAAATGGTCTGTGATCTCTATATAAAGACTAGAAAGCTGGTCGGGAGCAATTTGAGTTTTGTTGACAAGAACATTTTCAAATCTTAACCATTTATCCTTATTTTGCTTAACAAAAGCAGCTTCGCGCATGCATCAAATATTAAAAAAGTAAAGAAAAAGAATATATGGATAACTTTCAAATAGAAACTGCTCAAAATGTCAGCATTTATCAAAATGTAGCTGGTATAGGCGAGCGGCTTCTTGCTTTTTTAATAGATTTTTTAATAATCATTGCTTACTTCTTTGTCACCATTTTTTTAATTGGTGCTTTTGTCTCAGATAGTAGGGATGAGTGGGAGGTGATCTCGTTTTTTATGGTGGTCAATTTGCCTGTGTATCTCTACTCTTTGCTATTTGAAACTTTTTGGGATGGCAAGACTCCTGGAAAGAACGCGATGAACTTAAAGGTGGTAAAGCTCGATGGCTCAAAACCTGGGTTTGGAAGTTTTTTTGTACGGTGGATACTTCGAGTGATCGATATAACTATAAGTACTGGCGGTATAGCAGTAGTGACTATACTGCTTAATGACAAAGGCCAACGACTAGGAGATATGGCCGCAGGTACAACTGTCATCAGTTTAAAAAAGAGAGCCAGTTTGCGAGACAATCTTTTGGTAGAAATCCCAGACCATTATGTACCTACATATCCTCAGGTAACTGTCTTTAACGATAAGGATATGCAAACCATCAAGACCTTGTACACCAATGCTCGAAAAAATGCCAACCACAACGTCATTGTCAAACTATCTGATAAAATGAAGGCAATGATGGGGGTAGATCCAGAAGAAAAACCCTTTGACTTTGTCAATCGCGTTATTGCCGATTACAATTATTACACCCAACAATAGTGGATTTTATAACCGTCATAGATATACTCGGAACAGCTTCCTTTGCTATCTCAGGAGTACTTACAGCCATGAACAAACGCATGGATGCCTTTGGTATTTTAATTATTGCGGCTGTTACCTCGGTGGGTGGCGGTACTTTAAGAGATGTATTAATTGGAAAAACACCAGTAACCTGGATGCTAGATATGACCTTTATTTATGTCATTATGATAGCCTCGGTTATTGCTGTGCTTTTTAGACAACAATTACGATATGTGCGACGTTCTTTGTTTTTATTTGACACCATAGGTATTGCACTATACACCACAGCTGGGGTGCAGATAGGACTTGGCGCAGACCTTCATCCTATTATCTGCATCCTACTGGGTACGATGTCTGCTTGTTTTGGCGGTGTTCTTAGAGATATTCTCTGTAATGAGATTCCCGTTATTTTTCGGAAAGAGATATATGCCACAGCCTGTATTACAGGCGGGGTAGTGTATCTTGTAATGCATCATTTAAAACTACCTACAGAGCTCACTACGATAGCCGCAGGATTGGCAGTGATTGCTGTGCGCATTCCTGCTGTGATATTTAAATGGCGACTGCCTTCGGTGTATCGTTTTCCTGAAGAGACCCATTAAAAACGCCCTCCATAATGAAGGGCGTTATAACCTAAACAGACTCTTAAGAAAGTAGGTTATCTATTTTTTAAAGGCTAATTCAAATAATCTATAAACCTGCTTCGCTATGGCTTGAGCTTGTCGTTATATTATAGACGCAATTATTGTGCTAATGTTTCATTTAAATCATTAAAATAAAGTTAAAATACTGGTATTCAGCAGTTGTAAGTAATTTTTTAGACCAAACTTTATCTTTGTTCAAAAAATAATTAAATGAAGTATCTCTTAGCTTCAATAAACATATTCTATGTACTATTCATTTTAGTGAGTTGTAAGGGAGAAACTATACCTGAAAACTCTCAATTGGAAAACCAGACGACTGTTAAGGAATCTATCCAGACCATTAAAGAAACCAACCCTTTAAGAATAATTGGATTTTATCAGGGCAACGATACAGAAATCGTGAATTACGACATTGAAAAGCTCACCCATATTGTTTTTTGTTTTACAAGATTAAATGGTCATAAAATTGATTTTAGACAAGAACAGGATAAGAAAACACTAAAGAAATTATGCGCACTAAAAAAGAATTATCCTAATCTTAAAGTCATCGTTTCTTTTGGAGGTTGGGGTGGTTGTTATAGTTGCTCAAATGTTTTTGATCGTGAGTTGTATAGAAAGAATTTTGCCAAATCGGTCAAAGATTTGTTAATCGAATACAATGCTGATGGATTTGACTTAGATTGGGAAAGCCCTGTTATTGGGGGCTTCCAAAATCACAAGGCTTCCGAAGGGGATAAAGATAATTTTACCAAACTCATCAAAGAATTACGAATGGCTCTTCCAGCAGAGATGGAATTGAGTTTTGATGCAAATACTTTCGAAGCCTACATAGAAAAATCGGTAGATTGGGACAGTGTAATGCCATTGGTGGATTATGTTAACCTTATGACGTATAGTTTGCCTGGAAACGACCCAATTCGAACTGGACACCATACGGCCTTATATTCATCGACGGCTCAAACTGAAAGTATAGATTTAGCTCTTCAAAGGTTTGATAGCTTAGGAATTGCTAGACATAAATTAATAATTGGTGCTTCTTTTTATGGCGAAATGGTCAAAACTGTAGATACAATTAATCACGGGCTTGGACGAGAAGGAGTATTTGAAAGAATTATTAACTATCAACAGATTACAAATGATCTATTAAAAGATAACAACTATACCTATCATTGGGACTCAGATTCTAAAGCCCCTTATCTTTTTAATTCAACAAATCAAACTTTCGTGACCTATGACGATCGAAAATCAGTTTCTTTAAAAACAAAATATGCTATAGAAAATAATTTGGGTGGAATCATGTTCTGGAAACTGAATGCTGACAGTTACGACAATGGTCTTCTTGAAGCAATTTATGAAACAAGTTCAAGTATTGTCAAAAAGTAATGGCAAAAGCTATTTATGCCAATAGTGATAAATAATGGCAGCTGAGGTTATTATCCGATTGTTATAGACCAAATAAAAGGTCTTAGCTGTTTCATTACCTAAGGGAATAGAAAACCCACAACTATTGATAGCCGTTGCAGATATAAAACAAAACCCCGGGCTTTTGCAAGCTCGGGGTTTTAGTTAGAAAACCGAATAATTAACACTAACCATCAAAACGAATTATTAGTCTTCCAACTGTAAGAATTCTTATTCTATAGACGTAAAAGTAAATGAAGTGTTACACCAAATAATTTTTTTAACTTTGATTTATGTTAAAACCTACCTTAGTATTGGGTGCTTCTTTAAAGCCCAACCGATATTCGCATATTGCCATACATAGACTCAAAAATTACGGGCATCCTGTTAGGGCGATCGGCCTTGTAGCTGGCACAGTGGCTGGGGTACCTTTAGAAACATTTGAAAAGGTAGAAGCCAACCCATCGTTATTAAAGCCTACCGCAACAGATGATCCTAAGGGGGTGGAGGACATGAGTCAACCCATAGACACGGTGACACTTTATTTAAATCCCAAACGCCAACAGCCTTATTACAGTATGATTATAAATTTGGCGCCTAAGCGTGTAATCTTTAATCCAGGGACCGAAAATCCGGAATTTTACCGTTTGCTTGATAAGGCGGGTATATCTTATGAGATCGCCTGTACCTTGGTCTTACTTGCGTCTAATCAATACTAATCCCAAAAAGGTGATCCCTCCATTGATCAGGAGCAATTCATAACCTATTTGATATCCGTTTAAATAGGAGGCTGGTATATTACCTACAACAGCTGTGAGTACTACAGATAATATCGTGACTAGCCATACCCAACGATCTCTTACTTTCCACTGGGTAAAAATCCCATAGGCAAATAAGCCCAAAAGAGGACCATAGGTGTATCCCGCTACGGTGAGTAGTTTGTCGATAACGGTACTGTCGTTTAACTCATTAAAAATTAAAACCACAACAACCAAGAGTAATGACATCCCGATATGGGTTTGCTTACGAATGCGTTGCTGTTGTGACTGTTCTCGTTTTTTTATCCCCAAAAAGTCGATAGCAAATGAGGTAGTGAGTGCGGTAAGGGCACTGTCTGCACTAGAATAGGCTGCTGCAATTAGTCCCAACAAAAAGAATACGCCTAATACTAGACTAAGCCCACCGTTAAGAGCAATCTCCGGAAAGAGTAAATCGGTGCGTGTATCTCCATCCATTACTGGTATTGCAATATTGTTTTTGGAAGCGTAGATAAATAATAAAGCACCTAATAATAAAAAGACAAAATTGACCACGACCAATACAAGGGTAAAAGAAATCACATTTTTTTGAGAGTCTCTAAGGGAAGGACAGGTGAGGTTTTTCTGCATCATATCTTGGTCAAGACCAGTCATGCAGATGGTGATAAACATCCCGCCCAAAAATGATTTGACAAAGTGGTTTTTGGCTAGAAAATCTTCGCTAAAAACAATCTTGCTATAAGATTTTAACTCCTCAGAGGCCATAAATTGGGTTAGGCTCCAATCTAATGCGTCCAAAATTAAGTAGATCGATACCCCAACAGCAATAAGCATAAAAAGAGTTTGTAGCGTATCGGTCCAAACGATGGTTTTGATGCCTCCTTTAAAGGTGTATAACCAGATCATCGCAATCGATAAAATAACCGTAACTGCAAAAGGAACCCCATAGGCATCAAAGACAAAGCGCTGCAAAACGATAGCCACTAAGTACAACCTAAAACTCGCTCCGAGTACTCTCGAGATAAAAAAGAAAAATGCGCCCATTTTATAACTCACGACCCCAAAACGCTGCTCCAAATACTCATAAATAGAGGTTACATTGAGCCTGTAGTATATGGGCAGTAGCACAAAGGCTATGACGGCATAACCCAAGACATAACCCAAAACCACCTGAAAATAGCCAAACTCTCCGCTGCCTACCGCTCCTGGTACAGAGATAAAGGTAATACCAGATAAAGAGGCACCTACCATACCAAAGGCAACGAGATACCAAGGAGCCTTGCGACCCGCTTTAAAAAAATCGGCATTTGAACCTGATTTTCCTGTAAAGTAGCTAATGAGCATCAACAGGCCAAAGTAGGCTACGATTAACAAAATAATATAAAGTGGTTGCATGACGGCTAATTTCTGTGTACGAATATAGAGATTCGGGATCAAACTTTTACAGCTGCTTTATATCCCATTTGTAAGAACGATTTTCAAAATTTTAAGACCAAAGAAACGATCCAAATAAAAAAGGCGGCAGGCATAAGATCGCTTGGTAAGAGAGAAACTCCTATTTTTGGAGCGAGATGACAAGCAGTAAAAAAATCATAGGTATTGGTCTGTTCTTAGTGTTAGAAATGATCGCAGTCCGGCTATTGGCACGCTACCCTTCATTTGTAGAGACCTATTACAGTAATGGTCTCTATCCCTTGATATCTAAGGCCTCCCGTTGGACTCTGGGTTGGATCCCTTTTTCGTTTGGAGACCTTATGTATCTAGTTGCTATTTTCCTCATAGTACGCGCCTTGTTTATTTTGTTTAAAACTCGCTTTAGAAATGGGAGAGCATTTTTGTGGCAAAGTCTTGCCAGTGTGGCTATTGTTTATGCAGCCTTTCACCTGTTGTGGGGGATAAATTATTACCGACTGCCCTTACACCAATCGCTAGATATCGACAATCAGTACACCACCTCAGATTTGTTGGTCCTTTCAGAGAAGTTACTCGACAAGGCCAATAAGTTACATCAGCAGCTGGCGCCCAATGATAGTAGTGCGGTTGTTTACGCTTTCGCGAAAGCGGATATCTACCAACAGTCTTTAAAAAGCTACCCCAGCTTACAATCTCAATTTCCTACTTTGGCCTACGAGCCAGAAAGTATAAAAACCTCGTTGCTAAGCTATCCCTTGTCAGTAATGGGGTATAGTGGTTATTTAAATCCAATAACCAATGAGGCACAGGTTAATGGCTGTATACCAAGATATCGTTTGCCGGTGGTAAGTAGTCATGAACAGGCCCACCAATTGGGGTATGCCAAAGAAAATGAAGCCAATTTCTTTGCAGTACTCGCCACCTTAAATAATGATGACCCTTACTTTCAATACTCAGGGACGATTTTTGCCTTGCGGTATTGTTTAAATGATATTTACACTCGAGATCGAGAACAGGGTGAAGCACTTCGTTCGAGAATTCGTCCAGGTATTATTGCCCAATATAGAGAATCTCAAGAATTTTGGCAGCGCATGGACAATCCCTTGGAGCCGTTTTTTAAACTTTTTTATACCGAGTATCTCAAGGCCAACAATCAACCTGAGGGAATGAAAAGCTATAGTTATATGGTAGCACTTTTGGTCAACTACAACAAGAGGTTTCCCAAAGCAATTTGATGTTAAATAANTCTTAATCCCTCAAGGGTTGTAAGGGCTTCACNTATCTTTAGTGGTCTATTTAAACCAATCAATTATGTTTTCAAAATTAGTATCCTTTCTNGGGATGTTGCTGTTTGCCTCTGCGCTGACGGCTCAAGATTACTTCCCTAAAAATGACGGCGTTCAGTCCAAAAANAATAACTACACNGTTATTACGAATGCCAAAATTTACAGTACACCCACCGATGTTTTAAAAAATGCAACTATGGTCATNAAAGATGGCAAAATAGTNGACATCGGAAAATCGGTCACNATTCCACCTAATGCTATCGTNATAGATGTANANGGNAAAAGTNTNTATCCNTCCTTTATTGANCTCTANACCNATTTTGGNGTTAAAAAGCCAAAGCGAAAGACCGGNGGTGGNCGNTCTGCACAATATGANGGNTCNAGAGAAGGNTACTATTGGAATGATCACATCCGNTCCGATCAGGANGCTTTATCNTCTTTTGANTATGATAGCAAGGCNGCCAAAGCTATGCTAGAGGCAGGTTTTGGAGTTGTCAACACCCATATGCACGATGGGATTGCTAGAGGTACAGGAATGTTGGTAGCCTTAAATACAGAGGGTGATGATGCCTCTCGTATCTTATCGGGAAAGAGTGGGAATCATTTCTCCTTTGATCGCAGTGTGCAGTCCAACCAAGCTTACCCTCGTTCTATTATGGGAAAACTTGCTTTATTGCGACAAATGTATCACGATGCTGCTTGGTATGAAAAAGGAAAAGTCCCAACGACCGATCTCAGTTTACAAGCTATAAATGACAATAAGTCGATGGTGCAAATTTTTGAAGGTAGCGGCTTGTATGACGATTTGCGAATTGACAAATTAGGGGATGCTTTTGGCGTCAATTATATCGTAGTAGGCGGAGGAGACGAGTACCAACGATTGGATGAAATCAAAGCCACCAATCGCAGTTATATACTCCCTATTAACTTTCCAGATGCTTATGATATGGAAAATCCATATCACGCGGCTTATGTATCGCTGGGAGATATGAGAGCTTGGAATCAAGCGCCTACCAATCCTAAGCAAATGGCCGATAAGGGTATCGAATTTGCACTTACTACCCATAGTTTAAAATCTCCAGCAGCGTTTAGAAAACATCTAATGAAAGCCATAGAACACGGCCTTTCAGAAACACAAGCCTTAGAAGCGTTAACTACAATCCCTGCACGATTGATAGGTCACCAAGATAAGATTGGTAGTTTAAAAAAGGGACGCTGGGCCAATTTTGTGATAACCGACGGGCCCATATTTGATGCCGAGTCTACGATGTATGAACATTGGGTACAAGGCAATAAAACGGTTCTAAAAGACTGGACTGTTAAAGATATTGATGGCAATTATGCGATTAGTCTTAACGGAGTCAATTATGATTTGAGTATAAAAAAGTCTAAAGAGAAGGCTAGTGCCGAGATTAAAAAAGGAGATGAGAAGCTCCCAAGCGAGTTTAGCTATAAGGATGGATGGATTAATTTGACTTTTGCACAAAGCGAAGACAAGTTTGTACGTCTGGTAGGCAACACCGCCAATGATCTTAATGGGAAAGCTATTTTGGCCGATGGGTCAGAGCAATCGTATACCGTAAAACGATTGGGGGATATCGATGAAGATAAAAAGGACAAAAAAGACAAAAAGGACAAAGATCCTGTCATTATGCCAATGACCTATCCTAATATGGCCTTTGGATTTAAGAGCTTACCCAAACAGGAAGATATTTTATTTACCAATGTGACCGTATGGACCAATACCGATGCGGGTATAATCGAAAACACCAATGTCTTAGTTAAAGATGGAAAGATTAGTGCTATTGGCGCCAATGTCAAAAAAGGCAGGGCTCGTGTTATCGACGGTACAGGGAAGCATCTTACCGCTGGGATTATAGACGAACACTCCCATATCGCTGCCTTTGCTATAAACGAAGGAGGTCAAAACTCTTCTGCCGAGGTTCGCATGGCAGATGCAGTTAATCCAGACGATATCGATATCTATCGCAATCTTGCTGGAGGTGTTACTGCTATTCAGCTGTTGCATGGATCTGCAAATCCTATTGGAGGACAAAGCGCCATTATGAAATTAAAATGGGGGAGTCCTATTGATGAGATGGTCATGGAAGACAAAAAGTTTATCAAATTTGCACTAGGTGAAAATGTAAAACAATCCAACTGGCAAAGCTTTAGTCGTTTTCCTCAAACCCGTATGGGAGTACAACAGCTATTTGTAGACTATTTTCAACGTGCCAAAGAATATGAAGCGCTAAAAAATAGCGGGCAAGAGTATAGAGTCGATGAAGAATTGGAAACCATAGTAGATATCTTGAATCAGGAGCGATCTATTTCTTGTCATTCTTATGTACAGAGTGAGATCAATATGCTGATGAAAGTGGCAGAAGCCTTTGACTTTAGAGTCAACACATTTACTCATATTCTAGAAGGGTATAAGGTGGCCGACAAGATGAAGCAGCACGGTGTAGGTGCTTCGACCTTTAGTGATTGGTGGGCATACAAGTACGAGGTAAATGATGCGATTCCTTATAATGCAGCCATTATGCACGATCAAGGCGTTACTGTAGCGATTAATAGTGACGATGGCGAAATGTCAAGACGTCTTAATCAAGAAGCTGCAAAATCGGTCAAGTACGGAGGCGTCTCTGAAGAAGAAGCTTGGAAGTTTGTGACCTTAAACCCGGCCAAATTACTACACTTAGACGATCGTATGGGAAGTGTAGCCGTAGGAAAGGATGCAGACATCGTCTTATGGACAGATCATCCGCTTTCTATTAGAGCAAGAGCCGATAAAACCTTAATCGAAGGGAAAGTCTATTTTGACATGGAAAGAGACCTCCAAATGCGAAAAGAGATGCAGGAAGAAAAAAACAAATTAACGACCATGATGCTGGCCGCCAAAAACAAAGGTTTAAAAACCAGAACACCTAAGAAAAAGGAAAAGCAGTATATGCATTGTGACACCATGGAAACCGCCTATTAAGATGAAAAATAAAAACAACATATTCGTAATGCTGTGTCTTTTGATAACTTCATTAGTGTCAGCACAACAAACGCCAGCTCCAGCTCAGACTGAAGCCTATACCATCATTGGAGCCACTGCTCATATAGGTGATGGGACCGTCATAGAGAACGCGATCATTCAATTGGAAAATGGTAAAATTACCGCTATTGAAGAAGCCTCCTTATCCGAAATAAAACAAAGAGGTGTTCAAATTGACGCTACGGGACATCATGTATATCCAGGTTTTATTGCCACCAATACTACATTAGGTCTTATTGAGGTAGGCGCAGTGCGCGCTTCTAATGACGATGACGAATTAGGAGATTTTAATCCACATATTCGTTCATTGATCGCTTATAACGCCGAATCTAAGGTGGTAGAAAGTATGCGTCCTAATGGAGTATTGCTCGCTCAAACACGCCCACAAGGAGGTGCTATATCAGGAACCTCATCTATCGTACAGCTCGATGCCTGGAATTGGGAAGATGCAGCCTATAAGGCCGATGATGGAATTTACGTAAACTGGCCTCGCAGTATGCGTCGCGGGAGATGGTGGGCAGGTGAGGAGCCTGGCTTTACACCCAATAAAAAGTACCAAGAAGATATTGAAGAAATGAATACCTTCTTTAAAAATGCCAAGGCTTATCACAACAGCAGCACCGACAAAAATCTACCATTTGCTGCATTAAAAGGAGTTTTTGATGGGACACAACGCCTATATGTCAACGCCAATGATGAGCGTGAAATATTGGATGCTATAGCTTTCGCGAAAGCGATGAATATATCAAAAATGGTTCTCGTAGGCGGCTATCAATCCTATGCGGTTGCTGATCAATTAAAAGCGGCCAATATCCCAGTCATTTTGCAACGTGTACAAGAATTGCCCGCTATGGATGATCACGATTATGATTTGACCTATAAGTTGCCCAAATTATTGACTGATGCAGGTGTTAAGGTAGCCTTAGGTTATGATGGTGAGTATTGGCAAGTACGAAATCTTCCATTTTACGCAGGACAGGTTACCCAATTTGGAATGACCGATGAAGAGGCGTTACAGCTCATCACAAAGAATCCTGCCGAAATCACTGGTATAGACGCCCGTACAGGAACCCTCGCTGTAGGGAAGGACGCTACGCTTTTTATCTCAAAAGGTAACGCGCTTGACATGCGTGGTAACCAGATTGTAAGGGCCTTTATTCAGGGGAGAGATATTAGCCTTGAAACGCATCAAACCGAGTTGTGGCAACGCTATAAGGAAAAGTATACTAGAGAGTAAGACTATAGCCTTTGTATAAATTAAAAAACCCGAACTGTTACAGTTCGGGTTTTTCTATATTTATCAAAAATTAACAGCTATGCAGCGTTTTGTTTACCTATTCATTTTTACTTATTTGTTATTCCCATTACAAGCCACAGGACAGCAAGAGGGGCAATCCTTTTGTGATGGTATTGCCACTGCTAGTTATTTTCCGCTTACGATAAAGAAAAAAAATGTCCTTTGGGCAGAAACAGCTTATTTTGAAAAGCAAGTGGGTGAATTTAGCTTCAATGGTAAACGCTATGTGGGTTATACCCAAGAGTGGAAATCGGGTAGCATCGACACTTTGTATTTAAGGTCAGAGAATGATAAGGTGTATCAATACCAAAGTTGTTGCTCTCAAGAGGATCTTCGGTATGATGCTAGAGCTGCCATAGGCGATTCTTGGCAAAGTGCCGATGGGCAAGCTACCTATACGGTAGTCTCCAAATCGGCTTCATTAGAAACACCATTTTGTAGCTACACAAATCTACTCCAGCTCAGGGCGCAATTAAAAGCGCAGCGTTTTGATTTTTTTTATTTAAAAGGCTACGGATATATAGGAGCCACTTTTGATGGACAGCTCATATCTGCTGCTTCTCCAAAGTAAGTCAAAGAAAAACAGCAAAGAATACTAGCTAACTTTACCCTATACTAATCTACAAAAGTGCCCTTTTCAGGTTTGTCAAATAGTGCGGTAGGCGCCTCATTTGTAGTAATTGCAACATCCTTAAACACTCTAGCGTTACGAGCGTGCGTTGGGACACCATCCTCTACGGTGTACCATTGTAGTACTTTGGGAAGAATCAAACCATTGACTTCCTGCCATTGATCGTATTTGATAAACGAGAAACGATCGCTTTTTTCATTTTTGCCATAAGTTACCGTATATGCCAACCATTCCATTTGACCGCTTTCTTTGTTTCGGTAGAGTATATACTCATCATCTGGTGCATCTCCAACCCCGCTATTAAACGAAATTTTTGTCCCAGGATAGGTTTGATCGCCTACCGTTAATGGATCTGCCTCACTATATACAATACCATCGTCTCCCAAGACAAATGGCATAGCGTAGAAATAAAACATCAAATTGTGGTAAAAGCGAGCTCTATTAGGTGGATAATAGGTCGAGTCTTGGGCAAGCCATACTTGCTTCCCATTAGAACCTATTTGGAAATTAGGCGTTTTGATATGCATTTTACGTGATGAAAGCTGAGCAGTATGGGTCTCGTCTCCCGTCTCTTTCTCCATGGTAAAAACCAAACTTTTCATGTCATTCCATTGGTCAATACCGCCATGCGCTTCAAAAACGGCGTTCATCCCTTTGGGATAAATTTTTTGAGGCGTACTTTCCTTAATTGGCGTTGAGGTCGTTTTTTGGGTGGTTTCTTCACAGCTTACAATAGCGAAGCAACTCAATAGGATAATGGCTAGATATTTCACGTTAAAAGTAGTATTGGTTAGCATGTTTTGTCGTGTTTTATGGCAATGCTTACAAACTATTGGATATGGCTTTGTCAATGACTTACCATACTACAAGTTTTTGAATAGGCCGTCCTTCTATGTGCACAAAATAGATGCCAGCAGCAAGCGCATCTAGGGGTATTTGCCATTGGCTATTAGGAGCTCTTTGTAGTGACAGCTGCAATTGTCCTGTAAGTGTATATATCTTCACTTTCGC
>PAUP01000002.1 GCA_002712765.1 Cytophagaceae bacterium | reverse complement strand
AAAGTAATTCTCATAATTTCCTGCATAAGGCTCTTCCAATAAAGGTGCTACTTGATTAAGCGTTATAGCATAACCAATATCTTTAAATGTAATATTGCGAGTTTTTCGCTCACCACCACTTGCATGTCCTCTTCTATTGGCATAATACTTATAACTAACCGATCGCTCTCTAGAACTATTTTTTATGTCAAAAGGCAAAGAGCCTTTACCATGGGTGCGATAGGACAAATATTCTGGGGCATAAAACTTCATCTCTACCTTTTCTACCGGAATTTCTTCCTGAAAACGAAACTCGTCAATAGACGATATAAAGGGAGAGGTGTGGGTGTACTTATACTCAATAATAGCCCCGTCTTGAATATCGGGCATGGTAAACTTTTTTATATTTCGGGTTTTACTCGCCTTTTCTTCAAAAATACCAGAGCTACGCAACTTGGTCTCTTTTATCTTTCCGTCTACCAGGTTATAGGTAACCGCTTTTAATCCTGAAACACGCTCATCGGCGCTTCCACTTTTGTAAAGTGAGATACTTTTATTGGCATATTCATACCCCTCTTTAGAGTATATTTTGATACGCTCGTAATAATCGGTTTTCACAATAAAACCCTCTTCTTGAGAATAATCAAATTTTGTAAAGCTCTCGCGATATAAGACGGCGGCTACGGCTTCCTTGTACTTAGGGTGGCTTTGCTGAGACAGTTCTTCTTTAGAGACCTTGCCAAATTTGTAATTCTGTGCGTTAACACTAAGGCCAAAACAAAGTGTTGTAAATAAAAAAAGAAAACGCAATTTCATGGTATTAATCATTTTTGGTTAGTATTATTTTTTGATTGTCATATCGCGCGATCTTTTTTTTGAAAGAGCGAAAGTCTTTGTATTGTTGCTTCTCATAACTACCACCATAAAGGTCGTATTGCCGTTTATACAGCAAGGTGTTCTCGTCTATAGCCGTGCAGCTCATTTGATAAAAGCCAAAGTCTGTTTCTAAGACAATAGGCTCTGGTAGGCCCGAGACACTATAGCCCTCTGGCAAATGAATGGTGACTTGATCTGAATCTGAAAATCCCCGTCCTACCTCTACCCCAAATTTTCGGTCACGATAGCGCACTGGTGATGCGGTCATTCTGTTTAAAGCATTGAGGTGAACCAGCATTTCTGGACCTGCAAATGAGGCATAACGGGCAGCGCTCAAGGCGATATTTTCTTTAAAAACAATATTTTCTTTATCATTTTCTAAGGCAATACGGTCTATCGTTAGATTGTTGAGATATTCCCAAAAATTGTAATAATGTTTCTTTTGATCGGTCTCTGTAAGTGTATCGATAAAGTAGCGGTCGTCGTATTGAATACCACTAGAGCTCATCGTTACTTCGGCTTTAAGGCCACCCTCACTGTCAAGGTACACCTCCCCTTTTAGATCTTGAGTACTGTCTTGATATGCATACTCCTTAGTATGAACAATCTTCCCGCCCTCTGGGGTGACAATAAGTACATCTCTATCGTCGGTAAAGTCTCCAATAAACCCAAATGGCACTTGCTGATTGGTACATTCTAACCACAGATAATCATCACCCTCAGGAATCGCTAAGATGGCATGATTACCTTGCATGGCCACAAAGTCTTTAGAGATGTCACGTTTGTCCCGACCTGCATACAAAACCGTGTAATAAGAAGGAATATCTACGGCTGCTAGAAGTGATTTGGTGTAATTGGTCAAGGCCTTGCAATCTCCATATCCTAATTTGTCAACATCCTCGGCCAGCATGGGTTTCCAACCTCCTATACCTACTTGAACACTGATGTAGCGCGTCTTTTCCTGCATGTATTGATATACCAATCGCGCTTTGTCAATCTTAGAGCTTACCCCACTCACCAGCGCCTTCACTTCTTGTATAGTTTTAGGTGGTATTTCTTGAGTACCGTCTAGTAAATAGGCATTGATCCATTGTCCAAACTCCTTCCAATTTTGAGCAGATCCATCTACGCCTTCGAGATGGAAATGCTCTAAGGCAAAATTATAATGGGCCGATAGGGCGTTGAGCGATGGGCTGTAATCTTCGGGTGCCAAAGCGGTAATAGCATTGGCCTCGAGACGCAGCAGTCCCGGGGCTTGTTGTAGTTCAAAAATTTGAGTGGGGTCATGCGCTTCAAACCTGAGATTAAGGTCTGGATTGTATTTGATTTCATAAATACTTTTCTCAATACTCAGATAATAGGTGCTATTGGCGTACCACGAGCCTAAAAAGGCGGTGTTGGAAGAGGCCACCTCTGCAAAAAATTCTATGGTGTAGGGATAAGAACTAGCGGTGTGATCCAGATAAAGCAATCGCGAATCTGTAAAAATACTTATCCCGTCTACCGCGCTTATGTCTTTAAAATCTCTTTTCTTATAGCGTTTGATCTCCTTGCCTTGAGCATCGTAAACAATAGCTCCAATGTCTTTAATTCGGGTAGTAGGATCATAATGCATATATGAATCGACTTCTCGATCTCCATTGCTGTTAAGTACAGACACCACCCGTTTATGTTTTACATATTTGGTGCGTTGATCGGGTATAGAGATTAATTCTTCTTCTAAGCGTATGACGCTATTGGCTTTTTCGCGTAAAGCGGGAGGGATAGTACTGATGGGGTATTGATTGGTAAAAAGGGAATATGCCATCCCAAACGTCATCAAGACGCATAGGGAAAATTTAGACATTTATGATTGAGGTTTGTGTTGCAATTGCTGCAAAATAGAAATTCTTAAAAAGTCTAAAAAGGGGTATTTGCCCTTTTTTCAAATTGGGGAAATATAGTAGCAATACCTAGAACCTAACCCTATTATTTTTAAAGACTATAAATGAGATCGTTGCGATTCTTTGTGTTGCGCTTTCGCGAAAGTTTTTACTTACAAATTTTAACACAAATAACAACAGTCAAAAGACGCTTACTTGATATAAACGTCCAATAGGATGGTTGCCACCAGTCTATAAGCCCATGAAAAACATTACTACGCGACCCTTAAAAACAGACACTGCTTGTCAAAAAAGTATCGGGCTATGTATTGGGTGGGGCCAACCACGCTCAATCTTACAGGCCAATCAGGTTTTGATTAAGACGATTTGCTCTTGCTCTTTTTCTAACATTTGCTTAAAAAACTCTTTAACATCAAAATAAGATGCTGGATTGACTTGACTTCTATTAATTTGATATAAGCTTTGCAATTGCACAGAATTTCTGGGTTGATTATACGATATTGTATACATAAACGTCCCGATTTGATCTGGTAATTCTAAACGGATAGGGGTGGGTAATGTCTTGAGGTTATACCCATCAGGTAGTTGTATCGTCACATTGTACCTATATCGCTTTGGGTACCCAAAGAATATGGGAAACTTTCGCTCTTCCTGCAAAAAAGGGTTTTCATCTCCAGCTAGAAATAGCAATGGTTTAAGGTAGAGTTGATTACCGATTTCTTCTATGGCATCCTCTATTTCAAAGGTATAAGTCACGTCTACATTATTGCGAATACTATCGTGGGTAACCTCAATGGCGTCTGCCTCAAAACCATCTAAGGCATAATCGGCGATGCGCTCGAGGCTGCGATCGCTTGAATTTTTTAAATAGCTGGCATATTCGAAAGCATTATATCCAGTATACCGCTCTTTGGCCTTTCCAGCAATTAAAAGATCGTCATCAATTTCCAAGCTTACCATGACTTGCTCATCAGAATGCGCTGGTTCTTTTATTTCTTCCCACACTACCTTGCCATCGTCATAAATCACTAAGGCCATGTAATTAATAACCGCCTCTGGCAAGCGATCAAATCTGGCTTCTGTATGTGCCGCATCTACCAAGTAAGGTGCTCCATCTATCATTACACTTACCATCAAATAATTAAACGATCTATAACTCGGGGTAAGTGGCAATCCATTGCTTCTGGTCGAGGCCAAAGCCGGATGAGCCTCTATTTTGGCAGCTCTTAAAAGGGCGAGATACAGTAAATTAATATCGGCAAGATCTCCTTTTCTCTTTGTAAAGGTCTCTCGAGAAGAACTATTGTCTGGATAAATACCGTAGTACTCATTCCATTTTATCTTATCGTGTACCCATTGATAGATGATTTTGGCCTTTTCGCGATCGTCTTTTGCATCCTTTAAAATGTCGCCCAACAAACTATTAAAGCCATGTCTTGATTTAAAGGCTCTTTTAAAATCGTCTGTTTTCATCAATAATCTACCAATGTCTTCAAAAGAGTTTATCTTGGAGCCATAAATACTTCCTGTTGAGGCAAATTCGAGTTTGGCGCGATACTCATCCATATCGTACACATAACTCTCTTCTTGCAAGGCGGGTACATCTGTAGCTCGAATAATCGTCTTTGTATTGTCTGTCTCTCGTGTTACTTTTAAAAAAGCTTTAGGGTTTTGAAGGATGTTATAATTTCTATGGGATTCATTTCTTATGACGATATCCATATCCCGTATAGGGATGGCATACTGCATACTTAAGTCTGCTAGTGTCCCTCTGGTCGCTCTGTAATACAATTCGATCACACTGCCTGAGGTCACTTTGGGAAAAGTAAACTTTTTAAATTCTACCCCTTCCACTACCTCGTCGTCAAAAATAAAGTCCTTGTCTAATTTGGTCTTTTCTATCTCTCCGTCTACTAGATTATAGGTATAACCTTTTACCTTTTCTACATCGGTGTACGGAATTTGTATGGTTGCTCTATCATATCCTTCTGGGGTGTATATTTTTATGCGTTCATAGACATCGATATAACGCCCCAATCTATTTTCTACTTGTCGAGAAAGGACTACAGCTCCGGCATCTTTAAATACAGGATCTGCGGTTAAGGCCAATTCGTGCTTGCTCACATTGCCCAATTTAAAAGACTGGGCACTTAGGGTACTTACAAAAAGCCCTAAACATAAAAGACAGAGCGTTTTTTTACTATTATTTTTTGGGGTCATATTATTGGGTAAGGATAATTTTTTGGTCGTCAAATCGCTTTACTTTTTTTCTAAAAGAGCGATATTCTTTATAGGCTTCTGGACCGTAGGTTCCCGGTTCTATCGAAAATGTACGTCTATAGATCAACTTGTGATCACTTACTTTCTCTACCTCAGAGGTATACTTTCCATAAGGGGTTTCTACTTGGGCTCGCTCTGGTAAAAACTGGATACTCATCGATTCTGGCAATATGATTTCTACCTCATCCTTATCCATAAACCCAAGAGAAAGTTTTAATTGGCGTTGTCTATTTTTATATCGATCTGGGGCGTAGGTGCTCCGATTTAATACGTTGAGAGGTAGAATGATCTCTTCTCCAGCCTTTCGGGCATAATCTAAAGCCTTAAATGCAATGGTCTCTTTAAAGAAAACCTCCTCTTTGTTTTCCTCAAAGGCCATTTTGTCGATAGTGATATTATCAATATAGTCCCAATAGGATTTGTAGTACTCGTCCTGAATTTCGCTAGTTTGCTTGTCGATACCAGAGCGCTGTCCATATTGCACGCCTCTAGAAATAAGCGCTACCTCGGCCTTTATGGCACCTTCTTCATTTAATCGTACCAACCCAGTGGTAAGCAATTCATTCTCTTGGGTGGTGTATTTTTTGGTATGTACGATTTTTCCCCCTTCTGGAGTGACAATCAAAACATCTCTATCACTGGCGTTTTTGCCAATAAATCCAAAAGGAGTGTCCTGACTGGTACATTCTAGCCAAATCATATCCTCACCATCGGGTACAGCGAGTATGGCGTGATTACCCTGCATAGATACAATGTCCGAGCTTATATCGCGCTTGATAGGACTAGAGTGAAGAATGGTGTAATAGGCAGGGATACCAGCTACCTCAAAAAGTGATTTGGTATAATTGGTCAAGGCTTTGCAATCGCCATAGCCCAACTCATCAACCTCACTGGCTCTCATAGGTTTCCAACCGCCTATACCCACCTGAACACTTATATATCTAGTTTTAGATTGCATGTACTGGTATAACACCTTTGCTTTTTCACGATGCGTCGTATAGGGAGCTACCAATTGTTTAATTTCGGCCTTGGTCTCACTATCGATATCGTTGATGTCATCAAACAAGGCGTCTTCCATCCAATTGCCAAAATTGCGCCAACTAGAAGCATCTCCTTTTTCGCCTTCATAGCTAAAAACATCAAGGGCGGTGATTACCTGAGGTACAAATTCTATCAAACTTGGTGAGTGGGATTCGGGGACTATAGCCTTTAAATTAGAGGCAGTAATCGTAAAAGAATCATCGTTCAATTCGTGTTCGAAGCGCTCATCGATGTTCATCAATTTGGTGTGTAGTGTAGCGCCTCTTCTAATTTTAATCGAATACTTGCTCTCTACTACACTATTGTAATAATCTTTATACGGCAAAAAAGGCTCTATAAATGCCGTGTTATCCAAATCTGAGACTACCTCAAATACAACAGTCACCGGGAAGTTCTCAGGAAAATACCTCAGTGCCAATTTTCTTGAATCACTAAATAAAGTACCTCCCTCTACGGCACTTAGATCAGAAAAATCGTTTTGTTTAAAATGCTCAATTTCCATCCCGTGCTCATCGTAGACCTTGGCTTCGATTTTTTTAATCTTCCTACTATTGTCATAGTGTGCAATGGCGCCAATATGTCTATAACCACTTTTGTTCAAAATGGTCACAATCTTCTTTTTGGAGACCAACATTTTATTGATATTTCGAATATCAATAGCAATATCTTCAAGTTGTGTTATGCTGTTGGCGTCTTGGTGTAAGTCTGGCGGTATTGCGAAATATGGTCGGGGTAAATCTTGCGCAGCTGTAGCCCAACAGCTTATAAGCATCAGTACAATGCTCAGGTAAAATTTAGACATTTATGATTGAGGTTTGTGTTGCAATTGCTGCAAAATATAAAATCTCAAAACGTCTAAAAAGGGGTTTATACCCTTTTTTTAGAATCGATAATTAGGGTGACTGGGCCGTCATTGACGAGTTTGACTTTCATATCTGCTCCAAATGAACCAGTTGCGATGTTTTTGTCTAGCTTTCGCGAAAGCGTATCTACAAACAATTCATACAAAGTATTTGCCTGATCGGGACGCGCGGCCTCCAAAAAACTAGGGCGATTGCCTTTTTTGGTACTGGCATAAAGGGTAAATTGACTAATGACTAACACCTGGCCATCTACCTCGGCTAGTGAAAGATTCATAGCACCCTTGTCATCGGTAAATATGCGTAAGCCTTTAATTTTTGAAGTAAGCCAATCAATATCGGTCTCATTGTCTTCATGGGTAATTCCTAAAAGAATTAAATACCCGCTATCTATAGCCGCCTTTACCTCTCCATCGATGGTCACAGAGGCCTCACTAACTCTTTGTAATACAAGCTTCATCTAGGTGTCTTCGTTAAAAATGTCTTTGCGATAATGCGTTTGATCTCCTTCTAACATCTGTATATAGCTGCGATAGCGAGACCAATAAAGCTCGTCATTATCTAAGGCCTCTTTTACAGCGCATTTGGGCTCTTTATCATGTAGACAATTGTGAAATTTGCACTGGGATTTTAAGGCAAAAAACTCTGGGAAATAATCACCTATTTCTTCTGGTTCCATATCTACAATACCAAACCCTTTGATCCCTGGGGTATCTATGATCTTAGCATCAAAACTCAGATCAAACATCTCGGCAAAGGTGGTGGTGTGTTGACCCTGTTTGTGCTGGGTACTTATTTGTTTTGTCTTGAGATCCAAACTTGGCTCTATGGCATTGACCAGTGTTGACTTACCCACACCACTGTGCCCTGTAAACATACTTACCTTGCCCTCCATCAAGGCTTTAACTTGATCTACATGCTTGCCTTCTAAGGCCGAAATTCCTATGCACTCATAGCCTATATCACGGTACATGGCGGCAAGATATTTTATCTCAAGAAGCTCCTCCTCATCATAGGTATCTATCTTGTTAAAGAGTAAGACAGTTTTTACGGCATAGGCCTCGGCTGTCACCAAAAAACGATCGATAAAGGCGGTAAAGGTGGGCGGATTATTAAGGGTGATTAACAAAAAGACCTGATCTACATTGGCGGCAATGATGTGCGTCTGTTTTGATAAATTCACAGATTTACGCACGATGTAATTTTCGCGCTCATGTATGTGATGTATCACACCGGTTTCTATGTCGCTCTTGGTGTCTAATTCAAAATCGACTTGATCGCCTACAGCAACAGGATTGGTACTTTTAATACCTTGCATTCTAAACTTTCCCTTTATACGACATTCGTACCACTTGTTGTCATCGGTCTTTACCGTGTACCAACTGCCGGTTGATTTGTATACTGTTCCTGTCATATAAGATTTTGGATTGTAAAAATAACTACTTTTTAAACAGCAGTACAGCGATTATTAAAAATAAGCCCTTCTTGGCCTTTTAAAGACAACCTACCTCAGAATCTTGTCTCTATGTGTACGAATAATTTGCTATTTTTAATGTAACAAACTACACAAACACAATCATTATGATAAAAAAACTAAGCTACCTCCTGTTGTTACTCGTAGGTATTACCTCTGCATACGCACAACAGTACGAAGTCAAAGTAATCACTTCGGTAGAATCTATTGTACCTAATGGCTTGGGCCGATCTAGAATTATCTCTGCCAATGCCGAGCGAGATTACTCCCAATTTACCTCTACCCAAACTGAGGACGACAATGGACGTAATAAAGCCAAACGAAAAGACATTCGTGTCAAAGATTTTGAAGAGACCAAATTGCTCAACTTTTACAATCTTGGAGGGATACGTTTCCAAAATATTGCTGCCAATGATGCCGTCATCAGTTCTAAACTTACCGCCATGCTCGCCGAGGGCTGGGATCTGGCTTTTGTGACCAGTGCGGTAGAAAGTGATGCTGGCAATGAAGATGGCCAAGGTATTTTTATCACGCGTTACATTTTTAAACGGGCCCTGTTACCCGAGGCAAAAAATTAAAAAAAAATCCCAGTGTTGCCACTGGGATTTTTTTTTGCTTATGCGTTTTGCATGGTTTTGGCCACTTTTTTCTGGTGATTGATAGATTCTTGGTGAATGGCTTTAAACACTCTTAAAATAAATTCTTCGCTAAGATTGTTTTGCTCTCCTTCTAAGATCATCTTGCCCAATATCTCATTCCAACGTTTGGTTTGTAAGATAGATACATTGTTTTTGGCTTTGAGCGTACCTATGTCATCAGAAATTTTCATGCGTTTGCCCAAACTTTCAATTAATTGATGATCTACCACGTCTATTTGTGTTCTGAGGGTATTGAGTTTGTTGTTATATTCTACCTCTTTCCCTTCTTCCTCTCTAATTTTTAAATCCTGCATCATTTGGATCAGGCTGGCGGGAGTAATTTGCTGGGCAGCATCGCTCCAGGCGTTGTCTGGATCATAATGCGTTTCGACCATCATCCCGTCATAATTGAGATCTAAGGCGGTTTGACACAAATCAAAAATAATATCTCTTCTCCCCGCGATATGTGAAGGATCTAAGATTAATGGCAGGTCTGGAAAACGATTTTGCAAATCGATGGCCAATTGCCATTCTGGATTATTTCTGTAACGGGTTTTTTCGTAGGTAGAAAAACCTCTGTGAATTACCCCTAGATTTTTGATATCTTGAGTGTAAAAACGCTCTACAGCCCCTAGCCATAGGGATAAATCTGGATTTACAGGATTTTTAATCAACACGGTTTTATCGGTCCCTTTTAGTGCCTCGGCGATATCCTGTACAATAAAAGGAGACACCGTGGTACGCGCTCCAATCCAGAGTATATCAACATCGTGTTCTAAGGCGAGATCTACATGATGGGCATTGGCCACCTCGGTTGTAGTTAGCATCCCTGTTTCTTCCTTGGCCTTTTGAAGCCATTTTAGGCCTAGGGCTCCCACACCTTCAAAATTTCCAGGTCTTGTTCTGGGTTTCCATATTCCAGCCCGCAACACAGTAGCATCACTATCTTTTAATTGATGTGCAATTTTTAATACCTGCGCCTCTGTTTCGGCGCTACAAGGGCCTGCAATGACCAAGGGGTGATCAAGTCCAAAGGCATCCAGCCAGTTTCTGAGTTCTTTTTTATTTTCCATTTGCTTTTTTTTCTTGTGTTATACTACTGTTCTAGTCCGTTTAATATTGATTTAATATGATTGGTATTTTCCATTTCTTTATAAACATCTTCAAAATTATCTTGAGCCATAAGCGATTTAAAATGTTGAAGATTGTCGATATACTCGTCTAAGGTTTCTAAAATGTTCTCTTTGTTTTGTGCAAATATCGAGGTCCATGTAACGGGATTACTCTTGGCCAAACGCACGGTAGAGGCAAAACCACTACCCGCCATATCAAAAATATCGCGTTCATTTTTTTCTTTTTCAATGACCGTTTTTCCTAACATAAAAGCACTAATATGCGACAAATGCGACATATACGCTATGTGTTTATCATGTGATTCGGGATCCATATAACGCAGGCGCATCCCCATATTTTTAAAAAGCGCTAGAGCACGCTCTTGCAATTTGAAAGCTGTTTTTTCTACCTCGCATACAATTTGAGTTTTGCCTTTGTACAAACCTGTTAACGCTGCCGAAGGGCCAGAAAATTCGGTACCTGCTATAGGGTGACAGGCCAAAAAGTTACGACGGTTGGGATGAGTAGCCACCCCAGCGCAGATAGCCGCCTTGGTTGACCCCATGTCTATCACGATGGTATTCTCACCTACCTTGTCCAAAACAGTAGGTAAAAGCGACACAGCCGTGTCAACAGGTACGGCAAGGGCTACGAGATCGGCAGTGGTTAATTGATCCAAATCTCCTTGGCTGTCTATCAAGCCTAAGGCTAAGGCCTGCTCAATATGACCTGCATTGGTATCTATCCCAACTAGGGTGGCCTTTGGAAATTGCTCGCGCATATCTCTGGCAAAAGAGCCTCCTATTAATCCTACTCCTATGATGTATATATGCTTCATTTGTGCTGCTTAAATCGTTTTATGGCGGCTTCAATTTTTGGTAAGGGGACGCAAAGACTAAATCGAATATAGCCCTCGCCTTGACTTCCAAAAATAGTGCCCGGTGCAATAAATATATGTTTCTCGTGTAGTAGTTTGTCTACAAAAGGCTCGGCGGTCTTGCCCGCTGGTAATTGTGCCCAAATAAACATTCCTGTGGCCTTCCTGTCATAGCTACATCCCAGAAGATCGACCAAGGTATACAGGGCCTCACGACGTTCTTGATACAATGCATTCATCTCTTCAAACCAAGTCTTAGGCATCGACAAAGCGGCAATCGCGCCTTTTTGGATACCGTAGAACATCCCACTATCCATATTAGACTTTACTTTTAACACCTGCTGCAAATGGGAGGCATCGCCCGCCAGCATACCTACACGCCAGCCCGCCATATTAAAGGTTTTACTTAGTGAGTTTAATTCTAAGGCTACCTCTTTAGCCCCTGGAGTGGCCAATAAGGAACTAGGGGCATCGTTTAAGACAAAGCTATAAGGATTATCATTAACAATGAGTATGCTATGCGCTTTCGCGAAAGCAATCAATTCACCAAACATACTCGCATTAGCTTTTGCCCCAGTAGGCATATGCGGATAATTGACCCACATCAATTTGACCCGGCTCAAATCCTGCTCTGCTAAGGCCTTGAGATCAGGCAGCCATTGCGTATCTTGGGTTAAATCATAAGTAACAGCCGTGGCCTCGACCAATTGAGCAACCGCCCTATAGGTAGGATATCCAGGATTGGGAATGAGCACCTGATCTCCTGGATTTAAAAAAGCCATACTAATGTGCATAATCCCTTCTTTTGATCCCATAAGGGGTAATACCTCTGACTCGGAGTCGAGGGATACCTCATAGTGCGTCTGGTAAAAATGAGTCATAGCCTCCCTTAAAGCGGGTATGCCCGTATAACTTTGATATTGATGTGCCACCGCATCATCCATAGCAGTAATCATCGCTTGCGTGACCTGAGCTGGCGCAGCAATATCGGGACTGCCTATGCCCATATTAATAATGGGATGACCAGCAGCAGCAAGGCCACGCACCTCTTTTAGCTTACGCGAAAAGTAGTACTCTGTAGTTTGATTAAGACGATTGGCAGCTTGTATCATTTATATTTTCATGTTTTTATATTCGCCCAATATTTTAAAATCGGTCGCCATTATAGCCATTACTTTTTTCGCTTTAGCATAATCTTCATATTGCTCGAAGGTGACATCTACAAAAAATGCATACTTCCAAGGCGTCTGTACGATAGGCATCGATTGAATTTTTGTCAAATTGAGCTTGCAATCACTCAGTACATTTAAAATCGTCGCTAGACTGCCTCTTTTGTGTTCGGTCGTAAAACGAAGCGAAGCCTTATTGGCAGTTGTATTGGTATGTATCCCGCTGGTGTTAAGTATAAAAAAGCGCGTGGAATTGTCTTTTATGGTTTGTATCGAACGCTGTAGTATCGACAGCTCATACATGCTTGCAGCCGTCTCGCTGGCAATAGCGGCAATACCTTTTAACTGCCCGCTTTGAATCTGTTGGGCTGCATAGGCTGTATCTACTTCTTCTACCAGCTTTATGTGTGGATAGTCTTTAAAAAAGGCACGACATTGCAAATGTGCCATAGGGTGTGACCAGACTTCTTTAATAGCATCAAGGTCTTGACCTTTGAGCGCCATCAAATGATGTTGAATCGATAAATAATACTCGCCTTCAATACTCACATTATGCCCATCAATAAGCGCATAATTAGGTAATATAGCACCTGCAATAGAATTTTCTATCGCCATCACAGCATCCGTACTTTGCTCATGGGTGAGCGAGTGTATCAAGCTGCCAAAAGAATCACATTCGACCACAGGAATTTCTTGAGAAAAAAATTCTTGAGCGACCTGATGGTGAAACGATCCTTTTATTCCTTGTATAGCGATAGTTTTCATAAGCACTATGGGCCTTATATTCACAAAGTTTGACACTCCTATAGTTCATAAAAAAAGTCCTGACATATGATCAGGACTTAAATGAGTTTTGAGTGTGTTTGTTTTACTACTCTACAACAGTCCTGCTCTCTTCTTATAAAAGAAGAAAGTAAAATAGTTGTTCCAGTAATAAACCTTTGTTAACATTATGAATTGTTAAAGTGCTAATGTAGAAAAAAAAGTGATTGCATTGACCTCAACCTAAAGTTTTAGCTAAATTTTATTAATTCTTTGATTTTGACCATTTGGCAAAATAAAACGACACAGCGCTGGTTTTAATAGTACCGCCAAAAATTTTATTTTAACAAACCGACACAGATAAAGACAATACGCAGCAAAATGCTAATCTTTAACTAAATTTGTAGAAAACACATTATGTCTATACGGGTAGCCGAAGTGACTAAATTATACGGAGATCAAAAAGCCTTAGATGGGGTATCTTTTGAATTAAACAAAGGAGAGATTGTAGGCTTTCTTGGACCCAATGGTGCTGGAAAAAGTACCATGATGAAAATATTAACCACTTACTTGTCACCTAGCGAAGGGACGGCCACGGTCAATAGCTTTGACACTCAGTCACAAACTCAAGCGGTAAGACGGTCTGTAGGGTATCTCGCAGAGCATAATCCTTTATATCTAGAGATGTATGTGAGAGAGTATCTCGATTTTAATGCTAAGGTATACGCCATTGACAAGACACGCATACAAGAGGTGATCTCTTTATGTGGTCTAGAGCCAGAATCGCATAAGAAAATTGCACAGCTCTCCAAAGGATATAGACAGCGTGTAGGCCTTGCCAATGCCTTACTACACGATCCAGAAGTATTGATCTTAGACGAACCTACTACAGGTCTTGATCCCAACCAGCTTTTAGAAATACGTAAATTGATTACCCAAATAGGAAAACAAAAAACCATTCTGATGAGTACACATATCATGCAAGAAGTTGAGGCTATTTGCGATCGGGTAATCATTATCAATAAAGGTAAAATCGTTGCCGACAAAAAATTGGACCAATTGCGCCATCAAGAACAACAAACCGTTGTTGTTGCTTTTGACTACCGGGTAGAAGAAGTTGCACTAGAACGATTAGATCACGTCAAAAAAGTGGTGAACACTCATGAGTTTACCTACGAAATCACCTTTGACACCACTACCGATATGAGGGCTAAAGTCTTTGATTTTGCGCATGATAATGCGTTAAAAATTCTTCAACTCAATCAAAAAAATGCGAGTTTGGAAAGTTTGTTTTTAGAATTGACAGCCTCCTAAACTAAAAGTAAGGCACAAAAAAGGGAGCCTTCCCCCAAAAGCTCCCTGCTTGCTATCATACATTGCCTTTAACTATACAGTTGTGGGCTATTGCGATGGTTAGCAAGTTTATGTTCCCTCAAACATAAACTGCCTTACAAATATCAAGCTTAATAGAAAACTATAATAGGGGCATTTACCCCTTTTTAGTTATTCTTCCAATTAAGGCAGCTTCTTCTAAAACAGCTCTTATGATATGAGGGTTAATTTCTTCAAGACTATTAAATCTCAAAGAGCGCAATTGTTTTCTCTTTTCACCTGCTACGAGATACTCCTGATGCTGGGTCAAAGCGATGCCATAAATAAACCCTAAATCGACAAAGGTCTTTCGAACATTCAGAAAGCAAAGCATTTTGTTCTCCAATTTATAAAAGGGTAAATGCCATTTAAATTGCTCATCAACTTCTGGCAAAGTATGCTTTATTATCGCTTGTAATTCCAAACAAATAGATCGCCAGGGTTCTGGTTGAGAAAGGATATAACTTTGGGCAGGGTTCATTATACAGAATCGGTATATTTACTGTATAAAGATAAAAAATATGAAGCACAGCGGGTTGATTTACCTATACAAGCCTATTCTTTTTCTCACCGTATTAGTATGGCAAATAGGTCTAGTGCATGCACAATCGACAGCACCAATTAGCTATACAGACATTGATGCTCAGGTGGCCAAATATCCAGATAACATAGACAACCTTGAGCAATTGGCCCATTTGATTAAAAGAGATTACGTCTTACCAGAAGCGCAATTACGAGCAGCCTTTGTATGGGTAGCGACTCATATCAAATACGATCTTGACGATTACTACAGTATGCGTCCTACAAAAAGAATCTATTATCGTTCCCGATTAGAACGCAAACGAAAATTGAAAATAGCACAGCAGTCTTTAATTGAGCAGTCTTTACGTACGAAGTTGGGTTTATGTGAAGCCTATGCCACAATGGTTAAAGTTTTGTGTGATGCCCTTCAAATACCTGCAGTAATCATAAATGGATATACCAAAACCGACACGCGACTTATCGGGACAACACCAGTTATTAAAAATCACGCATGGAATGCCGTTTACCTCAAAGACCAGTGGTGGTTACTAGATGCCACCTGGGCTGCGGGCAATGAGGTGGTTTATCGCAAGCGGTGGGAGGCTGATTTTAATGATCATTATTTTCTTGAAGACCCGGAGCATTTTATCAAGCACCATTTTCCTGAAGATGTCAATTGGCAATTATTGGAAGAGCCCGTAACAAAGGCCTCATTTTATAAAACACCCATTTTTTATGAGGCCTATTATACCTCAGACACCCAACTTTCTGAGATACACAAAGGCACCTTACTTTTTGATCCAAAATCACCCGTATTGTGGTTGCATTTTGACACATTATCAAAACAACCGCTTTATTTTTTGACTTATGGCTCGACCACTCCGCAAAAAATAAAGATTAAAAAAAGTCACAGAGGTTATCTCGCAAAATTAAAAATCAAAGATCCTAATCCTAGATTTTTGACTATTTTCAAAGACCAGAAAGCACTTATTGATTTCAAAATAGCAGTGAAACAATAGGACGCAACGACAATTTATTACTTAAGTAGCTACATTATGCAAAAAAGACGAACCTTTATCAAGCAAACAGCAGTAGTAGGTGCAGGCCTAGCTTTGGCACCAAGCCTTTCAATAGCGGCCACCACAACCACTGCCCAGAAATTACGAATAGGGCTTATAGGCGTAGGGTTACGGGGCACCAATCACCTCAACAATCTACTACAACGCGAGGATGTTTTAATAACGGCTATTTGCGATATTGATTCCGATCGTATTTCTATTGCCAAACAACACATGGAAAAAGCTGGGATGGCAGCTGCTAAAATGTTTGGTAAAGATGCCTATGATTATAAAAACCTTCTCGAGCTCAAGGAAGTAGATGCTGTGATTATTTCGACACCTTGGCTATGGCATACCAGAATGGCCGTAGATGCCATGGAGGCAGGTAAGTACACAGGGGTTGAAGTGTCTGCCGCCAATACTATGGAAGAATGTTGGGATTTGGTAAATACACATGAAGAAACAGGAAGTCATTTGATGATCCTCGAAAATGTCAATTACCGCCGAGATATTATGGCGGTACTCCATATGGTACGTCAAAATGTATTTGGAGAATTATTGCATTTTAGATGCGGGTATCAACACGATTTGCGATTTGTAAAATTTAACGATGGTAAAACCGCCTATGGTAAAGGGGTCGAATTTGGAGACAAAGGCATTTCAGAATCCAAATGGCGTACCCAGCACTCCCTGCTTAGAAACGGAGACGTCTATCCCACACACGGCGTGGGGCCTGTTGCGACCATGTGTAATATCAATAGAGGGAATCGTTTTGTTTCTATGACCTCGCATGCCACCAAAGGTGTTGGCCTTCATAAATACATCGTCAAACACGGGGGTGAAGATCACCCCAATGCCAAACTAAAATTTAAACAGGGCGATATTATTACCTCTACCCTTACTACCGCTCAAGGCGAAACCATAATTGTGACTCATGACTGTAATTCGCCCAGGCCTTACTCTTTAGGCTTTCGGGTTCAGGGGAGCGAGGGGCTTTGGGAAGTAGACGGTAACCGTATCTATATCGAAGGGCAAAGTGAACCACACCGCTGGGATAACGCTTCCCCTTGGTTAGAAAAATACGATCACCCTTTATGGAAAAAATATGGAGACTATGCCCAGGGTTCAGGTCATGGCGGTATGGATTTCTTTGTTTTGAATGCCTTTGTAGAAAGTGCCAAACAAAATAGTGCACCTCCATTAGATGCTTACGATGCCGCTGCCTGGAGCGCGATCACGCCTCTTTCTGAAGCCTCTATTGCCAATAATGGAGAACCCCAAGATTTTCCTGATTTTACTCGTGGGCTCTGGGTGAGTCGTACCCCCTATCAATGGATGAAAGACACCTACTAGTGCACAGTATAATTTCTAGAGCGCCTGGACGCATTTGTTTATTTGGAGATCATCAGGATTATTTGCACCTTCCTGTGATAGCTTGTGCTATAGATCGATATATCACCATTAGTGCTCGTCCAAGGGTTACACCCCAGACTACGGTTTACTTACCAGATATTCAAGATCAATTTTCATTCTCTTTTGATACGATTACAGACCAAGTCCATACAAATTCAAATGAGCGGCAATATGGGCGTAATACACATATGATGGATGCCATAAAAGTGGTTAGACGTGTAGGTTGCCAACCCACGGGTGGTTTTGAAATTGAAATAAAGGGAGATATTCCTATTAATGCAGGGTTATCAAG
Source organism: Cytophagaceae bacterium (assembly GCA_002712765.1). Taxonomy (GTDB): domain Bacteria; phylum Bacteroidota; class Bacteroidia; order Flavobacteriales; family Flavobacteriaceae; genus Dokdonia. The sequence continues at coordinate 3,537 of PAUP01000002.1, read as the reverse complement.
CTCATCGGCCTTGGTGGTGGCTTGGGTACAATTCCTACTACATACCTTTGGTAGCTCACAACCACTTAGCCCATCGCTTATTGGGCAATTAGCCTATGAAGCAGAGGTTGTAGCGCAGGGATCACCGGGCGGAAAAATGGATCAATATACCAGCGCCTTGGGTCAAATGATTTATTTGGAGACCAAAGATAAGGGCATAGTCAAAACATTTGATCAACAAGTAGACGGTCTTATTATTGGAGAATCTGGTGTTGCCAAAAATACCATCGGCCTACTTCAGGAAGTAAAATCTAAAGCACTTACAGCTGTAAACACCATACAAGAGGCAAGAGCCGATTTTGAACTAGAGCGCGCTTCTATTGGACAGTTTGATGATCTAGCAAGGCTATTACCAAAACAGCAACAGCCGTATTTCTATGCAGCACTCAAGAATCATGATATTACGCAAAAGGCTTTTTCCGCTTTAAGCGAAAAAAAATACAACTACCCCCTACTTGGCCAATTGATGACTGCACATCATCGCGTTTTAAAAGAACAATTGCACCTTAGTATCCCCATAATTGACAATATGATTACCGCCGCCTTAGACGCTGGTGCTTATGGTGCCAAAATCGTCGGTTCTGGCGGAGGTGGCTGTATATGTGCGCTTGCTCCTCAAGATCGTCATATACCCGTTATTGAGGCTATAAAAGCGGCAGGCGCCAGAGCAGCTTACCAGGTCAACATAAGCAAAGGAGCACAGATATTATGACAGATACCCTACTCATACTCGCGGGAGGCGCCTCTTCTCGAATGAAAAAGCCGAGCGATGTTACACTTTCGGCCAAATGGCAAAAACAGGCAAATACCGAGAGTAAAGCGCTTATTCAGGTAAACGGACGGCCCATGCTGGACTATATATTGTACAATGCCAAAAAAGCGGGCATAACTAAAATCATTATAATTATAGGCCCTCAGGGTGATAGCTTTAAAGCTTATTACGGTGCTAAAATGGTCAACAATGACTTTCACGGGCTCAGTATTTCTTACGCCATTCAAAACATTCCAGAACATAGAAGCAAACCGCTGGGTACGGCAGATGCCGTTTTTCAAGCGCTTGAGCAATATCCCACATTACAAAAGACGCGCTTTTTGGTTTGTAATGCCGATAATTTATACAGTACAGCAGTTTTTCGAGACTTGCGTAAGCTTTCGCATAATAATGCATTGATCGCCTATGATAGAGACCAANTGGATTTNCCTATGACACGTATTGCACAATTTGCACTGCTTACTNTAGATCAAGACNATTTCCTCAGNGCTATTATCGAAAAACCCGCCCTCGATGATCTTGAAAAGTANAAAGGCCCTGATGGTCGTTTTCGCGTAAGCATGAACATTTTTAAACTTGATGGTAACGATTGCTTTAGGTATTTGAGGGATTGCCCACTTCACCCTATACGACAAGAAAAAGAATTGCCTGCTGTGCTCACCGCAATGATAAAAGATACCCCTAGGTCTGTAAAAGCCGTCTACAAGGCCGAGCATGTCCCTGATTTGACGGCCAAAGACGATATACTAACGATGAATGATTATCTTTCGCGCCATATTGGAACCTTAAACTGGAGTTAACAACTTTTACCCCTTATGATAGATTTATCTACGCTTGACATTGCGATAATATGTAGCCTTTTTGCCATTATTTTAGGTATTGGTATTTATGTAGGGAAAGCCTCTGGTAAAAATTCGACCCAGTATTTTCTCTCGGGTCGCAATATGCCTTGGTGGCTTTTGGGGCTTTCTATGGTAGCCACTACGTTTTCTACAGATACCCCAAATTTTGTGACAGACATTGTTAGAGTAGACGGAGTTTCAGCAAACTGGACTTGGTGGGCCTTTCTAATTACAGGTTTGTTAACCGTTTTTGTGTACGCCAAATTGTGGCGTAAATCTGAGGTAAAGACAGATATCGAATTTTATGAATTGCGTTACGGTGGGGCGCCAGCTCGATTTTTACGATCCTTTAGGGCCATTTATCTAGGCATACTATTTAATGTTTTGGCCATGGCTGGAGTCACCCTAGCGGCTATAAAAATAGGTCAGGTGATGCTAGGCTTAGACCCAGTAACTACGGTAGTAATCGCTGGTCTGATCACGGTCATCTTTAGTGCGATAGGCGGTTTTAAAGGTGTTGTTTATACAGACTTTATTTTGTTTTTTGTGGCTATGGCTGGGGCTTTTGGCGCGGCGATTTACATCGTAGGTCTGCCTGAAATTGGCGGGTTGGAGGCATTGATTGCTCATGAAAATGTAAAAGACAAACTCAATATACTACCCGACTTTGACAATACCGAAATGATCATCACCCTGCTTATTATTCCTTTGGCCGTGCAGTGGTGGAGCTCTTGGTATCCTGGTGCCGAACCAGGAGGAGGGGGCTATGTAGCCCAACGTATGCTGGCGTCCAAAAATGAAAATCACGCTATAGGTGCCACGTTTTTCTTTAATATTATGCATTATGCCGTACGACCATGGCCTTGGATATTGGTAGCACTGGCTTCTTTGATCGTATTTCCCGATTTAGAGAGCATACAACAGGCATTTCCCAATGTGACCAATGATAAATTAGGGCATGATCTGGCATACTCGGCTATGCTTACCATGCTTCCAAGTGGGCTTTTAGGGTTGGTACTTGCCTCGCTGTCTGCGGCTTATATGAGTACCATTAGTACTCACCTCAACTGGGGGGCTTCCTATATCGTTAACGATTTTTATGCACAACAAGTAAAACCCGATGCCACCGAAAAAGAGTTGGTAGCTGTAGGCCGTGTGACCACGGTTGTATTGATGGTTATAAGCGCATTTATTGCTCTTAAACTTACCAATGCCAAAGAATTATTTGATATTATTATTCTTTTTGGTGCGGGAACCGGTTTAATTTTTATCCTGAGATGGTTTTGGTGGCGTATTAATGCTTGGAGCGAAATCGCTGCTATGGTAAGTTCGGGCATTATCTCCTTACTGTTTAAGACCACGCTGATCAATGCCTTTCTTTTTGGTGCAGAGCGCAATGGTGTCTTTCAGGCGGGTATTTTTCCTTCTTGGGCATCTATACCACTGGCTGTAGCCATAACCACCTGTATCTGGCTATTGGTAACCTTCCTTACACAAGCCGAAACCAAAGAAGTATTGTATCGGTTTTATCAAAAAACCCAGCCTGGTGGTCCTGGTTGGAAAAAAATTAGACAGCATGCTAGTGAAGAAGGTATCTTGCTCGATAAGACGAGCGAGGCTTGGAGTGTGCCTGCGGGTATCCTTGCCATGTTATTGGGCTGTGTATTTATATACAGAATTATGTTTACTGTGGGTCATTTTATCTATAGTCAGTATACCACGGCCCTTTTGCTACTTGGGCTTTGTATAGTTTCTGGGGTACTGCTCATAGTGGTGTGGAAACGCGTAAAATCTAAAGTGCTCTAAGCCTGTTTATATGTGATTTTATAATTTTTTCATAAAAGTGAATTTTGAGTCATTAATTATATTAACTTTGAATTTCAA
>PAUP01000001.1 GCA_002712765.1 Cytophagaceae bacterium | reverse complement strand
TGAGGTAAGCTTATATCCGCCTGTACCCTATGAAGAGCTGGCCGATCTTTTGTGCAGTGCAGACACCCATATATTGTTTCAAAAAGCAGAAGTGCTGGATACAGTAATGCCGTCTAAAATTTTGGGCATGATGGCCAGCGCAAAACCTTCTATTATTACAGGACACCCTAACTCTGAAGTGGCCGATGTTATAGGTGATTCTGGAGGAGGATTTTACAGTTCTGAAAAGGACATAGCTCTAGTGTTAGATCAATTGACACAACTGGCTTCTCAAAAGGAGCTGGTATCTCAAATGGGAGCAAAGGCCAGGGATTATGTCGTGACTCATTTTTCTAAAGAAGAGATCCTGAGTCGTTTTGTAAAGACGCTTTCTGAAATATAAAGGTCTCACCTTTAGAAGCTGTAAATACTTCCCTATTTTTGTGGCAGTTTAAGAAATGAATTATGAAGATAACGGTTGTTGGAACTGGGTACGTAGGATTGGTCACAGGTACCTGTCTGGCCGAAACAGGCAATGAAGTCATATGTGTCGATATAGACGCTTCAAAAGTGGCTCGAATGAAAGCCGGTGAAGTGCCTATTTATGAACCACATCTGGATGTGCTTTTTGAGCGCAATATCAAGGCGGGACGCCTGTCATTTACCACCTCATTAAAAGAAGGATTAGATCATGGCGAGATTGTTTTTCTTGCCCTACCTACTCCCGAAGACGAAGATGGCTCTGCCGATTTATCGTATGTATTAGGGGTCTCTAAAGACATAGGCACCCATATCTCTGATTACAAAGTAATTGTCGATAAAAGTCCCGTTCCTGTAGGTACGGCCGAGAAAGTACAAGCCACAATTGCCGCACAAACTTCGGTTGCCTTTGACGTGGTATCAAATCCTGAATTTTTAAGAGAAGGCTTTGCCGTAGACGACTTTTTAAAACCTGAACGCATCGTAATCGGATCTTCATCAGAGCGCGCTACAGCTCTCATGCAAAAACTCTATAAGCCCTTTGTACGTTCTGGAAACCCCATCATTGTCATGGATGAAAAATCGGCAGAGTTGACCAAATATGCGGCCAACTCTTTTTTGGCGACCAAAATCACTTTTATGAATGAGGTGGCCAATTATTGCGAACGCGTAGGAGCAGATGTTGATATGGTACGCCGCGGTATGGGAACCGATTCTCGTATCGGAAAGCGTTTCCTTTTTCCTGGGATAGGATATGGAGGCTCATGTTTTCCTAAGGATGTAAAAGCTTTGCAAAAAGCGGGTAAGGATGCCCAATATGACTTTAAAATCTTAGATGCTGTTATTGAGGTAAACGATCATCAAAAAGTAAAGCTTATCCCAAAAATTGACGCTTATTTTGATGGTAATCTCAAAGGAAAGACAATTGCGATGTGGGGGCTGGCTTTTAAACCAGAAACTGATGATATCAGAGAAGCCCCCTCGCTTTACATGATTGATCAATTGCTAGAAAGAGGAGCTACCATTCAGGCCTTTGATCCTGAGGCCATGGACAATGTAAAGGCCAAATACGGAGATAAGGTTGTTTTTGCAGAGACGATGTACGGCGCTACACAAGGGGCAGACGCCTTGGTCATTAGTACAGAATGGAGTATTTTTAGAACACCTAATTTTAATACTTTAAGAGAAAATTTAAACCATCCAGTAGTCTTTGACGGGCGTAATCTTTATGACGTAAAAGACATGGAGAAAGAACGTTTTACGTATATTTCGATAGGACGAAGAGAAGCATAATATGGCCAAACGTGTCTTAATCACAGGAGCAGCAGGATTTTTGGGATCACATTTGTGCGATCGTTTTATCAACGAGGGCTTTGATGTGATCGGGATCGACAATTTAATTACGGGAGATCTTGCCAATATTGAGCATCTCTTTAAGCTCGAACAATTTGACTTCTATCACCACGATGTGACCAAGTTTGTCCATGTTCCAGGTGATTTGGATTATATTTTACATTTTGCTTCGCCTGCGAGTCCCATAGACTATTTGAAAATTCCTATTCAAACGCTTAAAGTGGGTTCTTTAGGCACGCATAATTTATTAGGGTTGGCCAAGGAGAAAAAGGCAAGAATTCTTATTGCCTCTACCTCCGAAGTGTACGGAGACCCTTTGGTACACCCACAAACAGAAGACTATTACGGCAATGTAAATACTATAGGCCCTAGAGGAGTGTATGACGAGGCCAAGCGCTTTCAAGAGTCTATAACTATGGCTTATCATCGTTTTCACGGGTTGGAAACGAGGATTGTACGTATTTTCAATACTTACGGCCCACGAATGCGTCTTAATGATGGTAGGGTAATTCCTGCCTTTATAGGACAGGCCTTACGCGGCGAAGACCTTACTGTTTTTGGAGATGGCACTCAAACCCGGTCTTTTTGTTATGTAGACGATCAGGTTGAAGGGATTTACAGATTATTGATGAGTGATTATGTCTATCCAGTAAATATTGGTAATCCAGACGAAATCACGATACTAGAATTTGCCGAAGAAATCATCAAACTTACGGGCACCGATCAAAAAATCGTTCATAAAGACTTGCCTATTGACGATCCTTTACAACGCAAGCCTGATATTTCGAGAGCAAAAGAAATATTGGGATGGGAGGCAAAAGTGTCACGACAAGATGGTATGCAAAAGACCTATGCCTACTTTAAAAACCTGACCAAGGAGCAGTTGTACAAGAGCGAACACAAGGATTTTTCCAAACATATTCAGAAATAATTGATGGGTCGAAAAACAGGGAGATATTCGGGATATATACGTCCTATTTTATATGTGATCGATCTGGCCATCGTACTGAGTATGGCGGCTGTTTTTCTAAGTCTAGAAGATTACTTTTTGGCCTTTGCATTTCTGATTCCATTAGGGTGGGTAGTCGCCGCTATCAAAACAGGCTTTTACGAGGTGTATCGATTTACGCAATTGACCCGAATCTTTTCCTTAATTGGGGTACAATTGCTGTTGTTTACCCTTAGTGTCTTTGCTTTTTTTGGGCTTTTTATGGAGGCCGAGAGCTCACCTGCCACAATCGCACACTATATCCTATATACCTTTGGTGTAATTACGATAGTCAAGCTTAGTGTGTATTATTTTTTGAAGAAATACCGTACCGTTTTGGGGGGTAATTATCGTTCTGTGGTCATCTTGGGAGACAATGCCAAGACCAAACAGCTCGAAGCTTTTTTCTTAAAAAACCCAGATTACGGGTATCAACTACGCAATGTTTTTGGGGTAGATCAACAAGGCTTTTCTATAGAGCAGGTCTTTGGATATATCGTCGATAATTCTATAGATGAGATCTATTGTTCTATCGCCGAATTTGACAACGAACAAATACGCGAAATCACAGATTTTGCAGACAATAACTTAAAGATCTTAAAATTTATTCCAGACAATAAAGAAATCTTTACCAAGAAGCTCAATTATCAATATTTGGGGTTAACACCAGTTTTGGCCTTACGCGAAATTCCTATCGATACCCCGATTAATCAGTTTATCAAACGCACTTTTGATATCGTGATGTCGGTCTTGGTTTTGGTAGGCTTGTTGTCATGGCTTACACCACTGCTGGCCATATTGATAAAACTTGAATCAAAGGGTCCTGTATTTTTTAAACAGCGGCGCAATGGTCTGGATTATCAAGAATTTTACTGTTATAAATTTCGCTCTATGCGTCCCAATCCTACAGCCCACTTGCATCAGGTAAAAAGAGGTGATGAGCGCATAACTCGAGTAGGCCGTATTTTGCGCAAAACGAGTCTGGATGAGCTGCCGCAATTTATCAACGTGCTCAAAGGCGAGATGTCTGTGGTAGGCCCTAGACCTCACATGGTGAGCCATACCCATATGTACGCCGAGCGTATTGATAAGTTTATGGTGAGACATTTTATCAAGCCAGGAATTACAGGTTTGGCCCAAACCAGTGGCTATCGCGGAGAGGTCGAAACCGATCATGACATCATTAACCGAGTAAAATTTGATATTTTTTACGTAGAAAACTGGTCGCTATTACTCGATATTAAAATTGTAATACAAACGGTGATTAAGGCCCTATCTGGAGATGAAAAAGCCTATTAACAACGATGGTCTAGTCACTGTAATTACTCCTTTGTATAACGCCGAGGCCTTTATCTCACAGGCTATCGAGAGTGTTTTATCTCAAACCTATCCACACTGGGAACACCTTATTATAGACGATTGTTCTTCTGATACCTCTAGGGCAATTGCGCAAGATTATGCCACCAAAGATAATCGGATACAGCTACATACGCTTTCTAGAAACAGCGGGGCTGCCATAGCCCGTAACAAGGCCACTAGTCTTGCCAAAGGCAGCTATATCGCCTTTTTAGACGCCGATGATTTTTGGCATCCACAAAAGCTAGAAAAGCAATTGCAAGCCATGCAACAAAGCGAGGCGTCGGTATCTTTTACAAACTATATACATGTTAATAGCAAGGCAAAAGCCATTGGCAAACGCATTATTGCCTTAGCTTCTTTGAGCTATAAAAAACAACACCGCAATAATTACATCGGTAATCTCACTGGGATGTACAAGGCATCAACACTTGGCAAAATAATGGTTCCAAATATCAGAAAAAGACAGGACTGGGCACTGTGGTTAGAGGCGATCAAACGCAGTAAAAAACCTGCATTGGGGCTTAAGGAAGATCTAGCCTATTACCGAATACATCCCGATGGGATGAGCGCCAACAAGGTCAAATTAATTCGGTACAATTTTCAGTTTTATCGCAGTTATTTGGGGTATTCACGGTTTAAATCGCTTGGGTGTATGCTTCGCTTTTTCTGGGAATACTTTGTCATTAGACCTAGGCAGATTGAGACCTATACTCCAGATTAAATTTTTGAAACAAACTGTTTGAGCTTACCGCGATTGGAGCGATCCATCTGGGTTACTTGTTCAAAACTAATGCGTAAGCCATTTTCGAGATAGGTAAAGGTAGCCGCTGTGATGGTCGCCTTCTCTTGAGAAGTCAAAGGTCTAGAAGCGGTATATAAGATCTTAAAATGATCTAAGGCAAGTTGCTCTATGACAAACTCTCGCACATTGCCGTCTTCTTCGATAATACTTTTTGTGACGTAGTAAAAGGTGAGGCCTGGTACTACCTTACCACTGGGCAATCTGGCTATGTCGTTGGTGCGCCCCTGTAATTGTTCGAGTATGGGTTTTTTGGGGGTAGACTCAACAGACAAAGCACCTATATCACCTATATCGTATCTAATAAAGGGATGGGCCTTGTTGTATAAGGCCGTAATAACAATACGACCAAGGGTACCCGCTGGCACGATCTCATCCTGATCGTTTACAATTTCTACATATAATAATTCACTGTCTAACCTGAATTGTTCTTCTTTATTTTGAAAGGCTATAAGGCCCAGTTCTGAGGCGCCATACTCATTGATAACCGGAACACCGAGATAGTGTTCCAGTAGTTTTTTGTCGCTGTCAAATAGCATTTCGCTGGTCACAATACACGCCTTGAGACTGGGGCAGCGTTGGCGTAACACTTGTTCTTTTTGTTTTAGATATTTGGCAAAAAGTACAATGCTACTGGTATACCCATTAATGTATTCAAAGGCCGTGGTCGTAAATTTTTCTATTATTTTTTCTAGTTGGGGTTCACTAAGATCAAAAATCGGAAAGCGATACCGACGACCCAGCCGATCTTTGAGTCGCTCCTTTTGGTACCCCAAGCGATCTAAAGGAATGCCATAAAACCGCGCTTGTTTAGAGTGATTTAAATCGAGATCATACCAACGGTAACGATCTTGAAAACTCGCCCATGAGAGGGCATGGCAGTTTTTGTCTTTGGCAAAAATAAAGGGATGTCCAGAACTGCCAGAAGTTTTGTTGATATAGCAGTTTTTTTTGTTGTACCCCAGAGACAGTCGTTGGGCCAATGGCTGTTGCAAATCTGACTTTTTTAATATGGGTAGGGAAGACCAATCTTCAGTATCTGAGTCTTTTAACAGCGATCGGTAAAAGGCATTATTTTTTCTGTGATGCGCAACAATGGCGGTCCTTTGCGCTTTGCGATAGGCCTCAAATTGGGTGTCGGGTATGGCTTGTATGCGGGCCAATTCCGCTTTCGCGAAAGCCATATCAAAGCCTTTTAACCGCAAGGTCCAATCAAATAAATTCACCACTTATAAATTAGTAAGCCAATGTACAAACAATTATTTTTGTGCTTTCATTCAAACAATAGTTACTATGAATATTTTGGTCTTGGGCTCAGGAGGACGTGAGCACACATTTGCGTATAAAATAGCACAGAGCCACCGTTGTGAATCCTTATTTGTAGCCCCTGGAAATGCAGGAACCTCACAAATAGCTACGAATGTGGCGATAGCGGTTACTGATTTTGATGCTATAGCAGCCTTTGCAATAGATAAGAATATCGAGATGATTGTTGTAGGACCAGAAGACCCATTGGTCAATGGCATTTATGACTATTTTAAAGCCAAGGACAAACTAAAACACATAGCGGTAATAGGGCCTTCAAAGGCGGGAGCCACACTAGAAGGAAGTAAAGAGCGCGCCAAAGAATTCATGATGGCGCATGGTATCCCGACAGCAGCCTATCAAAGCTTTACCGCCCAAACGCTAGAGCAAGGACAAGCCTTTCTAGAAACCCTCCAACCGCCATATGTATTAAAAGCAGATGGACTGGCTGCTGGGAAAGGGGTGCTTATTTTGGATGATTTGAATACCGCCAAAGAAGAACTTGCCACGATGTTGCAGGGTAAGTTTGGAGCAGCGAGTACTACAGTAGTTATCGAAGAATTTCTAGACGGTATAGAATTGAGCGTATTTGTACTTACCGATGGTAAAAACTATAAAATTTTACCCACGGCCAAAGACTATAAGCGTATTGGAGAAGGAGACAAAGGGCTCAATACGGGAGGTATGGGTGCCATAAGCCCAGTACCCTTTGCAGATGCTAGTTTTATGCAAAAAATCGAAGATGAAATCGTAAAACCAACCATCGATGGGTTGGCCAAGGAAGCCATAGCCTATACAGGATTTGTGTTTATCGGTCTTATCAAGGTTGGTGACGCGCCTAAAGTTATAGAATACAACGTGCGTATGGGCGACCCAGAAACCGAGGTGGTCTTACCTCGTATTAAAACTGATCTGGTTGAGGTATTTGAAGCAGTGGCACAGCAAAAACTCGACACTCAGGAGTTAGCCATTGATTCGCGCGCGGCAACTACCGTTATGGTGGTATCTGGGGGCTATCCTGAAGCTTATGAAAAAGGAAAGATAATTAGCGGTCTGGAGGCAGTAGGCGACGCTTTGATTTTTCATGCAGGCACCAAAGAGAAAGAAGGGGAAATCGTGACTAGTGGAGGTCGTGTATTGGCAGTAACCTCTTTTGACGACGATTTTAAACAGGCACTAAAAAAATCCTATCAAACTATAGAAAAACTACACTTTGATAGGATGAATTTTAGAAAGGATATAGGTTTTGACCTATAATTTATGTTCTAAATCGCTCTCGTTTCCTAAAAAGCCATGAGCTTTAGGATAGCGATCTTCTTCGTTGTTTTTGTTGTACTTATTGAGCTCTAGAAGCCAGTATACAATGGCTACACAGCAAATAAGCATAAATAACCAATTAACAGCGTTTGCTCCCCACCAATCGGTAAGTTCATACGCTCTGATCTCATCAAAAGGATTGATTAGAACGGCTTCTCCTAAATCTTGAATGGCTCCAAAAAACTCACTCCACTTCATAATAGTATATGTTTACAATAAAAGTATCTTCGCTTTTGCTATCTTATCCAATAGCAGTGCAAAAATAGACAAATACACCAATGCTCACAAGCTTTTTTAGCAGCTCAAAACCAATACATGTCATAATTGTCATTTGTTTTATGACTTTGGGATTTATTTTGGCTCAAATTGATGTGGTTACAGCCACTACAAGCTGGCCTGAAATGCTACAAATGGTAGGGATGTGGCTTGTGTATATTGCCGCCATGTTTGTCTTAAATTTTATTGTTCAGAAGAATGATCTGACCAAGCGCAATACCTATAGAATTCTCCTATTTGCTGCCTTTACCGCAGCGCTACCTATGGCTTTGATCCGATTTGAGATTTTGCTAAGCGGTTTTTTTATCCTCTTGGCCATTAGACGTATTATAAGTTTACGATCTGGCTTGGCGATAGAACGCAAGCTTTTTGACGCTTCTTTTTGGATTGCCATTGCCTCTTTGTTTTATTTTTGGGCTATTTTGTTTTATCTGGTTTTATTTTTGGCCATAGTTTACTACGTGTCTTATGTGATACGATATTGGCTTATTCCTTTGGTGGGAGCCGGATGCGTTGCCATACTTGCGAGTTGTTATTTGTTGTATCGGGAAGATGGTGCGGCGCTATTACTGGGCTATCTCGATGGTATATCTTTTGATTTTAAGGCCTTTAACAGTCCAAAATTGCTGGTTGCTACAGCCTTTTTCACGGGGATTTTTTTATGGTCTGTCATAAATTATGTCAAAGAGATGCAAAAGGCAACCTTGAAGGCCCGTTCTGTTTATGTATTGGTATTAGCCTTTACCATAATTGCCATGGTTATTGTGATTCTCAATACACAAAAAACCGGAGGAGCTTTGTATTTCTTGATACCTATGCTAAGCGTTATAGTCACTACCTATATTGAGCGCGCTAAGGGCCAGGTGTTCAAAGAAGCGCTATTGTGGCTTATTGTATTATTGCCCTTTGCCATTTATGTGCTGTAGGGCAAAAAAGGGTGTACAAGTCAGCATAGCATTTTAGCACTTATCCTATTCTAAAATGTAATACCTTTGCAGCCATAATGGGCGACCCTTTTATGCCCAGTTTCTATTAAAGCGAATAATACTCAAATAGTTATGTTTTCAGAGAAAGCGAATGCCATATTTCAAGAAGTAATTGACACCTATCATATTGTAAATACCGTAGATCAACCTTTTACCAACAGCTACGACAAATCAAAAGACCTTCTTGGGCATTTACTATATCGCAAATGTTGGATTGACACCGTACAATGGCATTATGAAGACATCATAAGAGATCCTGAAATTGATCCTGTTGCTGCCTTAAAACTCAAACGACTTATCGATGCCTCCAATCAGGATCGTACCGATATGGTAGAGTATATAGACAGCTATTTTTTAGAAAAATATAAAGATGTTGTCGTTAAAGAAGATGCTACTATAAATACAGAAAGTCCTGCATGGGGGATAGATAGACTATCTATTTTGGCGCTCAAAATTTATCATATGCACGAAGAAGCCACTAGAGCCGATGCATCTGAAACCCACAGAGAGAACTGTCAAAAAAAGCTTGATATTTTACTAGAACAGCGCGTCGATCTCTCAACGGCTATAGATACCCTACTCAATGATATTGCTCATGGCGATAAGTATATGAAGGTGTATAAGCAGATGAAAATGTACAATGACGACGAGCTCAATCCTGTGCTTAGAAATATTAAAAAGTAAGCGAGGGTATATATCGCCGTCCTTCCTATTATGGAGTCAGAAGTCACTAAAAAACAGCGCTTACTGATTATTCGTTTATCGGCCATGGGCGATGTGGCGATGAGCGTTCCTGTGGTGCACGCTTTCGCGAAAGCGTACCCAGAACACTCGCTCTATTTTTTGACCAAGCCCTTTCATAAATCAATTATTGAGACCATACCAGGGGTACGTCCTATCCTAGCCGATGTAAAAGGCGAGCATAAAGGTATTCTAGGCCTATGGCGGTTGTCACGCCAATTAAAAGCCCAGGGCATCACCGCCGTTGCCGATTTGCACGAAGTCACGCGATCTAAAATTCTAACTTTTTTCTTGCAATTGCCTACAGCGCGTATCGACAAAGGCAGAGCGGCCAAAAAGAAACTCATACGTGACAAAACCGTAGCCACCACCAAGCTAGAGACAACCATATCGAGATATATCAAGGTATTTAATCGGTTGGGATTTGAAGGGATTAAGCCAATGGCACTATCGCGTCCAGCCCCATCGGAAGCGGTACAACAATTAGGAGCAACTGCCACTCAAAAATGGATAGGCATCGCCCCTTTTGCGGCGCACCCGGGTAAACAATATCCATTAGAATTGATGCAAAAACTGATAACCACCTTAGATCAGACGGCTCGATTTTCTATTTTTTTATTGGGGGCTCCTTCAGAACAAACGGTTTTAGCAACAATGGCCAAGGGATGTGAACATACTCAGGTTGTAGCTGGCACCTTAGCATTTTCTGATCAAATTAATCTAATAGGGCAGCTCGATCTCATGCTTTCTATGGATAGTGGTAATGGGCATTTGGCCGCAATGTATGCGGTGCCTACCATAACCCTATGGGGGGTTACTCACCCTGCTCTGGGCTTTGCTCCTTTTGGACAAGAGGCTCATGTGTTGGTGTCAGACCGAGAAGCCTATCCCTTAATACCCACCTCAGTCTACGGCAATAAATTACCTCAAGGATATAAAGGGTTGATGCAAAGTATTGCTGTCAAAACCATCTTGGATAAGATAGATGAGCTGGTCTAATTTTGTTATGCACGCATAGTTTATTTATTGCTATCTTTGAACAAATTGCAAGATATGGCTGCTCGTAAACCTTTACTTACCGAACTTTTAGATATCAAACATCCCATTATTATGGCGCCGATGTTTTTGGTCTCAAATGTAGCCATGCTCAAAGCGGGTATGGAGCAGGGCATTGCTGCTTGTGTCCCAGCGCTCAATTATAGGACTATTGAAGAATTAAGAGCGGCTATATTAGAGCTCAAAGAAGCCAAAGTGCCCGGAGGATCTTTTGGGATCAACTTGATTGTCAATAAATCCAATTTAAAATATCCAGCCCAACTAGAGGCCGCCTGTGAGCTTGGCGTCGATTTTATCATTACCTCCTTAGGGTCTCCTCAAAAAGTGATCGATAGTGCCAAACCTAAAGGGATTAAAGTCTTTTGTGATGTGGTAGATTTGGGGTATGCCAAAAAGGTAGAGGCCATGGGGTGTGATGCCTTAGTGGCGGTAAACAATCAGGCAGGGGGACATCGCGGAGACATGTCTCCAGAAGATTTGATCAAAGAATTGGATGCCCAATGTAAGATTCCTGTGATCACTGCTGGTGGCGTAAGTAATAAAGCCGATCTGGAACGCGCCATGTCTTATGGTGCTATTGGTGCCAGTATAGGAAGCCCATTTATTGCCTCTTTGGAAGCCCCAGTTTCTCAAGAGTATAAACAGGCCTGTGTCGATTATGGCGCCGAAGATATCGTCATGACTCAAAAAATATCTGGAACGCCTTGCACGGTTATAAAAACGCCATATGTCGAAAAGATTGGCACAGAGCAAACTTGGCTAGAGAAAATTTTAAATAAGAATAAAAAGCTCAAAAAGTGGGTCAAGATGATCCGATTTGCCAAGGGCATGCGCGACACGACCAAAGCAGCACAAGGCGCGACTTATAAAACGGTTTGGGTGGCTGGCCCGTCTATAGAAGAGACCAAAGCCATAGAGCCTGTGGCCAAAATTATTCAGCGGTTTATTTAAGAAGACGCTGTGCCAAGATAGCCCATTTCCTGCAATGCGCTTATTGTATCGGCTTGATGTAATTTTCCTTTGGTAAGCACTAGATTTCTGTCTGATATATCAAGTACATCTTGGTAATAATGATCGGTGATGAGGATGCCTTTTTTCGCTTTAAGCGAAATGATAATTTCTTTGATCGCCTCCTTGTACTTGGGTTCTATCATAGAAAAGGGTTCGTCCAACAGTAAAAATTGATGTGGCAGGTGAAGCAGCAGTAATACTTCTAGATAACGGGCTTGCCCTAAAGACAATGCACCTATCTTTTGATGCACTATGTTAGGGATATGCGGGGCATAAAAAATGCGATCCTGTGTCTCGCTTTGAGGATGAAATAAAGGGATGACATCGCGTACTTTCATGTGTTTTGGTAAAAAGGACTGCTGCGGGAGACATCCAAGGATTTGTGATCTGATTAGTGTTTTGGGTGTAATCTTTTGATCATTATATCTCAGGTCTAGCGTATTGGCTGGGCTCACACCAAAGAGAATTTGTAATAAGGTAGATTTGCCACTGCCGTTTCTCCCAAATAGACCCACAATTTGGCCTTGAGCCAAATCTAAAGCAATAGCGTCAAGTACATGATGCTTTCCAAACCGTTTGGACAAAGCTATGACAGAGAGCTTTTTCATGAGCCAAAGAATCTTACGATTAGCAAGAACAATACACTGATAATGAGGTTGGTACGCCAGCTTATTAGCCAGAGTCGCTTACGGGTAAATCCTAGATTGTAATAGACGTAGTATTGCTGTTTTTGAAAGTAGGAATAACCCAAGATACCTAGCGCCGTTCCAAATAGACCAAACATTATAATGCATTGCAATAACCAAGCATTCCAGCTATCATAAAGTCCATAAGTACTGAGAGCGGGCAACATACAGCCCATCAATCCGTATAAGGTCACATCTCTATAGTAGCACCACATAAATAGTTGTTAGAGGGTCAAAATAGGTAATAAAACGCGCTTGTATAGGGCTGTTAACATTAGATTAGCGCATAAAAAAAAGCGAAATAGACCTATTTCGCTTTTTTTTATTGAAGTGATACCATCGCTAAACCTGATCGTAATCAACAACAACTTTTGATGAGGTAGGGTGTGCCTGACAGGTTAAAATCAAACCTTCGGCCACCTCGCTATCTGTCAAAATTTGGTTTTTGCGCATCACGGCTGTACCCGTGGTCACTCTGGCGATACAACTACTACAAATCCCGCCTTGACAAGAATGAGGCGCATCAATATCCTGATCTAAGGCAGCATCGAGAATAATCGCTTCTTGCTCCATATCAAAGTCAAAACTTTCGTCGTCTACCACTACAGTTATCGCGGTTTTGCCATCCAAAACTTCTTGGGCTTCTTCGACTACCTCGTTTGAAGTAAAAAGTTCAAAGTAAATATTAGAAGCCTCAACATGGTTATCTAAAAGCGCATCGGTTACTTCTTTAATCATTGGCTCAGGCCCACAGAGGTAAAAGGCTTCGAAAGACCTTGCAGCATATTTGTTTTTCATCACAAAATTGACCGTAGACCGCATAATACGTCCAAAATGAGCACCGTCTTCACGAGAACGGCTATAGATCAATTCGAGAGAGAAGCGTGAAGAGTAGGTTTCTTTTAACCCCAATAACTCGTCCTTAAACATGGTCTCGGCTGGAGTTTTATTTCCGTATACCAAGACAAATGTATTTTGGGTATCGCTTTCTAGCACTGTTTTGATCATAGAAAGAATAGGCGTAATCCCAGAACCAGCTGCAAAGGCAATATAATGCTTTGCCTCTGTGGCAGGCTCTTGTTTGTCGAGTATGAATTTTCCTTCTGGCGGATGCACCTCTAATAGGTCGCCTTCTTTTAAGGTATTGTTGGCATAAGTAGAGAAGGTGCCATCTGGCACTTCTTTAATAGCAACCGTTAGGTCGTTACTGCTAGGAGTACTACAAATAGAATAGGCACGGCGTACTTCCTTGCCATCGATATCGGTTTTTAGGGTAATGTATTGACCCGCAGTATATGTAAAACTGTCTTTTAATTGATCAGGAATTGCAAAACTTACTGCCACAGATTGAGCGGTGACTCGCTGTATTTGACTAACAGCTAATTCATAAAATTGTGCCATGTGAAATTTTTTTGGGCAAAAATACGAAGGTAGAAGGGTATGGTTGTAACAATTATGACAAATTAAACACTAACTTTCCGTAAACAATCAAGAGCAATGATTAAACAATTTCTACGCTTGGAATGGAAAGCATTTTTTAGAAGTGCCTCCTTCCAGACCAACCTCGCCCTTAAAATACTGATGGCTTTTGGGGCGCTGTACTTTATTGCGATATTCTCTATAATGGGTGTCGTTACCTTCTTCATCTTAGAAGATAACAATCTACCACCCCTAGAGACTGTCAATCAATTTATGATCTATTTTATAGTTCTTGATTTATTGATACGGTATTTCTTTCAAAAAATGCCTGTGGTCAACATTAAGCCGCTGCTTTTAATGCCGTTTAATAAATCAAAGATCGTCAAGTTTGCCCTAGGCAAAACCGTACTCTCTTTCTTTAATTGGATGTATGCCTTTTTCTTTGTGCCCTTTACCGTAGTGTTGCTTGTAAAAGGTTTTGATCCTGTAGGAGTCATCGCCTGGCACCTAGGTATGGTAGCCTTGATCTATCTCAATAATTTTATCAATGTCTTTCTCAATGACGAGACCATCGCTGTGGTTATTGCAGGCTTGGCATTTGCCGTTCTAGGCGGGCTGCAGTATTATGGGTATTATGATTTTACAGTGTATACCAAGCCGTTTTTTCACGGGATGTATACTCAAATATGGCCTGCACTTATTCCTGTTTTACTGGTGATTGGAGCTGCGGTCTATGCTTTTTCTTATTTTAAGAAACGCCTATATCTCGACGCTGGCTTTGCCAAAAAAGAAGCGATTGCTACCAACGAAAACATGGAATGGCTCAATCGCTTTGGCAAACTGTCTACCTTCTTAAAAAATGATATCAAATTAATCATGAGAAATAAACGCTCAAAAACAACCATCTTTATGAGTGTTCTATTTCTATTCTACGGCTTGTTGTTTTTTGGAGGCGCAATAGAGGTATATGACGGCCCTTTCTGGCGTATGTTTGCCGCAGTGTTTGTCACGGGAGGCTTTTTATTTTCGTTTGGACAATTTGTACCTAGCTGGGATAGTGCCTATTACCCTTTGATGATGACGCAAAACATTAGGTATAAAGAGTATTTGCGCTCCAAATGGTGGCTGGTGGTTATGGCTACGGTTGTATCTTTAATACTGTGTATTCCCTATGTGTTTTTTGGATGGGAAACCCTTGCTGCGATAATGGTAGGTGCAATTTTTAATATGGGAATTAATGCACATTTGGTTTTACTTGGTGGCGCCTTTATCAAAACGCCTATAGATCTTACGAGTGGTAAAAAAGCCTTTGGAGACAAAAGTTCTTTTAATGTGAAGACCTTACTTATTAGCATACCTAAAATGTTTGCTCCAATGGCGCTATATGCCATAGGACACTTTACCCTAGGACCGGTTTTTGGTTTTGCACTTGTCGCAATAGCAGGACTTATTGGTTTTGCCTTTAGAGACAAGGTATTTGACCTCATTATAAAAATCTACAAGAAAGAAAAATACAAAACGCTACAGGCGTACAAACAAAACTCTTAAGACTATGATCACAATAGAAAATCTTTCAAAGACGTACAATGGCGTCACCGTATTAGACTTAGAACAGATAGACATTCCAAAAGGTCAGGCCTTTGGTCTTGTAGGAAATAATGGGGCCGGAAAAACAACCCTCTTTAGCAGTCTTTTGGATCTGATACAACCTACAACTGGTTTTGTAAAAAATAAGGAGGTCATTGTTAGCGAAAGCGAAGATTGGAAATCCTATACCGCCTCTTTTATAGACGAGTCTTTCTTAATCGGGTATTTGACACCAGAAGAGTATTTTTATTTTATCGGTGATCTCAGAGGGCAAAACAAAGCAGATGTAGATCAACTCCTTGCCGGATTTGAAGACTTTTTTAATGATGAGATCCTAGGCAAGCGCAAGTATTTAAGAGATCTTTCCAAAGGCAATCAAAAAAAGGTAGGTATAGTAGCCACCCTTATTGGCAATCCGGAGGTGATTATACTAGACGAACCTTTTGCCAACCTAGATCCAACCACTCAAATCCGCCTCAAGGGCATTATCAGAAAAATGGCTGCCGATCAGGATGTAACCGTATTGGTGTCAAGTCACGACCTTCAGCATGTCACCGAGGTGTGTGAACGCATTGTTGTGCTCGAAAAAGGCAAACAAGTCAAAGATATTATGACATCTCCAGCAACTTTGAAGGAATTGGAAGAGTACTTTTCTGGCCACGCAGCCATGGCTGCCATAGCCGAAGAAGAATAAGTTACTTTTGCCTATAAACAATAAAGGGTGCTTGTGTAGGCACCCTTTTTTAGTGTTTTACTTTTGATAAGTTCCTTGTAATTCAAGGGCTATCTTGATTTTACAGGGGTAAATTCTCATTTTTTCAAAAAGAAATGTATTTTTACCAACTTCGATACTAAAAGCAGTGTTTTACTGTTTTTATCTTAAATAATATTCAGGTTTGAAGCAATACTTAGCTTACGCATTATACGCTGTAGTTGCAATAGTTACACTAATAGGCTGTTCTAGGAAGAGTGATTCTTTTATCAGCCGTAACTATCACGCTGTTACTGCCGAATACAATGCTTTATACAATGGAGGAGTAGCTCTTGACAAGGGATTATCTGGCCTTGCCAATACCTTTCAGGATGACTATTGGAAAATTTTACCCGTAGAGCGTATCCAACTCTTTGAAGATATTACCCGTCCAGGAGATGTCAAAAATCCAGATTTTGACAAGGCCGAAGAGAAGGCGGTAAAAGCGATTCAAAGACACTCTATGAAAATTGATGGAGAAGAGAAGAATCCTCAAATGGACGAAGCTTTTATCCTCTTGGGGAAATCGCGTTATTACTCACAGCGTTTTATAGCTGCCTTAGAAGCCTTTAATTATGTTTTGGCCTACTACCCGGCGAGTAACAATATCGCACAAGCCAAAATTTGGAAAGAAAAAACAAATATTCAACTAGGTAATAATGAGCTGGCTATAGACAATCTGCGCAAGCTATTTAAGGTTGAAAAAAATCTTAAAGATCAGGATCAGGCAGATGCCTATGCCATGTTAAGTCAGGCCTTTGTAAATCTTAAACATTACGACACGGCTTTGGCTTATATGAAGGATGCCGCCCGCTTGACGCGAAAATCTGGACAGGAGGGTCGCTACCACTTTATTAAAGGACAGCTCTACAACGCCCTGAGCTACAAAGACAGTGCAAATATGTCATTTGATGAGGTAATTGCGCTCAACCGACGTATTCCTAGAAAATACTGGATCAACGCCCAGATTGAAAAAATTAGAAATTTCGATTATGAGCAAGGCGATATTGCGTTGTTATTAGAGCATATCGAAGAACTAGAAGAGAATCGTGAGAACAGACCTTTTTTAGATAAACTCTATTACACCAAGGCCGAATATTATATGAATATTGGTTTGGAAGACTCGGCTATTGCACTGTACAATCGCTCACTAAGACAAAATAGTCAGGATCGCTACTTGGTATCTCGAGATTATTTGTCTTTGGCGCAGTACAACTTTGACAATGCCGAATATCAGCTTGCAGGGGCCTATTATGACAGTACCCTTAATCAATTGGCTAATGGAACAAGAGAACATCGTCAGATCCGTAAAAAGCGAGAAAACCTCACCGATGTCATCAAATATGAAAACCTCTCTCAGCGCAACGACAGTATTATGAAACTGGCGCTAATGCCCGAGGCAGAGCAGCGCACTTTCTTTGAAGACTATATCAAACGTCTAAAGGAGCGTGCCAAACAGGATTCGATCAGAAAGGCAGACATTATCAGAAACAACGAGTTTTTCAAAAAGGATGTTCCCACCGCTGGTCAAAATACTACCAATAGCAAAAACACCAAAGGGGCTCGTGGTCGCAGTACAGGGAGCGCTCAGGTAGGCGAATTTTATTTTTACAACAATACAGCTGTTGCCTATGGAAAGCAAGATTTTAGAAACGTCTGGGGCAATCGTGCGCTAGAAGACAATTGGCGATTGTCTTCAAAAAAACGCAATCAATTAGACGGTAGCGGTGTGCCTGTTGATATCGCTCCAGAACAAGACTTCGAAAAAGATCTCAATGTAGACACCTTTTTGGCCACTATTCCAAAAACAGAAAAAGCCATCGATAGTCTAAAGCGAGAGCGCGATGATGCCTACTATCAATTAGGCCTCATTTATAAGGAAAAATTTAAGCTATATCCTCGTGCCGCCGATCGTTTGGAGAAGGTATTAGCCTTCCAGCCAGAAGAACGTTTGATCCTACCCGCCAAATACTACTTGTATCAGGTGTACAATCAAATGGACGCTTCCGCGAAAGCGAATAGCTACAAAAGCGATATCACTTCGAACTATCCCGATTCTAGATATGCTGCCATCCTAAACAATCCTGATGTTGCCTTAGAACAAGATGCCGAAAGTGCCGAGGCAATTTACAATAGTTTATATCGACAATTTGGAGCGCAGCAATATGCTACGGTCTTAGAAAAGTTAGATCAAAATATCGAACGTTTCTACGGCGATCCTTTTGTGCCTAAGTTTGAATTACTCAAAGCTACGGTGTTAGGGCGTTATCAAGGTTATGAAGCGTATAAAAAGGCATTAAATTTTGTAGCGGTGACCTATCCTAGAAGTGATGAAGGAAAAAAGGCACAAGAAATCTTACAAACCACAGTACCTAGTTTGGCCTTTAGAAAATTTGTGCCAGATGAGGCTTCTGATACCTGGAAGATTGTGTATGCCTTTGACGTGACACAACAACAACAGGCTCAGGACACACAAAACCAAATTGATCTAGCGCTTGAAACTTTAGGGTATACAGACTTTGCGACCTCACTCGATATGTATAACCCTAATCAGGTCTTTGTAGTGGTACATTACCTCACCCAGCGCTCAAGAGCAGAAGGTCTTGCCGAGCTCCTTGCCGAAAACAAAGATTTTAAAATCACTCACCCAAGTACTGTGATATCTTCAGATAATTATCGCATCGTACAATTGCATAAGAATCTAGACGCTTATACCGAATAGAAAACTGTAA
This sequence comes from Cytophagaceae bacterium, assembly GCA_002712765.1. Taxonomy (GTDB): domain Bacteria; phylum Bacteroidota; class Bacteroidia; order Flavobacteriales; family Flavobacteriaceae; genus Dokdonia. The sequence goes on along the minus strand of PAUP01000001.1, from coordinate 11,724 downwards.
ATACCCCCTAAAGAATGTTTTCAGATAACAAAAAATCAAAAGCCAAAACCACCGATCTTAGCAATCAGCAAAATCGCATTAGCCAAGGAACCGTTATTACGGGTAATGTAGTCTCAAAGGGCGGTTTTAGAATAGATGGCGAAATAGAAGGAACATTAACCACCCCAAACCGCGTTGTCATTGGAAAGTCTGGTGTTCTTAAAGGAAATCTCATCTGTGATGATGCCGATATAGAAGGAAGGATAGAGGGAAAAGTAACCATTTCTAATTTGTTGTCTTTAAAATCGGCGGCTGTCATTGAGGGAGAAGTTACTGTAGGCCGATTGGCTATAGAACCAGGAGCTACTTTTAATGCAACCTGCGAAATGAAAGGCAGCGTAAAGACACTGGCAAAAGATGGCAGCAAAAAAGGAGAACGCTCCGCTTAAAAATTGGGCTATATATTCGGGCATTGCCATTCAAATGGGAGTTATTATTTTCCTTTTTGTTAGAGGAGGCAAATGGCTGGATCAAACCTATAACGCCGGCGGAAAATTATATACGGTCATTGGTACACTAGCGGGTGTAGGTCTGGCGCTATTTCTGGTATTACAACAAACCAAACGACTAAATCCCTGATGTTTTTACAGATTGCAAGTTTTAGCGCAAAACTGCTGGCCGTATTGGCCTTTGCATTTGGCATTCATATTTTGGCGCTTTATGCCCGAGAACTACCCTTACTTGATCACCACATCATACTATCCTATGTGTTAAATTTTGTTCTAGCGATACTGATTTACTTCTTTGTATTACAGGCAAGTAAAAAACCCAATGCGCAGGCAGGTTTTGTATTTGTCTTTGGGAGCGCCTTAAAATTTATTGTATTCCTATTGGTGCTCAAGCCACTGTATAATGCAGATGGCACAATATCTCTTCTCGAAATTGCGGCTTTTTTTGTCCCGTATTTTCTCGCATTAATCTTTGAAGTATTTTCACTTTCTAAGCATCTCAATAGGCAATAATTTTGGCCAAGGGCTAAGCTCAAAAAAAAAGCAGCATATTTGTTTTATCGTTAAGATTTATAGCTGTATTTTTGCACCGATTTTTAAGGACACTATTTTATTAGTTCGGTATGCAAAGAAAAACGTTGATTAAATTACTTTCTGCTTTCGTATTCTTGTTGACTTTTGCCTCATGTGGCGAAAAGCCTACCACGACGAGAGAAGAGCGTAAGCAAGAAGTAAAGGAATATGTGCAGCATCACCTTTTAGATTCTCACGACTTTAGTCTGTTTTCTAAGACAGACGAGAATGGCGAAGTACACCATTATGGTTTCCCACTTCCGGTTATTATTTGGGATGAAGGCTTAAAGGTCTTTTCTTCTTCTAAGTTTCACCACGGTGAGACCGTTGCCGAAGTTGATGGCAACTATTACAAATTAGAACACGCCAAAATTTACAAAACAGATGCTTCTGGCACCTTAAATTACGACCAAGACAATCACCCAACAAATGCCAAGCCGATAGACTTGTCAATCACTAAAGGGGTGTTTATGATGTTGCTTACAGCTATCTTGATGTTCTTCCTCTTTAGAGGTTTGGCCAAGAGTTATAAAAACAACGATGGTATCGCCAAAGGTTTTGGACGTTTCTTTGAACCTATCATTATTTATGTAAGAGATGATATTGCCAGACCTAATATTGGTGAGAAAGATTACAGAAGGTTTATGCCTTTCTTGTTGACCGTCTTTTTCTTTATCTGGTTTCTAAACATCTTTGGATTGACCCCATTTGGAGTAAATGTTACAGGTAATATTGCTGTGACTACTGCCTTGGCGGTGATCGTATTTATCATAACCACTTTTTCTGGAAAGAAAGATTACTGGAAACACATTTTTGATCCGTTAGGCGACGGTATGCCTTGGTTCGGAAAAATATTTATTTATATCATTTTAGTGCCTATCGAAATTTTAGGAATGTTTATCAAACCTTTTGCACTGCTTATACGTCTGTATGCCAACATGACGGCAGGACACGTAGTTTTAGGGAGTTTGATCGGGTTGATATACATCTTCCAAAACTGGGTAGGAGGATCGCTCTCCTTTGGGTTGGCTTTTGCTATTTCCCTTATCGAGGTTTTAGTGGCTTTACTACAGGCGTACATCTTTACCATGCTAGCAGCATTGTATTTTGGATTTGCGGTAGAAGAACATGAGCACGATCACGATCACGAGACAGAAGTAGCGCACTAAGATTTTAGCTTTCGCGAAAGCGAAATTATAACCAAGAGTTTTTTAATTTTTAAACTATATTTTTATGACAATTCCAATGATGTTACAAGATGCAGGTACAGTGATACCTTCAGTTATCGGAGCAGGATTAGCAGTAATCGGAGCCGGTATCGGTATTGGTATGATTGGTGGAAAAGCTATGGAAGCTATTGCACGTCAGCCTGAAGCTTATGGAAAAATTCAAACAGCGATGCTTATTGCAGCGGCGCTTATTGAAGGAATTGGTTTTGCTGCGATTTTCGCAGGATAATCATCCAGAATGCACAAACAGACAGCTGTAACGGTTGGTTACAGCTGCTTGTTTAATTAGAATGTAAAACACCACTTTAGTCTATCATAAAATGGAAAAATTAATTCAAGAATTTTCATTAGGTCTTTTTTTCTGGCAAGCCGTACTTTTTGTGGGCTTACTTTTCTTACTTCGCAAATTTGCTTGGAAGCCTATTCTCAATGCAGTAAATGACCGTGAAGAAGGAATTAGAAGCGCTTTAGCCTCGGCCGAAGATGCAAAGAAGGAAATGCAAAACCTTCAAGCCGATAATGAGAAATTGATCAAAGAAGCCAGAGCAGAGCGCGAAGCAATGCTTAAAGATGCTCGTGAGATCAAAGCCAAGATGATCGAAGATGCCAAAGGTGAAGCAAAAGCTGAGGCAGACAAAATGATTGCTCAGGCACAAGCCGCTATTGAGGCAGAACGCAAATCGGCAATTGCAGATCTTAAAGGTCAGGTTGCTGCACTATCTGTAGAAATTGCAGAAAAAGTGGTAAAAAGCGAGCTTTCAGACAAACAAAAACAACTAGGTCTTGTAGATGAGATGCTAGGTCAAGCCACCTTAAACTAATTCCCAATGGGTAGTACAAGAGCAGCAAACCGATACGCAAAAGCGATTCTCGACTTGTCAAAAGACAGCGGGAATGTGTCGGCTGTATTGGAAGATATGAAGACAGTAGTCGCTACTTTAAACCAGAGTAAAGACTTGCGCGTGGCCTTACAAAGTCCTGTTGTAAAGGGAGAAGATAAAAGAGCCATCCTGCGTCAAGTATTTAGCGCGGCTTCAAAAGAAACTATTGGGCTTGTCGATATTTTAATAGACAATAAGCGCGCTAGTTTAATAGGAGATGTTGCCCAGAGTTATATCACATTGTATAACCAGAGCAAAGGCATACAAACTGCCACAGTGACCACAGCAGTGCCACTTACTCCAGAATTAGAACAAAAAGTACTGGACAAGGTGAAGTCTTTGACAGGAAGTACAGAGGTAAAGCTCGACAATATTATAGATGAGAGCATTTTAGGTGGTTTTGTCTTACGTGTTGGCGATACGCAATACAATGCGAGTATAGCGACACAGTTGAGTAAGTTAAAAAGAGAATTTAGTAATAGTTTATAATACTTCTTTCGAGTTGTACTCGGCAGTGGTAGCATATTAGATTGAATTGTAAATTTCGCGAAAGCGATAAATAGATAATAAAATGGCAGAAGTTAAACCAGCAGAAGTTTCAGCAATTTTAAAACAGCAGCTTTCAGGTTTCGAAGCATCCGCTTCTTTGGACGAAGTGGGAACAGTATTAACCGTAGGTGACGGAATTGCTCGTATTTACGGGCTTTCGAACGCACAGTACGGGGAGCTAGTAGAATTCGAAAGCGGTTTGGAAGGTATCGTATTGAACCTTGAAGAGGATAACGTAGGGGTGGTACTTTTAGGCCCTTCTACAGGAATCAACGAAGGAGCTACTGTAAAACGTACCCAACGTATCGCTTCTATTAATGTAGGAGAAGGGATTACGGGTCGTGTTGTAAACACCCTAGGTCTTCCTATTGATGGAAAAGGTCCAATAGCAGGAACGACCTATGAGATGCCTTTGGAGCGTAAAGCCCCTGGGGTTATTTTTAGAGAGCCGGTAACAGAGCCATTACAAACAGGTATCAAATCTATTGATGCGATGATTCCTGTAGGTAGAGGGCAACGTGAGTTAGTAATTGGTGACCGTCAAACGGGTAAGTCTACGGTTTGTATCGATACTATCCTCAACCAAAAAGAATTTTATGATGCTGGTGAGCCTGTGTATTGTATTTATGTTGCTATTGGGCAAAAAGCCTCTACGGTAGCAAACATCGCACAGGTATTGGAAGACGCTGGAGCCTTGGCTTATACTACGATAGTAGCAGCAAATGCTTCTGATCCTGCAGCTATGCAAGTATATGCTCCATTTGCCGGAGCGGCCATTGGAGAGTATTTCCGTGATACGGGTCGTCCAGCCTTGATTATCTATGATGATTTGTCAAAGCAAGCGGTGGCATACCGTGAGGTATCGCTATTATTGCGTCGTCCACCGGGACGTGAGGCATATCCTGGAGATGTATTTTACTTACACTCGAGATTGTTAGAGCGTGCGGCAAAAGTTATTGCCGATGATGATATCGCAAAAGACATGAATGACTTGCCAGAAAGTCTTAAGCCAATCGTAAAAGGTGGTGGTTCTTTAACGGCCCTTCCTATTATCGAAACCCAGGCTGGTGATGTATCTGCTTATATTCCTACAAACGTAATCTCGATTACAGATGGACAAATCTTCTTGGATGGAGATTTATTTAACTCTGGGGTACGTCCTGCAATTAACGTGGGTATCTCGGTATCTCGTGTAGGAGGTAACGCTCAGATCAAATCGATGAAAAAAGTATCGGGTACCTTAAAGCTCGATCAAGCACAGTTCCGCGAATTGGAGGCTTTCGCCAAATTTGGTTCAGACCTTGATGCAGCTACCTTAAACGTAATCGAGAAAGGAAAGCGTAACGTTGAGATCTTAAAGCAAGCTCAAAATGACCCGTATACGGTAGAAGATCAAATCGCTATCATTTATGCAGGTTCTAAGAACTTGTTGAGCAATGTACCTGTAGATAAGATCAAAGAATTTGAAAGAGATTACTTAGAATTCTTGAACGCTAAACACAGAGGCATTTTAGATACTTTAAAGGCTGGTAAATTAACCGATGAAGTGACCGATACACTTGCGAGTGTTGCTAAGGAACTTTCGGCTAAGTATAATTAATCACACGCTTTCGCGAAAGCAGTCTTAGTGGTACACCATTGGGAAAGCTAATTCGCTAGTGTATGAGTATCCTCTCAGAGGAATTTAGGTAACCATTAACCCTTAACAAGAGCGCCAATGGCAAATCTTAAGGAAATTAGAAATAGAATATCCTCGGTATCTTCTACGATGCAGATTACCTCTGCCATGAAAATGGTATCGGCTGCAAAGTTGAAGAAAGCGCAGGATGCTATTACAGCAATGCGTCCCTATGCTGATAAACTGACCGAACTCTTACAAAATTTGAGTGCAGGTTTGGACAGCGATTCTGGCAGCAACTATGCCGAAGATCGCGAAGTGAAGAAGGTAATTCTTGTAGTCATTTCTTCTAACAGAGGCTTGGCAGGAGCATTTAATTCTAACATAGTAAAAGAAGCAAAACACTTGGCGACGACCAAGTATGCTAACCAGCAGGTAAGCCTAGTTACTATAGGAAAGAAGGCCGACGATATTTTGTCAAGAGATCATCAAGTTGTTTTTAATAACAATGAAGTTTTTGACGATTTGACCTTTGATAATGTAGCAGCTATTGCCGAAGATTTGATGCAGCGTTTTGCAACTGGTGAAGTAGATAAAATTGAAGTGATCTACAATAAGTTTAAGAATGCGGCTACTCAAATCGTGACTGTAGAGCAATTTTTACCCATATTACCAATTGCTTCAGAAGGCACTACCACCGCCGATTATATCTATGAGCCATCAAAGCCAGAGATCGTGGATGGGTTAATTCCTAAGGCCTTAAAAACGCAATTGTTTAAGGGTATACGCGACTCGGTAGCGAGTGAGCACGGCGCTCGTATGACGGCGATGCACAAAGCAACCGACAACGCTACAGAGTTAAGAGATGCCTTGAAGCTACAGTACAACAAAGCCCGTCAGGCAGCCATTACCAATGAGATCTTAGAGATTGTTGGAGGAGCCGAGGCTTTAAATAACTAAGCGCTGTAAGTCTTATAGCAGAAACCTAAAATAGATAAACCAATATATTTCAAAAGACCTTTTTTACTATTAAAAAAGGTCTTTTTTTCATTTTTAGGAGCCAGCATTTAAGAACAAAAAAGGGAAACAATTATCGGGGATGACCGCCATAGCAGCTATGAGCGATATATTTACAACACTTTCTTCACAATATTTTGGTTTGAGTTGTAAACCCCGAGATGTCCTTATCTGCGGGGTTTACTTTTTTTATAGTGTGGTTTCACACAACATCTTATTACTATCGTAGTTTTAATACCTTTAGCCTTTAATCCAACAATTTTTAATTTTGGTACTATGTCGAAATCATTGTTCAGCTTTTGTATGTACTTTCTTATTCTCTTTGGTTTGACGCAGTGTAGCAGTGGCCAGAAATTAGTAGGGCAGCCTCCTTTTACAATAGCCGAGGTGTACTTTGAGCAATGGATCGCCGGAGTACAAGGTGGAGGTTCGGGTATTGACTTATACATGCCAATTTCTAAAATACCTCAAGACATTCAATTAGAAAAAGCATACTTTAGAAATAATACGGCTCCTATTGATAAGATAGAAGACGGGGTATTTATTGCGCGTTTTAAGACCCATCTCAATAGGGAGCGCGATTTGACCCTTCACGCCGATCCTATACAAGAACAAACAAATACACCACCAACACAAGAGCGTTTTCCATTCGAGCTGAGCTCCGAAGAAGTAGGTATTCAATTTTTAGACAAGGGGAAGCCCTATTACACCATTATAAAAAATGTCATAGAAAAGGAAAGCATACCCCGTCCTGGAATCCCACCACAAGGCAAAATTGACAAAGGATAGTTTTGAGGCATACATTTAGCATCTTTACAATGAAAAAAACCGACCTGATTTGAGTTCGCTTAACAGTCTTTTCAAGCATACCTTTATCTATGGGTTATCGACGGTCTTACCGCGGTTACTTACGCTTTTACTTACGCCTTTACTCACCGCCTATTTACCCAGCGAAAGCGCCTTTGGAGAAGTTTCACTGGTCTTTTCTTGGATCATTGTTTGCAATGTGGTGCTCACTTATGGCATGGAGACGGCTTTTTTCCGTTTTTATAGTCATAGTGACCAGCAGCATCGGGTTTTGAGTACAGCACTCATCAGTTTACTACTGACCAGCGCTGTATTTGCCGTTTTCGCCTTTCTTTTTTTAGACCCTATAGAAAGTGCTACAGCCATTAGTGCGCGCTATTGGCGTTGGGTTATCGGCATTATTACTCTAGATACTTTAATGGTCATACCTTTTGCGCATTTACGCGCTCGTAAAAAATCTGTCACCTATGCTCAGATTAAGTTGCTCAATGTGATTATCTCTACAGGAACAGCGGCTTTATTTCTTATATGGTTGCCCGAAATGGCGGGGCTAAATCAATGGCTACCTTCAGACAAAATCGAACTCTTTTTTATCGCTTTTTTTGGCGCTAGTTTCATTACTCTACTCCTGGTCTCAAAAGTATACTTTGTTAGCAGCAGTTTTGACACTCAATTATTGAAAAAAATGTTGGGTTACGGGTTTCCAATACTCATTGCTGGTTTAGCTTTTGCTGTAAATGAAACCTTTGATAAGATACTGCTTCAATGGTTATCACCTGAAGCTATTGCCAAAGAACAAGTAGGTATTTACACCGCCTGTTATCGGCTAGCGATAGGGATGACCCTTTATGCCACCGCGTTCAAATTAGGAGTTGAGCCCTTTTTCTTTAGCGAGTCTAAGGACAAAAAGGCCACAGTAATGTACGCTCATATTACCAAGGTATTTGTAGCCTTGGGAGCCATTGCTTTATTTGTGTATATCGTTTTGGTCGATTTGATCAAACCATTGCTCATACGCAAAGAAGGTTATTGGGAAGCTATGGATGTAGTGCCCTTAGTACTATTTGCCTTTTTCTTTTTCGGGATTTATCAAACGCTTTCGGTGTGGTACAAAGTCACAGACCGTACTAAATTTGGGGCCTATATNTCTATNNTAGGAGCCATAGCAACCATCGCCATTAATCTTGCTTTTATACCACGATTTGGATATATGGCTAGNGCTGTAGCAACTTGTNTTGCTTATGGGGTGATGATGGTCATTTCTTATGTTTTAGGACGCAANCACTATCCNATCCCTTATGATTTGGGCAATCTGGTCACATATATCTTGTTATCGGTGGTTTTTTCGTCTGTCTTTTTCTATTTTTTTCGCGATTATTTTGGCATCGGGAGCTGGCAACTGTATCTTGTAGGAGCGATGATGACAGCGGTATTAATTGGTGTGATCGTCCTGAAAGAAAAGGATTTTTTTAAACAATTACTCCGTCAAAAATAGTCTTATAAAAAAGCAAGGAAATGAAAGTTAAGGTTATCAACACCTCCAATCACGATTTACCACATTACGAAACCGAGGCAAGCGCAGGTATGGATCTAAGAGCTCAGCTAGAGGCACCAGTGACATTAACCCCTTTAGAACGCGCTATTATCCCTACGGGTCTATTTATAGAACTTCCTGTAGGTGTTGAAGCTCAGGTACGTCCAAGAAGTGGTCTCGCCGCCAAAAAAGGCATAACCGTACTCAATGCTCCTGGCACTATCGATGCCGATTATAGAGGCGAAATAGGAGTCATCCTGGTCAACCTGTCTGACACAGCTTTTACTGTAGAAAATGGAGAGCGCATAGCCCAATTGGTCATCGCCAAGCACGAACGCGCCCAATGGGACGCTGTAGACTCACTTACCACGACAGTAAGAGGTAAAGGAGGTTTTGGCAGTACAGGGGTAAAATAAATTGCATATTAAAAATAATCGTAGTCAACTTCCAAATATTAGTACAATGAAAATAATTGTTCCTATGGCCGGACGCGGATCCCGCCTCAGACCACATAGTTTAACCGTACCCAAACCCTTAATACCTGTAGCAGGGCAACCCATAGTACACCGCTTGGTACGCGATATTGCCAAAGTATTGGATCAAAAAGTAGACGAAATTGCCTTTGTGCTTGGAGATCCTGCATTTTTTGGGGAAGATGTAGTAAGCAGTTTAAAGGCATTGGCGCAAGATTTGGGCGCCAAGGCATCTATCTACAGGCAAGACAAGCCTTTGGGTACAGGTCATGCCATAATGAGCGCGGCACCATCCCTGTCGGGGCCTGCAGTTATCGCCTATGCCGACACTTTAATTAGAGCTACTTTTGATCTGGATCCAGAAGCCGATAGTGTGATCTGGACCAAGAAAGTAGAAAACCCGGAAGCCTATGGGGTGGTAAAACTCAATGAGAAAGAGCAGATAATAGAGCTGGTCGAAAAACCATCGAGCTTTGTTTCTGATCAAGCGGTTATAGGTATATATTATTTTAAAGATGTTTCCGTTCTTAAAGAGAAGCTGCTTGAGGTGCTCGACGAAAACATCATGAATGGTGGCGAATACCAAATAAACGATGGTATCAAAAAAATGATGGCCGATGGCCGTATCTTTAAAACAGCCACCGTAGACGAGTGGATGGATTGTGGTAATAAGGCCGTCACCGTAGAGACCAACGCCAAAATGCTTGGGTTTTTGCATGAAGACGGAGAGCCACTAGTCGCAACCTCGGCACATTTGGATAATGCGAGTATTATTCCGCCTTGTTTTATAGGGGAGGATGTCATTTTAGAAAATGTGACCATTGGGCCTTATGTTTCGGTGGGAAGTGGCACAAAAATTGTCAATAGTACGATCAAAAACAGTTTAATTCAGTCCAATAGCATTTTAAAAAATGTACAATTGGAAAAAGCAATGATCGGCAATCATGTACGTTATGATGGTAACTTTACTCAAGTGAGTTTGGGAGACTATACCGTTTTAGAATAGGCCGCTACAGTAAAAAAAGGCATTATGTATAAAAAACGTTTATTACTTATACTTTTAGTGGGATTGAGCATGCTTTCGCGAAAGCAAATGTATGCCCAACAGCCCACACCCTTTGCCGATGAAAATGTAGATGACCTGGAAGACGTATCTGACCAATTTCAGGAGTTGTTTTTTGAAGCTTTAAAGCAAAAGGCCATTCAAAATCACGATCGTGCGATATCGGCACTTAACAAATGTATCGATCAAGAACCCGACAAGGCATTTTTATATTTTGAACGCGCCAAAAATGAAGGCGCCCTAAAACAATTTGATCGTGCCGAACAGGACCTATTACGAGCATTAGAACTTGAACCTAATAGAGAGCCAGTGCTGGTATTGCTTTACGACGTCTACTACAAAACCCGTGATTACGAAAAAGCAGCCCAGACCGTCAAAAAGCTCATTGCCTTTGACACGCAATACAAAGAAGATTTGGCGCGTATTTACCTACAGACCAAACTTTACAAAGACGCTATTGCTTTATTGGACGAATTAGATAATGAAAAGGGTCAGGATATTTATCGCCAGCGTTTACGCGCTAGGATATACCAAGTCTCTGGGTCTACACAACTGCAAACCGAAGCTGAAGAAGCGGCCTTGGCGGCAAATCCAAAAGACGAAGCCACTTATCTCAAATTGATTTTTTTATACAGCGAGCAGGGCAATGATGCCAAAGCCTACGAAACGGCTTTAGCCCTCCAGAAAATTAATCCGGATGCAGACGAGGTCCATCTAGCGCTCTACAAATTCTATCTAAAAGACGATAAGGTAGACGCTGCTATCACTTCTATGAATCGGGTATTGCGCAGTACCACGATGGAAGAAAAGGCCAAGCACCGCGTTTTAAATGACTTTTTGCTCTTTGTAAACGATAACCCGACCTATCAGCCGCAATTAGATCAGGCCATAGCCTTATTTGATACGCAGGTCACAGATGCCAATGTCTATGAACAACTGGCGGCCTATTATCTCAAAAAAGGCGATAAGCAAAAGAGTTTGACGTTTTATCAAAAAGCCCTCGCGACCGATGCCGACAATCTCGAGCTCATAAAAAATACCGTCTTGTTACAACTTGACACCAAAGCTTTTGAGCCTGCGGTAAAATTATCTTCAGATGCCTTAGAGCTCTTTCCTTCTCAGCCTTTGTTGTACTTGACAAAAGGAGTTGGGCTTATTGGAGGTGGCAGCTACGATGCGGCCATAGAAACCTTAGAAATTGGATTGGATTATATTATCGATAACAAAAAGATGGCCTCAGATTTTAATCAGCAATTGGGAGAGGCATACACCGCCAAAGGGAATACAGCCCAAGCCGCGATGTATTTTAAAAAAGCACAGACCCTCAAATCTCAAATTGACTAATGAGAAAACTGGCCCTGTTAGCAAGCATGCTTTTACTCATAGCATGTGGAAGCACAAAGAGAACAAAAACAACTGCCGAGGTGGAAGATATAGCAACGGCAAGACTCATTGCCAATTACTACAACAACAGTTTTGATTTTACGACGCT